>NZ_PKOZ01000003.1:0-117223 GCF_002946355.1 Pradoshia eiseniae
TTAGCTAATTCTGCTATCCTTAGTAGTTTTGTTTCCATTTATTATCCCTACCTCTGTGTGTAGTAAATGTGTCCCTAATAAGGGCAATAACTGGTAGCTAGCCTTTCCTCCATCGGCATTACCCAACTTCATTGGTACTACGCTGCTATCCGACTCCCTACCCGGCATTTGGTTTCCTTACTTGTTATCGCTTGTACATCATACTCTTCTAAAAAAAACAGAAAAGACCGGTAGGGTCTCCCGAGTTGCCGTACCATATCTATGTATGACGTGCCAAGGTCTCTGACTCCAGAGAGGTTTTATCTTTCTCGCCTATAACAAAAGATAAAATATTGCTTTCTGCACGCAGTTAAGTCATCAGCCCTCTCGGTTTACAAACGTTTATGGAGCTCAATCCCTTCAACCATTTGGCTTTCGGCCCGCCACCTAACTGTCTACGCTTAAAGACCAAAGTTACCTTTGCCCCTCCAAGACTCGCTACGAGCGAATGGCTAGTTCTTACTCGGCGGGAATCCCACCCGCTATATGATACGACCTAGGCTCGGCCGCACAACTGCCCCTTTACTTCTATAAGGAATTCAACATAAAAAGGCATTAATCCTCCTTGAATCAATGCCCTTGATAGTACCACAATAATTAAAAAATCTTATGAGTATTTTTTTCTAATGCACCTAATTCAAATAGGATAGCAGCATCACTATTCTCACACCATAGCTCTTTAATATTTCTATCTTCAAATGTAAAAATCATAATACCCGTTTCCTTAACACGTTGGTTTTCAGAAGGAATATTAAACCATCCTCCCTTATATGTCATCCAACCCGTATAACGAACAACTAACTTATTATCTTGCTCTATCAAATCATCTATAATCCATTCATCGTCTTGGAAAACATTACGGTACCATTTCATAAATTCCTTCATTTTTTCTTTCGTATTATCACCGTTTCTTGAGTGATAAATAAAGTCCGCAGTCGTAAGTTCTTCTAAAACATCCAATTTACCTCTAGTAAAAAATTCATTAAACCACCTTTCAATAATTTTTTGTTTATCAATACTTATCATACATTTCCCCCCATAAAACAGATTTCCTAACTTATCAATATAATTCTTCATTCTTATTGAGCTAATCTGCCCCTTTTCTACAATAAGGAATTCAACAGAAAAAGACATTAATCCTTCCTTGGGAATACACCATTTGTACAAAAACAAAAGAAAATTTTTGAGTTAAAACATGGTAAATATATTTAGAATATAATAATGTGGAGGGGAGGGGAACTTATGGGAGCGTTGACTTTTGTGGCAATTATACCTATTCTGATAAATTTAGGATTACTCGTTTTTGCTATTTATGTTGCAATTAATATCTTAAATTTAATGAAACAGAAAAATGATTATCTAAAGGAAATTCGTGATGTAATAAGGAAAAATAATAAAGTTGATTAGCATTTACGTTATTTTCCACTATCAATTTTAGAATTAGAAGATTGAATACCATCAATGGTGGTATTTTTTCTTTGAGATGTATCTCAAAGTGTTTATAGGTGTTTTATTCGTTTTTGACAAGTTGAAATAAGCAATCTGTTCCATATGTTTAAATATCAATTTTTTTAGTTCAAACTACTTTGGTAAAATAGATTTTATTATCGTACCATTTTCTTTGGAAGGAGTAATTCATATTTTAAAATTTTACGTAATAATCGGATTCATAACACTGCCAATTTGGGGTATTGTTTTTTGCTTGAATTTGATTTCAATCATCGGAAAAATTAATGATGGAGAGGACCATCCTAAAAACACATTCTCGTTTACATTATCATTTGTAGTAATAATAACTGTAATTGCGATTCTAACAACAGAACCATAAATATTTCTCTACACTTCTATTTTACTTATTGAACAAACCTGCCCTTTTTTTTGATAAGGAATTCAATAAAAAAGATCTTCAATCCTCCTTGAGTTAACACCCCGTACTGAATAACAAAACATTTATTTCAAGACTATCCAATCCTTATACACTTCGGCATCTATCCCTAAATCCTTGGTCTTTAACCACTCAAACGCTTTTAACACTAACGGTGAAGCATTATCTAATGAAGCATCTTTTTCAGAAATCCAAACTGCTCCTAATGAATCTTGGCCTTCAAACTGTTCAGGAATTTCTATTTTTCCTCCCACTTTTTTAACGACATAATAGACCGCAATATGATGAACATTCGTAAACTCCTTCCATAACCAAAGCAGTTTAAAATCTATCACCCCAATGCTTTCTTCTATTTCAATTTCCAGACCTGTTTCTTCAAGAAATTCTCTTTTCATTGCTTCTGATAAAGTTTCACCTTCTTCTAAACTTCCCCCAGGTAAGTCAAAACGATTTATATATGGACCACCATTCTTATTTATAACTAAGAGTTTTCCATCCTCTACATAAATACCGTAAACTCCGAAAGCTCTGTGATACCTATTACTAGACATATTGAGTTATCCTCCTTATGACATTTTTCCTTCTTCTTGGATCAATGCCCCTGTTTGTAAAAAACATTTATTCACATACTATGCTACATTCTCACAACCTTGTAACTTCCGCCAATTCCTACCCGTTGAATTTCATTATATTAGTTGAAGTTGAATATTTAATTTTACGGCATTGAATCTGTTGCAATATGTATCAAACCAGTTAATATTAACAAAAAAAACATAAATGAGCTTCCAAACAATATAAGCTTCCTAATAATGATTCCCTCGTTGATTTTTTTATAAGTGAGAAACCCCAAGATTATAGAAATCCCCCATATAATTACACTCCAAAATGAAAATAAATACTGCGAATTAGCTATCCACAATCCTGCGATAATTAAATGAAAGATTAGCAAAAAACAAGCTAGTCCCTTCAATCCAACACACCCTTATCAATAAAATTTATTCTATATTCTATAAATCATTCTCTATGATATTTATTATCTCCTTATTCCGCTAACCTGCCCGTTTGTCCAATAAAGAATTAAGAGTTTTGAATCTATCTTGATTCAACAGTATGTTTAGTGATGAATCATTGATGTCTAAAATCAAATTTATCATTAGGTACATTTAATGTGTGCCCGTTGATCTCAACTGTATCATTGTCTGTCCAGGTAATATTGGCAGTTTCTTCTCGTTCATTCCAATAAATATTTTTGGCTTTCTTATTGCCTTCATTAAAGACCAACTCGCCACGAACAGCATATGACGTTGTAGCCCCTCTATTAGTGAGATATGCTTTTAGTGTGTAATGGCCGCCAGGTGATGTTTTTTCGATAAGATATTCTCCTTTTGGTAGTCTGTTCATATCGAAAAACGCCCAATATACTCCATAAGCAATAACCCCAGTAAATAATAGACAGATAACAAGGAATACTCTAAGTGCTTTTTTAGGAGCTTTATTTTTCTCTTTCTTCAAGTAAGTTGTCATACAGTTAAACCTCTCTCAGTACCGGTTAATAATTATATTAGTTCTCCTATGTATAATAAAAATCCTTCTTTCGCTAAACTGCCCCTTTTCTTCCATAAGAAATTCAACACAAAAAAAGACTTCAATCCTTCTTGGATCAATGCCTCCTTAATAGAATTAGAATTAAAACTGTACTTCTCCAGTCATAAAAGCAGTAAAAATACTTGCAAAAACCATTGCTAATATAATCAGTAAAATTACAATAAATATAGGAATAGGTTTTAGACGCTTGTCTAACTTTCCATAAAGAATAAATACAGGTATTATTATCAACAATCCAATAATTATTGCGATAAAGTCCGTAAAAGTAAATGGCTTACTAATATAGCTGTCTAAGTAGAAGTTAGTCAGCAGAACTACACCAAATAGTAGGAACTGTAAACCAAAAAATTTAACAAGGTTCATATTTTATACTCCCTTTTGGAATTTCTAACTTATTAATGAATATTTTTATCTTCTAAAGCTTTACCTATAACAAATCCATTCTGGTAAGTTTCAGAAAACCAATCTCTTTCAATTTTCAACTACTATATACAAAGAGCAGCAACCCCTCAATTAACCATTAATTTCTCAGTGAATAACTTATGCTAATTATTCGATATATTATGTTAATATTCCTCTTCTGCTAACCTGATCCTTTTCCGGAATAAGAAAAAAAGAGCTGATCACACAGCCCTTGACACTGAGTAATGCCCTCGATAGTTTAACTGTATTTATTTACATAGAACTATTCTCTATATGTATTTTCTAATAATCTAACTGCTTTAAACTCAATAATAAACCGTCATCTGTCATCCTTTTAATTTTGTATGAATTTAACTTTTTTTCAATGATTTTATCTGTTTTATCTGCTTTACTGAATGAAATTCTTACTGCATTTATTGCATAAATGAGAATTGATAACATGCCTGCACTTCCTAAGGCCACTCCTATACTTTCGTTCTCTGGAGGTTGAGTATCCATAACCTTTTTTATGTCTTTATAATAGTCTCCTTTAATAAGGATATAGTCAGATTTCACCTCTAAACCTGCTAATAACTCAGTTCGATTATATGCTTCATAAGCTTCTATACCGTTCTCTTTGTACATAACAACCCACCTTTTGAATGTCATAATAATTATACGAATAAATATAAACTGAAGTTTCAGTCTTTTTTACTTATTGGAATAAACTGTTTCTTTAGTAGCATAAGGAGTTCAATAGAAAAAGGCCGTTCATCCCCCTGATCCACCCTTCCATTTGCAGATTCAACCACACTCACTCCACATCTTTTAGCTACATCAGGTGGCGGGATTATTTATGTCTTTCCTTACTTTTTTCGAATGAATTATCCAAGAAGTTATTATTAGACCTGCTAACGAAACTAAGGTTATATACAAAAAAACAGGTAAATCAATATCTCTTGTTTTATTTCCTAAATACACACCTAAGCTAGATAGTGTTAATGCAAAAAAAGAATGATTAATACTTTTAATATATTTAATGTTTTGCACCAATTCCAACTGTAAACCACAAAGCTTATTGTAATGTAAATTTTAAAACTTTAGGTAGATACCCAATCGTATAGGCTAATAATGCATATCCTTTATTGAATAGGAACAATAGAGGAGGAATTGCTTTGACCGACGATTATCAAAGAATACGCCCAGGATTCGGATTTGGAGGATTTGGAAGACCTGGCTTCGGATTTGGCAGGCCTGGATTTGGATTCGGATTTGGAAGACCCGGATTAGGACTTGGCTTAGGCTTCTTAGGTGGTCTTGCTGCTGGAGCATTGTTGGCTCCAGGTCCCGGATTTGGATACTATCCACCACCTTACCCTTATTATCCGCCATATCCGTATCCACCATATCCTTACGGGTTAAATTATAATATTCCCTACTCTCCTTACTAAAACGGTAATAAGAAAAACGGAACGTCAACTCTTTGGCACTCCGTTTTACATACCTTGCTTTTTGAGTTAAACAATTAAATTTCCATTTTTTCTTCTAATAATCTTTACGAAAACAACCATTCTATAACATCAATTCATTTATAGGTTATCTTAATTTCTGTGAGGCTCCCCTTAATTCCTTGCCTATTAACCGAGCACACACGGATTAGGTTGACATCATTTTTTATACTCCATTCGTAGGCGCCATTTTTGATTTCAACCGGTTCATTTTCATTGATCGCCAATTCGTAATGGCTTAAATATGGAGTGTTGGATATAAACCTTAAAATCAAGTTCGGTTTCACAGAGAATAAATCAAAATGATTCATCATCTCCTCTACCGTTTTTAGAATGTTTTCCTTTATGATTTCCATCGGGTCAACAGGCTCTGTATACTCAAATAAGACGGCTGTATTATTCGGATTAAAGTAAAGGTCCTCTGCCCTTTCAGTAAACAGAGAATTGGAGAATTGCATAGCCTGAAACGTCATTAACTGACGTTTTCCTTTGAGCTGAAGAAATATATCTGTTTTTAGGCCATTGATGAACATCTTCGAACCTGCATAACCGAAATATCGGCCAATAAAATCTCTATATTCATTAAAGAAGGTCTCATTACTTAGAAAGCGAAACGAAACATCCTCAAACACGGCAAATATCTCATAATAACTTAATGGTATATCATCCTTTATGGCATAAACATTGAATTGCGAATCAATAAATATCCATTTTTCAAACCGATTAGACCAGACCTCAGTGACGGAATGCGCCTGACCGAAGCCTGCATAATCGGCATTTTCTGAAAGTACACTCAAGGACCTTGCGATATAGCCCATGGCTAACAGAATATCTTTGGTCACTCTTGCATATTCCACACACCGAAAGTTTTCCCCATCATCTGCTCTTCTCAGAATTTCTAAGGATGAGGCATCACCTGCATCATTCATGCCATCATGTGTCCAACGATTATTCATCCATTTCATCACCTCTAAAAAGAGATCAAAATCAGTTAATCCAGAAAAATCAGCGTATTGCAGGATGTACGTTCGAAGTTCGATCCATTCATCCTCATTGGGAAGGATGAATGATTGAGCCTGGCTATTTATTAATTGATTATTAGATTCCTGTATCATAATTTTTTCATATAATTCCCCCCTCAATCTTTAAATCGTTATTCTATCCCAATATCCTTCTTCCGCTGTTCTGGTCTGGATCTTTCCTATAAAATAAAAGTATAGCTTGGCATGGATTAGGCCATCGTGAAGATAAACGGTAGAAAAAAGAAGGGAATGCTTCATATGAAAGACCAAATTGATGAGTTAACTTTAATGCTGTTATATTTAACCTCTTTTAAAGATGATTATGGATTAGGTGAGGCTCAAAGAAGCTGGAAGGGATATCCCTTTGAATCTCTAAATGAATTATCGGAAAACAAGCTGATCGTAGATAGCAGGCGGTCAAAATCTGTTTATCTCACAGATGAAGGAATCGAGGAAGCTAAGAGGCTGATGAAGAAATACCATATAAACGGCCAATGAGGAATTCTCTACAACAGAGAATTCCTCATTATTTAAATCTATTTTAGGACATGAAAGACCTTATATCCTTTTTATATACCAAAATAGAAATTAGACTAATGATTAAATAGTAAATACCTGTAATAGCCAAGGCATCTATTGCTACCATCATCATTTCTTTCTTTAGAATTATGGCTCTCCATAGGAATGAGCTGGTGATAAACAATACAGGGAACACCAGAAAATAACCGACAAAGTATAACTTGATTTTCTTGATGCTATCCATTAAATCCCCCTTATATAAGGTAATCTCCGTCCAAACTCACTACCTATAATATACCTTTTTTCGCAACTACAAAAAGAGTTCTAAATTGCAGCCATGAACGCCTATTAATTCAATATACACAATTGATTCTCTTTCTTTCATCCTCAATAAAGTCATAAACAGCTACTATTTCTTCGTCATAGTCGTTTTCGATTTCAAAATACCTGACACCAGCTTGCAAACATTGTGCTTTAAATTCTTTATGTTCCTTGATTAGCTCATTTATCGTTCTTTCTTCTGGCCATATACGGCGTTCAATTACATTCCTATACTTCACTATTCCTGTATCAAAGTTTTCTCGAATATAATTCTCCGAAAAACCAATGAAGACGGGAATGATCCTTTCGGAATAATCCGCATCAAAGTCCTTTACATAGTCAGGCGATAGATAACATCCTTCAATAACGATATGCTGCTCATTCTCGATATTTGTCATTATAATCCCTTTTACGATTGGCCAGAGCTGATCCCCAATGACTTTGCTGCTATCTAGCGGGGTGAATTCGCAGTTCTTACCACCTCTATAGATACCCATTTTTAAATGGTCTATGGATAGATAAGGGATATGATACTTTTCTAGTAACTTCTGAGCCATCAAGGTCTTGCCGATACTGCTTACACCGCTTATTAAAATAATCATACATTGCCCCGTTCTTAATTGTTTTCAACTGAACGAATGGTTTTCATACTTATCCACTTTGCATGAAAACTTCCTCGTTAATATATCGTCTCATCTTGATTGCTTAATTGAATGATGAAAGGAAAAAAGATAATCAGTATTATCCCAATCGTTCCGCTTAGATAACCTAACCCCAGAAGAAAACCTCTATCTTTAAAGGACGCAAATTGTCTTGTCTTGCAATAAGGACATACTTTGCCCTTTTTAGAAAAACCGAGCAGCCACACATCTTTCATTCTCCATTTATTATGACAGTTACTGCATCGTGCCATTTATGCTCCTCCCTCCATAAGTCAAAAATTCCGCATGACATCAAGTCTATCCCCATACCTCTGAATCTCATTTTCTACTATGTTTTGCTAGGTAAATTTCTATTACCAGTGTACTTGAAGTTTATTACCATTTGGGTCATAAAAGTGGAAAAAGCGATGGCCATTATCTTCTTTTATATTCTCGACCTTAACTTGATTATCCATTAAGTGCTGATGAAATTTAGATAATTCAGGACTTGTAAAGCCTATGCTAAATTCCTGTTTATGATCAATTGTAAAATGGGCAAATGTTTCATCCTCAGTAGGAACTAAGATAAGTAAGAAAGGTCCTTCATTTATCCTAAAAATGGCGCGCTCCTCAGTATTGTTTAGTAACTGGAGCCCTAATACATCTCTATACCATTGTGCAGACAGTGCTAAATCTTTTACAGGAATTCTAATATAATGTACTTGTTCAATAAATGATTTACTCATACCCTTTGCTCCTTTGTTTAATCCGGTATCTCAATAGTTCCCGTCTATACACCTTTTCTATGTTGTTTTATTTTGTTGATTCCAGTTCTTCTAGTTAAGTCTTTTGGAATAGTTGAGTCTATTAGAATCAATGGTGATTTTATGTAAGGAATTATATTATTTTATTTCTGCTCATAATTACACTATTCCTTCTTCCGCGAACCTGCCCTATACTTCCATAAGAAATTCAACACAAAAAGGCATTCATCTTTTTCAGAATAACACCCTAATATTTGAAGAATGTTTAAATCGACTCAATTGCGGATTTTCAAATCACTTACAAACTCATTAAAAATGGCAATAGAATAGCTAAAAATCCAGCCACTAGTATGATCGTACCAAAAATCCGAGATAGTAATTTCTCGTCTCCTGAAACCCCGTTCCACAAAACAATATTCACTAGGAAGAGAGCTTTTTTCTTGAGTACCAAAAACCCGATAAAGATTAGAAAGAGCCCAATTAAGATACTGATGATGGTTTCCATTATCCAGCACCTCCAAGATTGTGATAATCTTAAAATCCTTGCATTAATTTTAACATAATTATCCAATTAATCGTGACTTTCACAATGTTTATTATGTTAAGTGGCATAATTACATCATTTCTGTAATTGAGTAGGAGGGGGCGACTAACCCCCGACCTCTCAGACCACCGTACGTACGGTCCCGTATACGGCGGTTCAATCAAGTTGATGACGCAAGGTTTCATACCGACCTTGTAGACTTTTGAGCCCTCGGGAATACCAATAGGTATTGCCGAGGGCTTTATGTAATATTGGACTTTTTGAGATCCGCCAATAGCCTTTCCGACTGTTCCCCCATTCATAGGCTTGTCCTTTCGGAACACCTAGGTTCATGAGGTGCCTTATCTTCGCCTTTGGGTTCTTCCAGTTCTTCCACATGCACATTCGCAACCTTCTACGTATCCATTTATCCAGCAATCCGAAAATAGCCTTCGTATCGGCTAACGCGAAGTATCCGCACCATCCGGTTAGATACTGGTTCAGTTTCTGAATCCGGTATTCCATTGGGTAAGGCATCTTCCTGGAAGTGATTTTCCGGACCTTCTCCTTCATTCGCTGGACGCTCGCTTTTGCGATGCGAATTTTCAGCTCTTTCGTCGATGTGAAAGTAAACCCCAGAAACTTACGTTTCCAAGGTCGGTCTACCGCTGACTTCTTCTTATTCACTTTCAATCGGAGCTTTCCCTCAATGAATCGTTGAATGCTGGCCAAGGTTCGTTCACCTGCACGCTTGGATTTCACGTAGATATTGCAATCATCCGCATAACGTACGAATCGATGTCCCCGACTTTCTAATTCTTTATCCAATTCATCTAGGACAATATTCGAAAGCAAGGGACTTAAGGGACCTCCCTGGGGAGTACCTTTCTCCGTACTAGAGACCACCCCATCAATCATGACGCCCGCTTGTAAATACCCGCGAATCAGTTTCAATAGAGGTTTCTCGGCGATTTTCTTCGCCAGTGTGCTCATCAGTCGGTCATGATTAACCTTATCGAAGAACTTCTCCAAGTCCATGTCTACTACCCATCTGTACCCATCTTGGATATAGCCTTTTGCTTTCCGTACGGCGTCATGGGCACTCCGGTTTGGGCGGAAGCCATAACTATGTTCGGAGAACATGGGGTCGTATATCTTCGATATCTCTTGGGCAATCGCCTGTTGAATCAAACGGTCTGTCACGGTTGGGATTCCTAGAAGCCGGATGCCGCCATCAGGTTTCGGGATTTCGACTCTTCGGACTGGCATTGGTTCGTAGGTTCCCTCGAGAATGGCTTCTCTGATGGAAGACCAATTTTCAATTAAGTGCTGACGTAGGCTTTGTACGGGCATCTCATCTACTCCATGACTTCCTTTGTTCTTTTCGACTCGCTTTAACGCGAGGAGCATATTCTCCCGTGATAGGATTTGATTCAAAAGCATCTCGTTTTACTTCCTTCCGTGAATAGCTTATCTTCTTATGCCAGTCGTCACTCCATCCTCCGGGAAGTCCCCCGCGGGATTCACCGCATCCTTCTTCTCGTGAGGTGTCTTACGTTTTCTATGGTCATCATGACAGACTGAATGCCAAGGGCTATTCTCTCTTGATTGTTCGGTCCTTCCGAATCGTTCTAGACCGATTCGTACTATGACCTCGGCTGACTTCTGATGGTTCAGCTGCCTATCACTAGACAGGTTATGAAGGGTACTTCACATCTCCATCAGACCTCCCCGGGTAAGGGTGCACGCTTTCTCTCCATGTCCCCACTGCATTTACTCTCTATCACCTTCGGCAGTAAGAGCTTTGTTTTGTTTAGCAAACTCACTCAATGATAGCTAGCCTTGTATGCAGTTCGTGTTCCTTGGGGCGGAGATTTGCCTCCGACTTCCTTCAGATTCCGCGTCACCACGGACACCCTTGTCTTTGGCTAACCCCTACTACTGCCTTCGAGGCTCGGGACTTTCACCCTATAGCTTACACCCATGCCGGGCACACTAAAAGGGAAAGGCAGCTAAATATAGCTGCCTTTAAATGTTATTTAAGTCTATTGTTATCTATAATCTCCAAAGAAAAATCCCTCTATTGAGGAGATTACCCAAGACCATTCAGTATAAAAGATATGGCTTCCTCAATTTCATTTTCGCTAACCGAATGTTTATTTAGCAATGCAAAATTAGAAATAAATAATCCACCTATTACAGTGCCTAGCATTTTTAAAATTATTTCATTCGGTATATCTCTAATTTCGTCCCGTTGTTTAAACACCTCAATCACTTTTATTAAGTGAGTGGATACAATTTCTAAAACAATGGGAAGGAATTCGTTTCTAAGTTCCTCTTTATAAAAGATTTCCTTAACGAACACCTGAAATATTTCTCTGTTTTTTTCGAGAAAAGCACTGCGATTTGTTAAAAGAGCTCTTAAAAATTCCTCAAAAGAACGCTTATCACTCATTAGTTCCCCATAGAGTTCATCTGCCATCGTAGGGAAAAAATCTTTTAGAAAAGGAACCATTATAGATAACAATAAATTTTCCTTTGTTCCATAATGTTTGAAAATTGTTCCTTCTGCTACGCCTGCTTTTTTAGCTATTTCAGATGTTGATGTATTTGAATATCCTTTTTCCGCAAAAGAAGTGATAGCAACCTCAATAATTTTCTTTTGCTTAACCGTTTGTTTATTGGATTTTTCAAGTATTTTAGCCATTTCATCCAGTAGATTATTATTAACCATTTAAATCACCATCTTTGCGTATAGCTGTAACGCTTCCGTATTATAGCTTACGATACTTTTTCAAAGCAAACAAATTTAAAATGATAAATACTGCTGCAAAAGCCAATAGAATATATAGATTACTACTAATTTCAGCTAAACTTAAGCCCTCGTACATGACTCCTTTTAATGCATCTGCTGCATAATACAACGGCATAAAGTTTGCGAATACTTGCAGCCAATCCGCCATTCCCTCAATGGAGAAAATACCTGAGAAGAATATTTGTGGCACGATAATAATTGGTATGAACTGAATCATCTGAAACTCGGAACTTGCGAAAGAAGATAATAATATTCCAAGTGACAAGGCTACAAGAGCGATGATGACATTGATTAACATAACCGTCCAAATAGAACCAACTAAAACCATATCCAATACATTTATCGCAAATAAAACGATTATAACTGTCTGTATTAATGCCAGTAATCCATAGCCAACAAGGTATCCTGCGACAATCTCTCCTCTTTTAATAGGGGTTGCTAATAGTCGTTCCAACGTGCCAGTTGTTCTTTCGTTTAATAAGCCTATGCCAGAGATTAAGAAAACGAAGAAGAAGACAAAGAACCCGACTAGAATAGGACTAAAGGTATCAAAAAGCTCTGTTTCACTGCTGCCATAAACATAATTTGTGTTCAAGGAATCTTGTGAGAGTAAATCACTCTGTATTGTGTTAGTCCCCATCAATTTTAATTGCTTTGCTTGAGTATCAATTTGCTTTACTTTCATTTCTAAGCTTTTCGCTATTGTCGGATCATCATTCAGTAAAGTTAAGGTTGTTTGATCGCCTTCCACTTGTAAAAAACCATCTAAATCTTTATCAAGTATCATATCCTTAACATTAGAAACATCGTTATATTCTTTTACTACGATATCTGCGTCTTCTAATTTTTCGATGATTTGCTGATTCGCATTAGCAACTCCTAAAACAGGATCAACGGTATTTCCATTAAAGACTAGGTTCATTAGTGTTAATACTAATAATGGAGCAACAAAGAGAAGAGCCAATGTACGCTTATCTCTAAGTATTTGCAATAAAATCCTCTTAATAAGTGCTACTGTTCTCATTGTACTTTCCTCCCAGCACCCAAAAATACCTCATCTAAACTATTGACATTATATTGTTCTTTCAATTGGCGAGGTGTGCCAGATGCTATGAAGGAACCATCTCTAACCATTGCGATATAATCACATTTTACGGCTTCATCCATTACGTGAGTCGTTACAATAATCGTTTTGCCTTCCTCGTTTTTCAATCTTAACAGCTCATTCCAAATACTTAACCTTAATTCAGGGTCTATTCCCACAGTAGGTTCGTCTAATATCAAAATTTTAGGATTTTGAATTAAAGCGATTGCAAGAGATAATCGACGTTTCATACCTCCTGAGTACGCTGACACTCTTTTATTCAGGTCTGCGGTCAATTTAACTAATTGTGCGGCATAGGTAATCCGTTTCTGTTTTTCAGTTTTGTCTAACTTAAAGAGCGATGCGAAAAACATAAGATTTTCTTTGCCAGTAAGTGCTTCATATAAGGCGTCTGATTGTGCCATATAGCCAATTTTTTGCAGGATATTTAAATTAGGCATTTTTTCACCTAATAAATGAACGGAACCTTCATCAGGAAAATCCATTCCAACAATCAGCTTGATCAAGGTTGTTTTTCCTGCTCCAGAAGGCCCTATAAAACCATAGATACTACCTTGTTTAATATCTAAGTTGATATCTTTTAATACCACTTTTTTGCCGAAACTTTTCGTGACTGCTTGTACCTGAATAGTATTCGTTTCATTCATTATGTAGTCCTCCTTTCAAAAAGTGAGTGTTTACTCACTCATGTTGATTATAATTCCAAGACAGCTAATTTTCAATATAAAAAAGTGAGTTATTACTCACTTTTTTCAGGTTATATATTATATTCTTCTGCCGCTAACCTTCGCATTTACTAGCATAAGAAATTCAACAGAAAGCATTAATCTTCCTCTTAAATCACCGCCCCTTGTTAGTTGAAGAATATGTATTAGAATTTAGAAACTTTCAAGCTCATTTTTCTAGTATTTAAGCTAATTTCACCGCCGATTGGTTATGACATAATAGGCTGTGTATGTCCAAAATCTAACTCATAAAGCGCAGGCATATGTCTTAGTTGTGGATGCTGATCCAATATAAATTGAAGTTCTTCTTCCGTTACATTCGAAGAGTTTTGAAAGCGTCCAATGACCAATCCTTTAATCGTTCCTGCAACTTGCAATAAACACCCCCTCTCAATTCCACCATAAGATGGATAACAGCTTCCCTCTTTTTTTCAAAACCTACAATCTATACGAAAACAGCCATAAAAAAAGAAGGAATTCATCAAGAATCCCTTACCTTTACGTATAAACCCGTATTAACCATTGTGTTGAGTTATGGAAGAGTTAAAAAAGGAATCCCTCCCTGCCTGGCTCTTATAGAACCTTCTTCTCACGTTTCGTCATTCGATTCTCCTCAACAAACTGACAAAACTCAGGAATGGATGTGAATAAGAAATCAGGCATGGTTTTAAAATCCGATGTTTGCACGGTGCTGAACCATTGTGCAGCGACTATTGGTACACCAGCGGAAGCGCCCGCGGCCATGTCGGATTCACTGTCGCCGACGAAAAGGACCTCTGAAGCCTTGTTTTGCAAAAGCTTCATACATTTCTCGACGCCTTCCTTATCAGGCTTTGGATTCTTCACATCATCTCCCGCGATTGTCACATCGAAATAATCATAAATGCCAAGTGCTTCTAATGAGAAGGTAAGCGCCCGTCTGCTTTTCCCCGTTACGATTCCTAGGTTGAGGTCCATTTCCTTAAACTGATCGAGCATTTGCTGAATATTCTCCAGCCCCTCGAACTCCCCGTCATGTCCCTTTTCATAATGATCATAATAATCCTCAATCGCTTGCTCCAGCTTATTCTTATTCTTAAGATGCTTTCTTAGCAACTCATCTTCAATTGGTCCGAACAGGCGGACGATTTCTTCATCGGACATTTCCTTGTCATCATATTTCTTGAAAACATACTTAAACGCTGCAAATGATGCAGGCAGAGTGTCCGCAATCGTTCCATCAAAGTCAAACAATATCGTTTTTAGCCGCATCCTCCATCTTCCTCTCCTGTATATAACTCTATTCCTTCTATACCCAAACTAAAGCATGCTTAATACGGTTGCTTAGTTAAACGCTGCATTAGATGTAAAAAGCCTATCCTTCCCTTTATATCCGCTTATTAAGTTTCGTTAATTCGTTTTTTCTGTATTTGATAGTTCCACCCAAAAAGGATAAAGACCAATGACCAAGGGGATCAGCAATATCCAGATATAGAGAATAATCATTGAGGGGCCAAAGGAGAGATTCCATATATTTAGCAGCGTAATCGGCAGAAACAAAATTAAGGCGCTTCTTAGCCTTGTAGCCCTCGTAATGTATTGCTTTTTCTCGCAATAGGGACAATACATTCCATTATCTAACGTAAAAGATTTCTTGAAGGTTTGCTTCCATGTCCATTTTTGGTGACAATTCTGACAAACAGGCATATGCTCTCCCTCTCTTTCTCTTCGTACTTTCTCCCTGCCATCTGGAATGAATGGAGTTTGGAGGATTCTACCGGTATTTTTTTGAGACAATGAATTCAGTCACAGGCATGATTATCCACGCAAGCGCAAAGACAATCACAAGCGGGATATTTTCGATCTCATTCATTGCCTTTACTCCTTCAGAAGCGATCAAAACAATTAATATCATGACCAATAATACGTAATAGCTTATTTTGGCGCTTATTAAGGTAATCTGCTTTTCTCTTTCGTCTTTATCACCTTCATTTTCCCCATCTATTTCACCCCAGGTTAAAGAATGAAAGAAGAAGCCGATTCCTAAAGCGACAAAGAAGATCGTAGAGGCGGTAATGATTTCTTTTGTCATCCATTCATAAATACCAAAACCGCCTATCGCTATAATGACCACTAAAGAACCAATTACACTCACTCTTTTGACTGCCAGCATTTCTTCCGTTCCCTTCACTCTAAATCAATTGGACAAACCCTATGCTTAAATAATTCTCTGTAAAAGTGAAGAACCCTTCCCGGTTTTCTCATGAATCATAAAAGTTAAAACTTAACTTGCTGAATAAATGGATGCCATGTAAATTCTATTTTTGTCTTTTGCCTTCACAAGGAAAGTCATGCAGCAAACATGTCCTAAGCAATAAAAAAAGTCCGAGCCAGCGACAGTCGGACGAATCTTCAAGCGATGAAGGTTTGGAATAGATGTACAGTTAAAATTGCTGTAAATACGCAACCGACTGATGTCAGTAAGATGATTCTTTGATTATCTTGCCTTTCCTCTGGTTTAATTAACTCATAGATTTGTACAATCCACAGTACAGTCGTTACAAGTGCAAGGATACCAATAGACAACCGTTCACCCCCTAGAGTTCCTCAGGACAGAAAGTCAACTAACTCACACGCCTTAATTTACCATCAGATCCTGTACAATCACAAAGAATATAAATACCGAAAGAATCAGAAACAAATAGCCACCCGCTCTTTTTCGGTCTTCCTTCAGCTCGGTTAAACCCATGGTCAACATAAGCGCGCCCAACAAAAACATTGAATAAGGCATAAACATGAAGTTTTGGATGATTAAACCATATGCCGATAAGACGATAACGGCACCAGCTAAAATAGTTTGCAAAAGTTTCAGCATATTCGCCTCCATCTGATTCGTCTTTCAAGCGTCGATATAATCATTATAACATCTATTTATCTCATTGGTAATCATCACCAGTAAGTGCGATGTATGAACACTGACCAAACTACAAAGCTCTCTCTATGGCTGGGTTTTCTTTTGGGATACGTAATCTAGTATAATTCCTTCATGTTCCGAGAATAGATTTTTAGGCAGCCGGTCCAGAGAAAAAAATGAATTCCCCAGTGACTCTGAATTATAGTTTACTAAATCCCCTTCATACTCATTACAAGTGAACAGGATTAGAACCATAGAGACTTGATCGCCATTAGAAAATGTTTTATCATATTCTGCTCCAGAATATACGCCAAACAAATCAAGTTTCCCTAAACGCAGTCCTGTTTCCTCAAACACTTCCCGTCTTGCCGTATCTTGTACGGTTTCACCCAATTCCATAAAGCCGCCTGGAAGCCCCCATTTCTCGTTATCCATCCGTTTTTGCAGAAGCAATCGATTTTCTTGGTCAAAGACGAAAGCACCAGCCACGACCATAATAACTTTTTCTTTTCCAACCAGCGACCTTAAGTGCCTTATGTAATCCATCTCTTCCCCTGCCTCCATCTATTATGGTGTTAGTATGTTAGGATAATCAGCTGCTGTTGCATTGAATTTATGTACCCCTAATGAGTTTTGTGCCTGTTTTTCCAAATCAGCAAGGTTGTCAAACGGGCTAGCCGATAATTGCGTGAAGACACCTTGATTCCTATCTTCAACCCTGTACCAAGGAAATTCATCAAAGGCTTTGTCTTGATTCAAATAGTTCACAAAGACGGGAGAATAGTAATTTAGCCAGAAGATACCCGGTATTCAATTGGTTAATGTTCCGGTTATATGCTGCCTATCCTTCGCTTCGGCTTCCGTTACATAGCCATACACAGCTTCAAAGCAGTCCACTAAATCCTCAAACAATGCTTGTATATCATGCTTTATTTGATTAAATACTTTTTTATTCATATAGACAGTTACATCGTTCAGCATTAAATCCGTCGGGTGCAGCCACCAAGTAGTACTAAACCAATATCCCTTGCTACGACCTAACATGCTTCCGTATTTCCCAATCATCTCATCAATTGTCCTATCATATATACCAGGTTCCTCAAGCGTCCACATCTGTATGGCCTCATTCATTGTAAATGGCTTCCTGACAGGTTCAAACAGTCCGATTTTCTCTATGTTCAATCCGTATTGATTCAAGAGCTCGAAAAACGTTTTTGCGTATTTTTCAGTACCAATGTGCTTGACAGAATAAATGTTTATAAAAACCCCCATAGTTCACCTTATATCCATAATGTTTTCCTATTTTACTATTTCGATATTCTTTTACCAAAGTCCTTTATTTACTGACCGAGGCAATAAAGAATTATTTTTATAGAATCTATACATCTGTTTAGCGTATCGCTTGCATCAACTCTTCTATATATTCCCTTAGCCTTGCTAGTTCACTTTGATCAAACCTGCATATATCCTTTGTATCAGAATAACAGCTCAATACCTTTTTAATCGTAATCCCTATTTCTTTCGGCATCTCTTTGATCGCCCATATACCTGCTTCTTGCTTGGATGATATAACTCCCTCTTTTGCATACCAATACACTCTAATTAAATTTAATGAACAATAGATGGGGTCCTTTTCAAGTCCCAGCAAACACTCCTGATAATCTGCTAAAATAGACGATAAATAATCAGACCTTGGGACCAAAGGAAATACCTCACCTATAGACGCCCCCTCTATACATATGCCTCTTGAATGAATAATAGTTATATGGGCTGCCAAATCTGCATCGGTACGAGGATTACTATTTAATAACCCGGCGGTACCATTCAATAACTCTTCCGTATATCGCTCTCTCCAAAACTCACTATAATGAAAATCAAACGGACAAGGATACTGCCATTGTCTTAATTGATCCTTACATATAAAACTGACCTCAATCGGGTACGGAGAATTAGAATCCCGCAGAAAGAGACGAATTAATTCTCTTTTCACTTCACTCCCCATTGATTCCTCCGTAATAACCAAAATATCAATATCACTGCTTTTAGGATTAAATCCGCCCATCGCTAAAGAACCGTGCAAATATAAACCCGCGTAGTTTCCATTAAGAATCCCCTTTATATTTCGATTATGATTATGGACGAAATCCTTTATTTCTTGTGGTGCCGAATGCCAACTATCCTCCATCTCCCCATCCCCTTTCTTGTTTTACTTTGTCAGTCTAGTCACAAGAGCACTCTTTGAATAATGGCTGAATTAGTGAGATTAACCATGCTTTCTTGAAAATTATTGACTGCCTTGAAACTTATTGACCTAATTTTCATTTTCTTAGACTATTATCGTAACATTAAAAAAGAGAGACAGCGTATACTGTCTCCTTGTTTCGATAATGCCCCAGTATATATTTCACAAACTAATCAATCCAGGTGAGATGTACTATTAGCAAATTTTACGATTTTCATACCTTTGTAATAATCCAAGAAATGAATACCTGTATTATTTGAGTGTTCCATTTATTATTTTCATTCGGTATCTGAAGAAAACTTTCAATAATCTCAATCATACCCCTGACTTTTCAGATGCTATCACTCTAGTCTTTTAAGAATGAATATGTACCCTATTACAATTTTTAGGAAATTAGGTTATCATTTAATCTATAATTACCCATAAATTTTAGGAGGAATGAATTTGCTCTCAAATGAATCTTTTAATTATATTAATTATATTTTTATCTTCTTAATCATCATTCAGGTAGGTTTGCTTATTTCAATAACCTTAATGAAAAGCAAAGAAAAATCAATTAATTGGTTTACCGTTATTAGTGCATCTTGCATTTCTATTGTTGTTTCCGGCTTACTTCTAATCTTTTTAGGTTATGCTGCTGACGAGATAAATTTAGATGTAAATAACTATACTTATATGACCATTGCCATTATTGTATTATCAGTGATCAATTCGTTGAACTCATACAAAAGCAAGTAGTAGCTCAACTCAAAAAGGCATTAACCCTTCTCGGTAATGACCCATATAGTTCAGTTCAATAAAAGATGGTTAATCAAAATGTTTCCACTCTCTTTTCAACATACTAAATATGATTAAATTCTCATAATGGTCATATAACCATTGGCCTTCACGCTTTATTCCTTCTTGAGTAAATCTCAATTTTTTAGGGATAGCTATACTCCTGTGATTATTTTCTGCTACCTGTATTTCAATTCGGTTTATCTCCATCTCTTCAAAAAGATAGTTCACTAATGCTCTAACACATCGAGTTACAATTCCTTTTCCTTGATATTGTTCAGCAAGAAAATACCCAATACTCGTTTCGCGATTTTTCCAATCAATAAAATGCAAACCAATCATTCCCACTAATGTGCCATTATATCTAATTCCAGCATCGAAACCATTGTTATTTGCGTAATTGGTTATCCATAAAGGTATGATTGATTCAAAATCCTGTGCAGATTTCCTTTTATCAACCCATAGTAGCCATTTTCTTAAATGTTCCCTATTGTTATCTATTAAGTTGAACAGCTCCTCTTTATGTTGTTGCTGCAGCATTTCAATATCTATTTGATCATCTACATTAAAAGAAAACATTTATCCCATCCCCTAATTCTATTAATTACTTTAAAATTCGATTGAATTTAAATAAGTCCTTCTTCAGCTAACCTGTCCCATTAGCAGCATTAAAGGCTGTCTATTAAAGACAGCCTAGAGGACTTATTTCGAAGTATTCCGTTAGCGGAACCTTTCTCCCTTCTCTATCCCATTTATGATATGTATCAAAGACCTGTATCACATTATTATTTGCATGAACCTCTACTAGATACCTTACAGAAAGATAACTACGCCAATAATCAAACATAATACTTGAAAGGCTGCCTCGATATGAACTGGTACCAAAGTCTTCTAATGAATGTTTACCATATTTCCCTTTGAATGCTTCGCATAATTGAATTTCTGTATTTGTTATTTCATTGAATTCCTGATCACTTAATAATAATTTTCTAGGCAGATAAAAACACATACCCTCCTCAAACCAAATACTGTTTTCCCTTGCATCTTCAAATTCATCTATAAATAAATCAGAATGGTGAGTTAATTCGTGTGCGAGTATAATGAATATCTGATTTTCAGAGAAGCTTTCATAAAATTTTTGAACATCAGGAAGTTCCTTTTCGTCTAATTGTCTTAGTAAGAGTTTTCTCCAGCTTTCTACATCAGGGGACATATAGATTAAATCTTTATTCGTGTAGGCTGGTATAGGTATATTGGAAAATACCTTAGTCGCTAATTCTTCGTTCGTCCATAAAATGCCTTTTGGAAGTTCTGTTAAACCATATTGTTGCTCTAGTATAATTCGGTATTCGCTCAGTTTCTCAACAAATCTTTGAATAACATCTTGATACTTTAAAAATTCCTCTTTCCTTTCGAAAGCGTATATTTGTTTCATTTAAGTCTTACTTCCCTTCGTTAAAAGCAAAGCCCTTGATACTATAAGTAGTTCGACATAATAGGCTTTTATCCTTCGTCCGCTAACCTGCACCGTTTACGGAAGAAGAAAAAATCACAGTTCTGAGTAACGAAGTGTCATCAATGGTTTTGTTAATACCCTAAGTGCAGCTGTTATCCCAAATTTTTGGGGTTGTCCACATTAAAAGAAAGTATGCTTCCACAGTCCCTGCAATACTCTACGGAAATAGAAGATGGCTTCTTCCTTAAATTGTTTTCTGGATACAAATAAACTTCTCCAACAGTAGCTCCCAACACGCCTTTTCTAATTTCTTCACTATTACAATGTACACACCTATTGGTTTTTATGGGTAAAACCTCCATTTCCGCAATGCCTTTATTAAGCTAACTACCCCTTTTCTTCAATAAGGAATTCAACAAAAAAAGCATTAATCCTTCTCAGATCACTGCCCTAGTTCGTATCAGAATAACTTTATATAGTAACCATCGATGTACCACTTAAATAAGCGTAAATTTTAATTATTTCGCTCTTCTCATGTCCTATCAAATTTTAAATAACCTCTAAAAATACCTCATTACTCAATAAAGTGCTGGCATAACAATAGTTCATTTTCCTTAACCAAGACAATCACAGACTGATTCGAAAACTAAAACGTAACTATCTGAACTTATTTACGAAATATGCTAATATTATTAATCCTCCAAATACCAATAAAAAACGGAACCACTTTGGCGTTATTGAATGCCATATAACATAAACTTGCTGACCTAATTTATTGTTTCGATTTTGTTCTTTGTTCATTTTTTCCCACCTATCATATAGAAGTTAATCCATTCATATGTACACTATAATATCACTAAGCTGCATCTGTAATAACTTCGACTAAAAGATGTAATTTCTTTTTCCGCTAACCTTATCCTTTTCTTCAATAAATAGATCAACAAAGAAGACATTAAACATTTTTCTTCCAATCACCCTCTTCAAGCTAAATGTTCACCCGACGCACTATGTAAATAAATGGTATAATTCAATTAAGGATATTTTGAAAAGGCGGTGGGTAACTAAAATGGAGCTTTTAATCGGTCTAATTATTGCAGGATTGGTGATCGCATTATATATTAGATATTTTGTGAAAGGTACAGCAATTCTATTAGATAGAAAAGCAATGCTAGAGGAAAAAACAAAAATGGTAAGTTGTACAAAATGCCATACAAAGATGAAAAGACAACAATATGATCAACAATGTCCAAATTGTAGAGCACTTTTTTAAAACCATTCAGATTTAGTCTGAATGGTTTTAATGATTAATTAAGTTCCCATACGTTCTGAAATAGACTATGGATTTCTCATTCATAAAGGCACCAGAATTGGTTATTGAGCTAACTACCCCCATTAACACCATAAGAAAAGACCGTCAATATACCAGCAATGCTTAATGTTTAACTACTTGATTCTTAAAGAAAAGCAAACCCCACCAAACTAATATGTATAGATAACTAATTATTATATAAAGGGCCCACAAAGATCCTTGCTGCAAATGAGTAACTAAGTGTTCAAATTCATTTACCCCATACTCTCTGCCAATGCTATTGATTATAGCTATAAAAGGTGTAGTAAAAATAAGTACAATCGTTATAATTGACAAGCCTTTAAAGTTACTTTGTTTAATACTGATAATTGCTAGAATTAAAGTGAATAATAAAAATGCATAATAACTAGCCCACATCCAATTGGGAAGTGTTTCCCAATACATTTTCCCACCTCCTTAATTTGAAAATTTAAATACTTTAATCAAATAATAACCTGCCTAATAATCCGTCACAAAACGATTTATTTCTTTTTCAGCTAATTGCCCGTTTCATTTAAAAACGAATAGAGCCATAATGCCTTCGACTCTCAAAAAGAAACGAAATGATACTCTCATAATAAGGTATAAATTTTTTTAATTCGATAAGCTCTAAGATTTCCTCTTTTGAAGCCCATCTCACTGCTTGTACCTCGTCAGTCTGTAACGTCAATTCATTCAAATCTATGTCATATTCAATTAAGTAAAAATCATCAAATCCACGTGAAAAGTTAATAGTAAATTGTGGGCGTATCTCCTCGAAGTTATAACGAATACCCAACTCCTCAAATAACTCTCTTGAAGCAGCTTGCTGACTGGTGTCGCCTGCTACAGCACTTCCACCACAAGTGATGTCCCAAAGATTCGGCCAACCTTGCTTAAAGGACTGACGTTGTTGAATAAGCATTTCTCCATTAGAGTTAAATATACAAACGTGTATGACTAAATGAAACTCATCTGATGTCATATCATCTCCACGAGTAATCTGTTTGCCTTTTTTATTACGATGCTTATCATATAAATCCCATTTTTCCACCACTAAGCTCCTTAATATCGTTTTTTCTTAAGAATCTTACTCAATGTTGAAGCAAGTAAAACTTTGCCCCTCAAGTAAACTGTCCCTTTTCTACAATAAGAAATCTAAGGAGCATTAATCCTTCCTAGATTAACCTCTGATAGTCGAACATAATAACTTCACTCTCCAATATTCATTAACCATTTGCGCAATTTTGCCTTTGGATAATACACTTTACTGTTTATAATAATATGCGGAATATCTGAATGCTCTTGTATTAAAGACCTTGCATCTTCTTTTGATATACCCATAAAATAATGGACATCATTTTCCTTTATAAGTTCGTGTTCATCATCCTCTTCAACAACAGAATCAATAAGACCTTTTGCATTTGGATTTTTAAGATTTTTTAGTCCATCTCCAATAAAATATCCTGCGGCCGCAATCCCTATGGCTGTCGAAATAAAATACCATTCCATTATTTTCTCCCCTTAAAAATAGATATTTATATTATCTACGATTAAAATCTGGTTTTGCTCCAGAATATGGATTGAGTGTTTAGAATAAATTAAACACTCTCCAAAGTTATCCTCCCCTTTTCTACATAAAAGACATTAATTTTCCTGGATCAACGCCTTGTATGTCTAAGTGTGCCATCGCTTTATAATATTGCGTTTTTTGGACTTGCTTAATGATAAAACGAAGATTAAGAGCATAAATTCCTTATTCAATAACAATTCCATACAAACGGACGATATTTATAATTTACTAATTGCTAAATCACTGAGATTGCTGATTGTTTCTGCAAACGTTCTGATGGGCCTGTATCCTAACGACCTGATTTTTTCATTCGAGTAGATGGCACACTCCGCTTGACGGTTGGGAATTTGATATTCTTTGCCTAGCGCACTTATCAACTTTATCCTGAAATTTTTTTCTGGAAAATTCCCATCAATTGCATTATAAATGTCTCCTGGTTTCCCATTAGAACAAACCAAATGAATCATTTCTGCCAAGTTATCTGCATGAATCCAAGGCACAATGTCGTTGGGGTGCACCCAAGTTACTTTTTCAGCATCTATCATCCTGATGATTTGTCTATCTCCCCAATAAGAGTTTTCTTCTGAGCAGATTGCACCTGGCCTTAGGATTATTACATTGAGCCCTTTTTGCTTATATTTTTCTAGTATTCTTTCAGATTGAACCTTCGTTTTAATATAGATCTCTTCATGATTTTCTATGATTGGGCTAGACTCATCATAAAATCCCTCGTTTGGTTCACCATAAACAGCCAAGGTTGAAAGGTGAATAAACTTCTTAATCCCTAGCTCCAATGAAATACTCGCAATGTTTTCAACTCCAAGAACATTTGAGTTGACCGCTTCCTCCTCTTCTTCTCCTAAATAAGCTGCACAATGTATCACTATATCAACATCTTTTAATGCCTTATAAAGAGAGTTTCTATTTAGCAAATCACCTTGAACGGTTTGTACCTCTAATCCTGAAATCAAATCTACGTTGCTTTCGTTTCTTACCAACCCTTTTATAGACGCACCATGCTTCAAGAACTTACTCGCGACCCGGCCTCCTAATGTCCCAGTTACCCCTGTAATTAAAACTTTAGCTTCTATATCCTCCAACAAGTCACTCCCTTATCTCTTACATTACTTTTTATCGTCAATAAAATAAATGACAGTAATCTATCTGCATAAAGCTGTACGAACAGGCATTCTTGATTGTGGTAGCACATAGTATTAATTATTCGCTATGATATGTTCTAATCCTTCTTCTGCTAATCTGCCTCGCTTGTTCAAGAAGGTACTCCCTACCTAATCGCCGTTAAATGGATGGCAGCTTCCTATTTTGTTCAAAAATCAACAATCTTTTTACGAAAACAGCCTTTATTAAGCTGATTTTCATTCCTTTTTCTCAATAGCCGCTGATATATAGTTCAATAAATAATCCCTATCTTCCGGATAGGATAATGATAGTGTTTTGATTTCCTCTCCACTTTTCCAGGCGATATCATGAATCAAATTGTCCGGGTCATTAAAAAGTCTATGTCCTTCAATCATTTTCACCAAAAAGTAATGAATTTCATATGCGATATGAAGGTCATCATAGCTTCCTTTTTTCACGGTCAATTCCTGTATGATATCTGCTAGATAGCCTGTTTCTTCCTTCACTTCTCTTATGCAGCACTCTTCAAATGTCTCATCCTGTTCTTTCCCTCCTGATGGAATCGACCATGTTTTCCTCTCTTCCGGTCTTCCTTGTAGGACCATTAATAATTCCCCATGTTCATTCATGCATACAGCTGCTGACCCATACCACTTTTCCATTATTGGTGGCTCCTTTACATTTAATTCTTTCTGCTGAATAAATCACAGACTCCGTGTAGAATCCTCAACTGTTTTGAAAAATGTACGGATCAAAAAATACAAACCCGGAAGCACTATTAACATTCCGACGATAGCGTATATATCTCGGGTACTTAAGTGGAATAAGGAAGATGAGGAAGCAAATACGATTCCTAAGGGCATCGTTACTCGAAGAAAAAGTAAACGAACCGAGCTTAATTGAGATAAGCGCTCTCTCGGTGCTTCCCTTTGAAAGATGGCCGCACTTTGAGCGTTAAATAACGGGAATAGTAGTCCCCCGATAAATTCACAGATCCACGCTGCAGGGATGGAATGGACAAAAAACAAAAACACAAAAGATAATCCTCCGCCAATTAGCCCGATATACATGGTTTGGCTTGTCTTTCGTATTCTCGAAAGAAGCATCATCCCAATTGCATAGCCGATAGGAAAAGACCCGGAAAATATCGCATATTCCCAGTAATGACCACCAAGTTCTCCTCTAATGAAAGGCACGCTTAAGACCATTACTGCACCAACAGCAAATTGGACAGTTGAGGAAAGCATAGTCAGGCGCAATAGCTGAGGGTATTGAAAAAAGATTCGATAGCCCTCCTTCAATTCTTCCCACCAAAACCTTTTCGTCCAAGCAGCCACCGTCTCCACACTGGAAAGAGGAATTTGCAAAAGAGAGAGAAAACTAACGAAAAACAATAGAGCTGATATTCCATACATTAAATACATCGGTGTAAAAATCAATAGAATCGCCGTACTGCCTGGAGCTATAAAACTCATCAAACGAATCGTTCCATCCAATAAGGAATTGGCCTCTACAAGCTTGTCCTCCTGACAAATCTCTGGAAGGAGAGCGAACGATAAGCTGGCGTATATTGGTTGCAGTAAACCCAAAGTGATTTGCAGTACAAATAGACTCAGAATTGCCCCATAATGAGTGCCCATTACAATGCCCAATAAGGGCAGGATATAAGCTGCCGCACGTATCAGCTGGATATTTTTTAACATCCTTATCTTGATCACATGGTTCAAGAAAGGAGCACTGATCCCTTGCAAAATTAATGATGGGATAAAGTAAACGAGCCACATGACACCCATCCATTCCTTTGAGCCTGTTAATTCATACAGTAAAAGGCCATTGATTATCCCTCCTGCTGCACCGCCAAACTCCGAGACAATTTCCCCAACCCAAAGTGCCCTGAATGACTTTGGATAGTTCTTCATTACTTGCCTCCAAGAAATTGCTGCAGCTGCTCGGAGAAACTGTCGATACCACTGTTGTTGACTGAATAAATGCCTTTATGAACCTTGACAAACTTGGCTGATTTTAGAATAGAGAGCTGATGATGCAAGGTGGTTTTTGAAATCGAAAATTGGGTGCTCATTTCTTGAAGGGATAATGGCCCTTGTTGAAGCTGATACAGTAATTTCAAACGAAGCTCATCCCCTAATGCTTTATGGCCGCGCACTAGTTTTTGCGATGGTTTACCTGGCTCCAATAAGTAATCGTCATTCAATGGGTAGAAAAATAGTTTTGTGTCTGAAGATCTAATTTCTAACGTCCAAGGCCGGTAAGATAGTTGAGGGATTAATTTTATATGCCATATAGAGGGCTCAGGAAGATACCTAACCCCGTCCGTGATTCGTTGGATTTCTTCCACAGGGTTCATGAGGTCAATATTTCTGTGTTGCTTTTGTTCATAGAAAATAGCTTGAGTCCACTTGTCCCATTCCTTATAGCAAGTCACCCAATTAGACCAGTTGTCTAACGTATCATGAATGATCTTGCACAAATCTTGCTGCTCATATAGAGCAATCGTTAAAACATACGAGGACAAGTATTCATGAGAATGAAATTGTTTAGCATATTCCTTGAATTGAGCCTTTTGATTATAATTCCGGGCAAGCTCCTTACGATAGGCTTCAGTCTTCCGGCTTCCATAAGGCAAAAGTATTTCATAAAACTCTTCTGAAGACAGGGCATATAGTTGATTCGAAAACTCTTGAACTGAAGACGAGGATAATTTGTTTTGAAGCATAATTAACCCGTACCAAAAATTGGTTTCCTTCATAAACTTTAAGTTATCTCGCAAAGATTGCGGCATGGAATTCTCTTCTTCAGTCCACCTTTCATCTAAATCAAAGGTATGCCGAATACGATCATGTGTATAACCAGCAATCCCGACGATGAGCTCCCAAATGACCGAAGATTCCACTGTAATCGATATGGTCTCAAAAGAATGCGATGCATGAAGCTGTTTCATTTTTAACACCCCTTATAGGTAGTGAGTTAATTCTAAAATAAACGAATATATAATTCAATATATTTTGAATATTTATTATATTTGTCCTCCCTCTCTCAGGATCAGCCTCTTCTGTAATCACGATTCAGTTACCCAATTGCACATTTATTGCAAAGCAATCTCTAATAAAAAACTAAAAGGAGATATATTCTTGATGTTATGGCCTATTGGGGATATTATTAAGGATATCGAATGAAGGAGAACCATAGCATATGTCTAAAAAAGTAAGTCTTCAAGAAGCCATCAAACAAAAGCTTGCTGCCAAAAATCAGGCAAGCCAGAGTAGCAGCCATTCCACTGGCCCTGTCAAAAAGACAAAAGAATTGCAAAGCCAATTGACAAAGAAACCAAACAACCAGCGGAAACGTATGGGTGTTTGATTTTAGGGACTGCGTTTGCAGTCCCTTTCCCATTTTTATAATAGGATGAAATCAAAAAAGCCACCTCCATACAGAAAGTGGCGGTACTTGCTATTGATTCTACTGATGTCATCTAAACTATTATGGCAGTTCCATGATTAACCCAACCAATGCTCAGTGAAGACGGCAATTTAGTATGTCTATCGCCATTAGCTGAATTTATTTGTACTTGCGTAAGAAAAATACTGCCTTTGAAATTAGCACCTTTTATTTCAGCATCTCTCAAGTCAGCTCCAATTAGGTTTGACTTTCTTAAATCTGCTTCTCTTAGAGGTCTGAAGCAATAAGCAGGGCTCACCTCAAATTAAATCACCTAAGGTTTGCACCTCTTTCACTCATAACTATCCATAAGTCGAATACCCTGCTATTGCAATATAGCTATTTTTCTAAAATACAATAATCCTTCGTTTTAAAATACGGAACATCCTTGCTAGACGCAAAATCAAGCAGGTCTTTAAAAACATGGTCGGGAATAAAACTTACAATTCGAATGTTAAATCCTTTATGAACTCGTATAATAGCACCCTTGGCAGACCACCCGACTCTCTTGAATCGGATCTGAATGATTTCATTAGGGGATATTCTCGTTTTATAGATAGGCCATCTAAAAAACAATATTTGATAGCTAAGATAGTCTTCATTTATTTCAAATTGATATTTGATAAATAAAAATGCAAGAATGACCATTGAATATATTAATGCAAAGAATAATAACCATTTAGAAAAATCATTTATGGAAATTACCAATATAAATAATAGGAACAAGCTCCACAACAATTCTTTTTGATTCTTAGCTGTATAAACCAATTGTCTCCCTCCATATTTCAACTGCCCCTTGCGTTCCGTTCCACAAGGCAAACTAACGAATAAGCATATAGCAGTAATAAATGCTGCTTCCTTAAACGTCTTTTGTCAGAAAATCTGTTACCACATCACAGAATAGATTTGCTGCCTCATAATGAGGGGTATGACCGCTATTTTCTATCATAAAAATTTCACCTTGCTGTACATCATTTTTATAAGTTTCAATTTGAGTTGGGCAGGTTACGATATCGTGCTCACCTAAAATCAAAAGACAAGGCAGCTTGATATCTTTTAATAATGGCAAGACGGATTCAAATATCTTCCCCTCCTCTCTAAGTCGGTTATAATGAATGATTGATTTATCATAAAATTCTTCCCACTGTTCATCTGAATATTTATTATAATCAGTTGGATTATTAAAGTTATGAGTATATATTTGCATCCTTTTTTCTTCTAGAAAATCACTAAGCTCCATATAGCCCTCTACAAGTTCTTTAGCTGAACAGGAGGATTCATCAGAAAGTTTTAAACACTTGTCTTGATACTCAGGCATCTTATATTTCCCAAATAAATTGGCTGTTTTTTCGAGAAGTGCCTTAGCTGTGTATGTAAAATCAAATGTTGGTCCTTCAAAGATTACTTTTTCAATAGAATCTGGATACCGAAGCGCATATAGCACAGCAAGATAACCGCCAAAAGAATGACCTATGAGAGACCATTTCTTCACTCCGAGAGAACGGCGAAGTTCTTCACAATCTTCGACTAAATCATCAAGACCAAAGGGTTCATTTTCTCCTATCCCCTCAGACCTGCATACGCCTCTTTGGTCAAATGCAATCAACCGAAAGTTCTGACCCAGTCTTTTCGTTTGATGGTAAGTAAAGTCGAAACAACTTTCCCCAGGGCCTCCGTGCAAATATAGAATGGCTTTTTCAGCGTTTGTATCATTGACCTCCACATATAGATTTTTTCCATTAATCTCTATGAATTGCCCATTCTTCATTCCATCTCATCCTCATCTTCTTTAACTCATAAAATTCATCCACTAATCTATTACTCTTCCATTTAAAGTTCAACATAAAAGGGCCTTAGTCCTGCTGAGGATTAATGCCACCTTTTAGGTGGAAATACGTATCATTACTTCCAGCCTTCTATATTTGAGAATGTTTCATAATCATAACCTGAAATATATGCAAACTCATTTCCGGTTTTTCTTGTATATGCTTTAGATGCCAATGAAAGCAAAGGTTCAAATGAATTGACTTCTGATATATTTTGAGGATTTTCAACTGTTAAATCAAAGTTTTCTTTTCCTTTCGCAATTATAAAACACCTAATATACAAGAATAAATCAGCAGAGAAAAATTCTTGAGCTTCTTCTTTATATGAATGTTTCCCTATATTTTTGGCGTGTTCCATAGTATCTAATAAATAGAGTTTGTTCGCTAGGGCTTCTTCAAATTCTTTTATATCCTTTATCTCCATTTTGGCCAATGCGTTAACAGCAGGTTCCAGTATATCTTCTTCACCGGTTTTTTCATCTGAATTAAGCAGGGAAATAATTAGCCAGAAAGTTTCATCCTTCATCATTTTCTTAGGCTTTTGAATTTTTTTATGTTCTTCATCTATTTTATTTTCTTCTTCCTGTATCTCTTCCACAAACTTTTCTCTATCATATTTCCATCGCCACTCTAAATAAGCTTCCATACCAATAGAACCATCCCATTGAGCTCCGAATGTATTACAAATGATTTTTTGTTTAGTATCAGATACAGGAATATTCCCTATGAAAATAACCTCTTTAGGTTTCTTTCCTTCTACCCAAATCTTCGCCTTATGATTATTATAAAAAAACCGATTCTGGAGAAGAATACCGCTTAAAAGTTCATTATCGATAAATGGTATATCAGCACTAATATATGGAGTTGTGACAATAAGACAGGAATTATCTGCACGGTCAGCAACTCTTATCGCTCCATAATGACCATTGGGTAATCTTACTGCAAAAACATCCCCAATCGATACGGTATTGTTTGACGTTTCTTTACCCATTTCAACCCCCATGATGGAATAAATTCTATGTATATAATCTGGCCCCTAGCTCTGTTACTATATGTCTTCTTCACAACCATGAAAATTGGTTTCACCAGCCTAATGAAGGGAGATTATTGTATCGTATCATATAACTCGACATCTACATTTCCTGCATCATCCCAGCTATGATACTTTTCCACATGCCATTTGTCCTTTAATCTTGTATAGCTATTATCCTCTATCCATTTATGTAATTGTTCATACGTATGCATAATTTTATGATTTTCCCCTGTATGTCTTATTACTGCATACCTTTGAGGCGGAATGGTTAGTGACACCATATCAGAGGGGATATCTTCAAATTCTTTTACTTGCACACAAACCCAGTAACCATCTTCATCCTCTGTTTCATTTTCAACCATAAATACGCCATAGCGGTGCGATGGATTGACTAGCTGTTTGATCTCACCAATACGTTCATTTAAACGAACGGTTGCTTTCGGGATTTCAACGATATATTGGTCACCAGGACATAAAACACGAAAGCCTACTAATTTCAGTTCTTCAAGTTCTTTAATAAATTTATTCATTGTACCCGCTCCTTTCATAGGAACATTTCTACAAAAACACTTGAAACCCTTCTTCCTCCCCAACCAAAACAAAAAAATGACCGCTAAAACGATCATGGATAATCAATCTAGCATGTTATTCAAGACCTGCGGCATAAGCATGATAGACTTCTCCAATAATCCCCTTCATCTGATGCACACCCGTATCTGTGTTGGTCATGACGATCAAGCCTGTTCCTTTATAAGGATAACTAACCATGATTGACTGGAAACCCGCTCCCCAGCCAAGCGATGAAATTTCGAGTTCTCTCTTAGAACCTTCTAAAAACACTCCTAGTCCGGTGAACGCTTGACTGCCTTGCGGGGTTATCATTTCTTCAGCTTTGCTTACAGAAAGCCCAAGCTTACTTCTTCCCTTCAACGAATGCATGAGCTCTATGGTTAATTTGGATAAATCTGAAGGAGTTGTCCATAATCCGGCTGCAGCGGCATAAGGATAAATCGGATATTTGCCATCAATCACCGCTCCGTATTTATTATGGCCGCAGCTAAACGAACACAATTCCTCTTCAGAAACCTCCATGGTTAACGTGCTGTTTTGCATGTTTAATGGCTGAAAGATGGATTCCTTTACGATTTCTGCAAATGACTCTCCCGTCACGTCTTCTATCAGCTGTTGGATGATGCAATAGCCTGCATCTGAATAATAGAATTCGCTCTCCGGTTCATATTTAACTTCAATAGACTCCTTGCAATAAGAGGTCTTCCCATTTAATAATTCAGCCAGCCTTGGAATGCCATCCTTCCCGTTAAGCTCTGCAAAACTATTTTCAGGGTCTATAATGCCGGACTGATGACTCAGCAAGCTCCGTAAGGTTACAGGTCTCACCTTTGTAAAATCATTTAAGGGGATTTTCCAAGATGATAATTTTTCGTTCACATCCTCATCTAAATTCACTTTGCCTTTTTCACTCAGCACCATAATGAGCATGGAGGTTAAGAGCTTGCTGATGGAACAGGCATTAAATAAAGATTGGCGATTAATCTGTTTTTCCGTCCCTGCCTTCAGCACACCATACTGTTCCAGCCGTTTAATCTCCGCATTTGTTATGACGGAAACACTCATGCCAGCTATATGATAATGCTCCCTCCGCTCCTTAATATTCATATCCGTAAGCACCTCCGTTCCAAAAGGCTTTTCGCTTATTCATTGGTGTAAATGCTTTTTCATCAAAATAAAGGTAACTGGATGTCCAAAGAAATCGCTCTTGTTTTCTTTCACCACCTGAAATCCTTCTTTCTCATAGAAAGAAATATTCCGATTCCCCTTATAAACGGTAAGCGATATGGAATCAGCTTCCTTGAATTTAGAAAGGCCCGTTTCCAATAGGCATTTTCCAACTCCTTTTCCTTGGTAATTTGGATGAAGATAGATGGATTCTAAAAATACATCTTTGTCACCTGAGAAAAACGCATATCCCATCATCACGCCATTGCTTTCAGCAACCAAGTTTATGGAGGATTTAAACCTGTTATCCATTGCCTCATTCGAATAAGCTTCTTTCAAAACCTTATCCTGTATCTCTGCTGGTATGAACGATGTATATGTATCCCTCCAAGTGTCTGCAGCAATCATTCTGACGCGTTCTACATCTAGGTAGTTCATCTCTCTAATAACCATAATTCACCTCTTTAGATGGTCTGTATAAAGGAAAGCTAAAGAATAGTATTCTTCATTCTTCGTTCAAATCCTCCTTTGAATGAACAACAAAAAAGCCATATCCTCAAGGATATAGCTAGCATATTTATTACTATAATTCTTTTATATACCAGGCATCCATCGTACCATGCTCTGACCCATCCAGCGGTTTTTCAAGCTGGCGGAAACCAAATTTAGCGTACAGGAGGTTAGCCACCTCAAGTTTCTTCATGGTTTCTAAATAGCAGTATGTATAATGCTCCCTTGCAAAGTCAAGTGCTGCTTGCATGAGTTTCTTTGACAAACCCAGCCCTTGTGCATCTGGAGTGATATAGAGCTTCTGCAATTCACATATCTCTGTCTTCTGCCCAAATGGCGCAATGCCCACACCGCCAAGCACTTCATCCTCTTCATCCACGACAACCCAGTACTTTGCATTAGGCTGCTCCCTGTAGAATTGAGCTAAACTGCCAAGCTGCGGATCGTAATAGGCTGTTCCCGGAATATCTAACTCAAATGATTCCAGTGATCGCTTGATAATTTGTTCGATTGTCTTATTATCTTTTTCTTCAATAGGCCGAATCCGCATTCATACTCCCCCAGTTGTCATCAACAATTTCTGTCTCTCTTTAAATAATTCTATTATATTTTCTCTCATAATCAAACACACTGCTATTATCAACGCCATTATAGCTGCCTGTTTGTGAAAATAGGGGGCATCTTCCATCTTAATTAACTGCTAGCCACTTAGTAATTATTTCGCGAAGCTGTTCTTCTTTGGCTCTAACATCTTTTTTATTCGTAAAGTGAATCATAGCTCTGTCAACTGCTTTCCATTCCAATAGTCCTCTAGTATCTTCAATCAGCGGTTCCTTTGTATTTCGTTCTTTTACTTTAGCCCCACAATGAAATATGAGTCGAAAAAACCCTTTTCCCTTAAGATTGAATGTAATTCGGTCTTCCCCCTCATAACAGAAACTAGGTGCATTCCATTTAATGTGTTCCGTTATTCTATCATCCGTGCTTAAAATGATCTTTCGAACCTCTTCTATTTCTTCTTTAAATGGATGTTCAAGGTTGTTCATGAATTCTGCTACCTGTTCAGGTCCAGTCAACTTTTTACTTTTGCCTGCTTTTTTATTTGTTGTCATTATTATTTAATCACCCCTTACATCCTTAGTATTTACCTGCATATGACCATCTAACTTATCTGAACTACTTAGCTTTAGCTATAACGGGGTTTATGTTTAACTCCATGTTCAAAAACTCAAACGTGCTACCATTTGTTTTTTGCATCATCATCCCGACTTCTTCAAATCCCATTTTCCGATAGACCTTTATAGCTCTTTCATTAAATGCAGCCACAGATAAGGTAATCTTTTCAGCACGAAATTCCGACTTAATAAAGTCAATGGAAGCCTTTAGAAATTCTGTCCCCTTCCCCCGCCCAGTTAAGGAAGGCTTCATCCCTAATCCAATTTTAAAAGTCCTATTACCCACTCTTGCCACACTCAAAAAAGCGACTAGTTCATCCTTATATGTCACGGCAAACATCGTTTCCCCTCTTGTTTCCGGATTCAAGAATTCCGACAAATCTTCCTGATCGGCTTCCATATCATAGAAGGAATATTCGCCATCATAATGCCAGGTATAGGCGATATCTTCCGCTTGCTCTTGTGTCATACTGGTAAATTGATATTCCACTTTCCAGTCCTCCCTTTAAATCTTTTCATTAACCCAGAACAGAACAAATCCAGCTCCTTGAGTTCGCCTTTCATCATCATTCCTCTGGATTACTTCGGGAGCTCCTTCCAGTCCTCAGCCAAAAGCCCATAAATAATCTGGTCCTCATAATGGTCATACAACCATTCCGCCTGCCTTATTCTGCCTTCTTCCTTAAAGCCGAATTTCTCAGGTAAGGCACGACTTCGTTCATTTCCAGCTGCTATAAAGGCCTCAATTCTATTTAGTTTCAATTGTTGAAACCCATAATCGATCACAGCCTTGAATGATTTTGACATAATCCCTTTTCCTTGAAACTCATTACCTAACCAATAGCCTATTTCCCCTGCTCTATTCGTCTTATCAACCTCATTAAACCCAATCGTCCCCGCCATTCGACCATTGTAGAGAATGGCAAACCACATCGGATACCCGCCATTTTCCGCTAATAATGCTATTCTTAATGTTAAACTTTCATTTGTATCCTCCTGGCTATGAACTGTGTCTATCCAGGTAATCCAAGTCTTTAGATGCTCCTTTGAATTCATGATTAATTGATGAAATTCCTCTTCATCATCCTCCGTAAATAGTCTTAAAGATACTTCTTGATCAATCATATGGCTAATCACATCTTCACATCCTTAAAAATATCGGCCATTGGACAGCCTTGACCTTAACTTTATCGTTCCTTCACCATTGCGATAAATCTCGTTGTAGCCTTGTTAAATCCCATCCTCTGCACAAATCCAAATTTCTTATAAAGATGAATGGCTCTTTCGTTAAATTTCGCCACCGTCAGGCGAATGGGAACTCCTTCATAATTGTCTTGCACGTATCGAAGGACAAAGGAAAAGAAGGTGCTGCCATGCCCCTGTCCTGTTAACTCAGGCTTCATCCCAATCCCTAAGTCAACCATAGCCTCTGAATAGGCACCAAATTGGCGGCCAGCCGGGACTTGGGCAGAGTCTCCTGTACAAAAAAATCCAATCAAGCTATTATTTTGATCCAGCACGATTGAATAAGAACCCCCTAGCAATTCCTTCAAAGAATCAGGATTTACCTCATTATTGTAAAAGTCATAGGGAGATTCATAGCGCCAATTCAAAATTTCTACTGCATAATCTTCATCCATATTCCTTATTGTGAATTTCATCTTATCCCCTTCCATTCTGCCTTAAAATAATATTCTTCATGAATAAACAAATCCCTTCTTCCATATTCCTATTGCGGCATAAGAAAAGGCTGCCCATTGGACAGCCATGACACTTAGAAGGGATACCTTTCAAATCAATCATTTATATATGGATGCGCATAGGCATCATACTGTTTATCCTTATTTCTCAGCTCATTATCCTTTTCAAAGATGTGCTCAAAAAAGCGGCTCGCAGGCTCAGCCAGTAATTCATAGTATTGCTTGAAGAGCATGGCTGCCGGGCTTCCGGACCAGACTTCAGGGAGTAATTCCTTCGGCAGTCCTGGGTCAACGAATAGGGATTTCCGGTATTCATGAACCAAATAGGTCCGGGCAACGAAGCATTCCGCATCACTCATTTGTCCCTTTTGGAGCAAGTTTTGGTGGATGATGTATTTTTCGCTGTAGTTTTTGATGAAGTTCCTATATTTCTCATCGGTCAATTCCAGTGACCAGCTCCGCCTTACGATGGATTCGAAAGAATGCGGACCTAAATATTCCGAGATAAAGAAGTCCACGTATACCTCAATCTCGTATTTTCTGATAATCAGCTGCACTTCTTCCTCCAAATCGTTCGGGCTGATCCATACGCTGTTCGTGAAGCTGCCAAAGCCGCTCCATATCAATTCTTTCCTTAGCTCATCCCGCAAATGCCGTTTATCCTCTGGAATGGAATAAAAGAGCATGCGCCATTTCCCATCCCAGGAGTGCGGTTTCACCCTGAATATCCGTTTCCCTGCCTCATCAATTCGTTTGATGCCTTGTTCGGTTAAGAAATAATAGCTTTTATTCCCTGCCCTCTCGGATTGGACCCAGCCATTTTTGTACATCCGGGACATGGCCACTCTCACCGCCTGCTCATTATGACCAAAGGCATCGAGGAGCTGAATCAGGCTGCCTACCCAAATTTTATTTCCGTAATGACGGATATAATCCCCATAAATTGTAAATATCATTGATTGTGTATTGTCCGGCATGTTATCACTCTTTCTACCCGCATAAAGGTTCGTCCCATTCTATTCAACAAGAGCTTCACTGTGCTTGTCATGTCGAATAATCTTTTACCAGTCATTCCTATTTTATCATTCGTTTAATCATTCCGTAAATTCAGACAATCAATTAATCAGGATTCCTTTTGGACAATGACTGAGATGCCTTGACCAACTCCAACACACATAGTCGCCAGTCCGTATTGGACGTCTGTTTTCTTCATCTCATGAATTAAGGTCGTCAGGATCCGTGCTCCGCTCGCACCTAATGGATGACCCAGCGCAATGGCTCCCCCGTTCACATTGACGATATCCGGATTCAGCTCTAATTGACGAATGCATTCAAGCGATTGGGATGCAAATGCTTCATTCAGTTCAACTAAATCGATATCTCCCACTGTCAGCCCCGCCCGCTTAAGCGCTTTTTTGGTTGAATAAATCGGTCCTATGCCCATCACCGACGGCTCTACCCCTGATGTCGCGCTTGTCACATATTTCGCGAGTGGTTTGACGCCTAACTCACTCGCTTTCTCCGCACTCATGATTAAGAGAGCTGATGCTCCGTCATTGACGCCGGATGCGTTCCCTGCCGTCACCGTGCCGCCAGGGAATATCGGATTCAAGCGGCCCAGCTTTTCAATTGAAGTATCAGCTCGGGGATGTTCATCTTTATCTATGACGATTTTATTTCCTTTCCGGTCTTGTATTTCAACAGGGACGATTTCATCTGCAAAGCGGTTCCCCTCAATAGCCTTTTGTGCCTTGGTTTGGCTTTCGAGCGCGAATACGTCTTGTTCTTCACGCGATAACCCAAAGCGCTCAGCCACGTTTTCAGCTGTCTTCGGCATCGTTTCTGCCCCGTACATCTCCTCTAGCCTCTGATTCGTGAAGCGCCATCCAATTGTCGTATCCTGCAGCTCCATGGACCCACGCGGGAATTCCTTATCCGGCTTCGCCATCACATATGGAGCGCGTGTCATGCTTTCCGTTCCGCCGACAATGAATATGTCGCCTTCTCCCACGGCTATTGCTCTCGCTCCATAGATGACCGCATCAAGACCTGATCCGCATAGCCGATTGATGGTTGTTCCTGCTACTTCTACAGGCAGGCCCGCCAGCAAGGCAGACATGCGTGCAACATTCCGGTTGTCCTCCCCGGCTTGATTGGCATTCCCGAATACGACTTCCTCGATAGCTGCAGGAGGAATGTCCGGATTTCTCTCAAGCAATGCCTTGATGACAATCGCCCCCAAATCATCGGGACGCACGCTTTTCAATTGGCCCTTATAACGGCCAATGGGTGTACGGACAGCATCCACAATTACGACTTCCCTCATTTCTCTCCATCCCCTTTTTCCTGTTCTCTATAATCATAGACTCCCCTGCCTGATTTTTTGCCCAATCTGCCGGCTTTAACATATTGTTCAAGAAGCGGGGCAGGTCTATATTTTTCACCTAGCTTGCTATGTAGATAATTCATATTATTGAGGCGGGCGTCCAATCCGACTAAATCAACGAGCTCAAAAGGACCCATCGGGTAATTCAGCCCTAATTTAATCGCCTTATCAATTTCTTCTGGTGTCCCAAGCCCTTCCTGCAGCATAATAAATGCTTCATTCCCAACGAGGCAGCTAATCCGGCTAGTGACAAAGCCAGGAAATTCATTAATGACGACCGTTTCTTTCCCCATTCGCTCCGCAACGGACTTCACTGCGCTGACGGTCTCATCATCCGTCTCCAAACCGCGGACAATTTCAACGAGCGGCATTTTATGAACCGGGTTGAAGAAATGCATCGCAATCGTTTTCTCCGGGCGCTTCGCATATGAAGCGATTTCTGTCGGACTCATCGTCGATGTGTTCGTCGCAAAATAGCAATCCGCTTTCGCATGCTTCTCAATCGTTTCAAAAACAGCCTTCTTGATCGCTTCCTTTTCAGGTACCGCCTCAATAATCAGCTCTGCCGATGCAGCAGCCTCCTCGATTGCAGAGGAAAAAGATAGGCGCTCCCTCATTTCACCTGCCGCTGATTCACTGATCTTACCGTAACGGATTCCCTTCTCTACGATGGCTTCAATCTCTGTGCGCGCACTATCCAATGCCCCTGGATTCACATCAACGACCGTGACATAGAATCCGCCTAAAGCACCCGTATAGGCGATTCCTCTTCCCATGACACCTGAACCAACGACCATGATATTCGAGATCATTCGAAACATCCCCCTTCATATTAGAGAAAGGCCATTTTGGCAAATGACCTTTCCGCTTACACTCACATTCTATTGAACTACACTTATTGGATGCCAAAAGGATTGAGCGGACGGCTTCCATAGTAGGAAACAAAGCTCTTCGTTTCCGTATATAAATCCAATGTTTCTATGCAAAGCTCACGTCCGAATCCCGATTGCTTGTAACCGCCAAATGGCGTCCCAGGGAAAGCGGAGAATGGGCAGTTAACCATGACGATTCCTGCTTGGATTTGGTTGCCGACACGCGTTGCACGCGCTCCGTCCTTCGTCCAAATCGCTGAGCCTAAGCCGAATTCCGTATCATTCGCAAGCTTAATGGCTTCCTTTTCATCCTTAAAGGTCATGACAACGACAACCGGCCCGAAAATTTCTTCCTTGACAGCCTTCATATCATGATTCACATTCGTAATGATGGTTGGCTCATACCAAAAACCATCTTCAAACCCATCAACGATCGCCGCCTTGCCTCCTGTGAGGATTTCCGCTCCATCCTCCATCGCAGACTTCACGTAGCCATCGATAACGTCAAGCTGTTTCTGATCAATAACCGCACCGACATGGCTCCCTTTATCAAACGGGTCACCCAATTGGAGTTTTTTCGTCTTTTCAGCGAATTTCTCGATAAACTCCTCATAAATATCCTCATGAACATACAGTCTTGACCTTGCTTCACAGGATTGCCCCGTATTATAGAAGATACCGTATAATGAGCCATCCACTGCCGCATCGATATCTGCATCGTCAAACACGATATTAGGAGATTTACCGCCAAGCTCCAGAGTGACCCGCTTCAATGTTTGCGAGGCTTTGCCCATAATGTCTCGTCCGATTGGAGTAGACCCTGTGAAGGCCACCTTATCCACCAATGGATGCTCCACTAAATAATTGCCCACATCAGAGCCAGAGCCAGGGAGAACATTGACGACACCATTCGGCACACCCGCCTCTAAACAAATCTCACCAAGAATAATCGCTGTGAGTGGCGTTAAGGAAGCTGGCTTCACAATGACGGAGCAGCCCACGGCAATCGCAGGAGCGATTTTCCAGGCAGCCATCATCATTGGGTAATTCCAAGGAATGATTTGCGCACAAACCCCGACGGGCTCCTTTTCAGTATAATTATGAAACTGTCCAGCGATATTGTTGACGGAACCGCCATGACCAACAATCGCGCCGGCGTAAAACTCAAAATCCTCGATAGCCTGCATAACCTGCCCTTGGGCAGTGGAAAGTGTCTTCCCGCTGTTGAGCACCTCAAGCTCGACCAATTCATTAAATCGTGAACGCATGATTGCGGCAATCTTATTCAATACACGAGAGCGTTTATTGACAGAGGCCTTTCTCCATTTGCCATGATCGAATGCTTCCCTTGCTGCCAGCACCGCTTTCTCTGCATCCTCTTTGGTTCCTTTAGCGACTTTTGCAATTAACTCCCCTGTTGCCGGATTAATTGCTTCGATGGTTTCTCCGTTAGAGCTTTCTGTGCGCTCTCCATTAATGATTAAATGATAATAATCCCGTTTCATGTCCATTTTGCTCATTTGTGGTGTTTCCTGTACTTTAGCTATTGGAATCTACCCCTTTTATTGTTAGATTTTCGCTGCATGGCGAATGAAAAGCTTTGGTGCTCTTGAATGATTTTCCCCTTATTGCCCGACAAATTGGGGCTTTCTCTTTTCCAGATAGGCGGTAACCCCTTCAGCATAATCCTTCGTTAAGCCGGCTATACGCTGGCCTTCTGCTTCAACCTTCAAATACTGGTCGAATGGCAGATGATAGGATGCCTCTATGGACTGCTTAATCAGCCCAATAGCTTTTGTTGGTTTGCTTGCAACCTTTTCGGCGAAAGCGCTGACTTGCTCTTCCCACTCATCCATTGCAATCACCCTGGTTGCCAGTCCTAGACGCTCAGCCTCTTGCGCTGATACCTTCTCGCCTAGTAAGGAAAGCTCAATCGCCTTCGCCTGGCCAATCATCCTTGTCAGGTAATAAAGATTGCCGCAATCCGGGATTAAGCCGATATTCACGAATGCATTCAAGAAGCTCGCCTTCTCAGATACAAGCCGGAAATCACAGGCCAAGGCCAAGCTGAATCCCGCTCCTGCTGCCACACCGTTGATGGCCCCGATGATAGGCTTTTCACAGCTTGCGATTTCCTTGATCATCGGACCATAATTGTCGCGCAGCACATCACCCAAATTGGTTTGGTCACTCACTTCTGTCAGATCTTGTCCGGCACAGAACGCGCGCCCTTCCCCGGTAATCACAATAGCCCGAATGGCATCATTCTCTTCCGCATGCTTGATTGCTTGTTCGATCTCCTCATTCATCTGCCTAGTGAATGCATTCAATTTATCGGGACGATTCAATCCAATCCAAGCAACCGCATTTTCCGTCCGATATGTAATGGTCTTATACATCATGATCTCCACCCCTTATCTGCCTCTGAAATTTGGTTTTCTTTTCTCGGCGAATGCCTGCATGCCTTCCTTTTGGTCCTCTGAGGCAAAGAGCATATAGAAATTCTTCCGCTCATATTGCATGCCTTCATACAGGGAATAATCAACTGCCTTATGAACGGATTCCTTTATGAGACGGACGGCAAGTGGTGCTTGCGCAGCTATTTTCTCCGCCATTTCTCTCGCTTCCATAAGCACATTTTCAGGCTCGGTTATCCGGTTGATAATCCCATATTGCAAGGCCGTTTCGGCATCAATCCGCTCTGCTGTCAAAATCCATTCAAGGGCCTTTGTCTTACCGACGAGCTTTGTGAGCCGCTGCGTTCCCCCCGCACCAGGCATGACACCTAGGGTCACCTCTGGAAAGCTGAAGCGTGTATCGCTACCGGCAATTAATAAATCGCAGCTCAAGGCGAGCTCAAACCCGCCTCCTAATACATAGCCCTTCACGGCACCGATGATCGGCTTTTTAATAAGGCTTAGCCGGTCCCAATCAGCAAATTGATTGCGCAGTTCCATTTGGACGGCGCCCTCCTCTGCCATTTCGTCAATATCGGCCCCCGCTGAGAAGGCTTGTCCATTGCCTGACAAGAGAATAACCCGCACATTTGGGTCCCGATCAAATGCCTCTGCGGCCGTAACAATTTCATGAATCATCTGTCTATTCAAGGCGTTATATTGCTTCGGCCGATTCAGGGTAATGAATCCGATTTTGTCCTCCATAGATGTTTCAATGAATGACAAAGATTCCATCTTACACTTCCTCACCAATCATTAGTGTGACCAAGTCACCCGCAAATCCCATCAAATCTTTGCCTGAAGCCTTTCCTTCTGCCGAGCGCATCCCGTTTTGAAGGGCTTCTTGATTCTCATAATACATTTCACAAAGAATATAAAACTCAGATTCCTTGCCCATCGGTGTGCCGACAATCTTTGTCACTTCCATTCTTTGCAATCCAGGGATTTTTTCCGTGATTGGTCCGTGCACATTGAAATAGTGTTCGTCAAAAGCCTCTTTATCCTTAGGCTGTTTGTATAGAGCGATTAATTTGATCATGTTTATTCCTCCATTTTCTACATTGTTTTTATCATTGGTTTCATGGCCTCAAACGGATTCTTGCAGGACCTGCAGTATAGGATGCTTCTGCAGGCAGTCGGTCCAAAAATATTATCTAATGTCACGTAAGTCGAGCCGCAATATGGGCAATCCACATGCCAGGAGCCATCTTCAGCCATATGCTTCGGGGGAGGGGAGATGCCAAATGCCTTTAATCCGGCTTTCCCTTTTTCCGAGATGCGGTCAGATGTCCAGGATGGCGAATGAAGGAACTCCACTTTCACCTCTTCGGCATAGGCAAGCGTCTTGACAGCCGCCTCCACATTCTTTTGAATGATTGGTAGCGCTGGACAGCCAAGGAAGGTCGGAAGCATCTTCACGGTAATATGGGAGCCTTCTATCACCACATCCTCTACCATCCCTAAATCAACGACACTGACCGTATTGATTTCAGGGTCCTTCACGTCTTCAAGGGCTTTATATATGTCAGCTGATGTCAGTAAACGATTTGTCATTTTTCTTCCCCCCTCCCTCTTGAGCTTTACCAGGTGGCTGCTTTGTCGATGGCATAAACTTCCCTTAAGGTATCAAGCGCTGTCTCTAAATCCTTTGTATGGATGCCTTTGCGGCCATCTCCCAATGCGAGTCCCGCTTCCACGTTGCCAAGTCCAACGCCCTCCAATACAGGCGTAACGGATTGCTGCCACCTTTCGAGCAAAACAGCTTCATCTTCAATTAAGCCTTCCTGAACAAATGAATCATGATGCCCGCCATAGGAGAACACCCCTCTAATGTCAGAGGATGTCTTCTCTATCGCTGCTTTCATTCTTGTCATAGCCTCCTCATGACCAGAGCCCATCAGTTGAATGAACCAGGTTTTCCAATGCAGCAGGTGATAATAGAGCTCCATTCGCACCTTGACGGCAATATCGGCAAGCGGCTGATAGGAGCTGCTTTGCAGGGACTGAATCTTGATCATCTTTGCCTGTGTATAGAAGTAGTTGCGTACGACCGCAAACGCCCAATCATAAGCTGGTTCGCCCATATAATGGCCAGGGCCGTTCTCAAGCTCAAGGATAATCGCATTTTTCCGTTCGGAAGCCGGACGGTCATGGGCTAATTGGTTGGCATCCCCTTCATCAAGCTCTTCAAGCAATTGATAGAACATGGCTGCATGCCCCATCGTGTCCTGCGTAATGGAAGATGCCGCTACATCCTCTTCAATATGCGGGGCAAGGCCCAGCCACTCGGACCCTCGGTAGGAATGGATGAAATCATCATCCGCTAATTGGTACAGCAGTTCTTTCACTGCAGCTGTTTCCTCATTTGACATTCTTCTTCACCCCTCCTGCCCAGGACATAATCTCTTTCTCATCGAGCATTTCCTGCTCATAATGGCGCCATTTCTTCTTTAAATAGCCATATCCTTTTGTGGTCCGGTAATCCTTATTATCCAGGCGGGTGAGCGTTTGCTTCTCCTCATGGGTCATCTTACGGATATTCTTGCTTTTCACGACCCAAATGTCCGCCACCGCTTCACGGCGCATGAAATTTTCCTGGGCCATCATCAGCGCGATCTCTTCATTTGGCGCAAGCAGATTAAACTGGTATTGGACCGGTCCAGTCGGTGTCTTGCGGCTGAACACATCAAACTCCTCATAAAAACTTCCTTGCTCGTTCGTCATGATCCTCACTCCTTTAATTTGCCTTTGGAGCCAGCGCTTCTCGCACCCATTGGTTTGCTTTATAGGAGCTTCTTCTCAGGTTTAAGCGCTCCTGTGATTTAGGGCCTTCGTTCTTGGCAATCTGCTTTAATTTCATCCAATCCGGCTGCTTATAGATCCATTTGCCTGTTTCTTCATCAAATCTTAATGTCTCATCAGGAATCGTGAATCCAAGCGACCGTATTCTCTTCACATATTTAGTCAGGAAGGATTGGCGCAGCTCTTCATTTGTTTTGGTTCGGATACGGTATTTAATGGTGATGTCCTGTTTGGATGCACCGACCTCATTCTTGCTCGGCGGTCCGAAGAAGAGGAGCAGCGATTCCCACCAATAATCAATAGCATTCTGCACCATCTTTCTTTGTTCGTCCGTCCCCTCTGCGAGTGCCATGATAATCGCCTCACCATGCTGGGCATGGAAGACCTCCTCCGCGCAGATTCTTTGCAGGGCACGCCCATATGGTCCATAGGAGGCGCCGAGCATGTCTGTCTGGGTGATAATGGCGGCACCATCGACTAGCCAGCCGATCAAGCCGGCATCGCCCCATGATTTCGCTTCCATATGGAAGACATTATGAAACTTTAAATCTCCGTTAAATAAGTCCTGGAGGATATCATCCCGCTTTTTCCCGTAAGGTTTCATTAAATCCTCGGCGACACGCAATAATAATTGGCCATGGCCCATTTCATCCTGAACCTTCGCCATGATGCCAAGCTTTCTTTGAAGGGTTGGCGCTTTTGGCACCCATTCCTTCTCCGGCAGGGCACCCATGATTTCACTAATGCCATGCATCGAAATCAGCTTTATCAAGGTGTTGCGGTAAATATCAGGCATCCAGTCATCCGCTTCAATCTTTTCTCCATTGGCGATTCTGAGTTCAAATTGACGCAGCTTTTCTTCCTCATCTGTCATTGCCGGAAGCATTTCAGCCATGTGTCTTCCCACTCCTTTGTAACGATATAAAAAATATCGTTAAATATTTGTTATATTCATATGCAGCAATCAGCCCTGCGTTTCCAATTGGATACCGTGCGCCCGTTTGTCTATGATTCTAACGGCTTTTCCTTCTGAGCGCGGAATGCTCTTTGGAGGCAGAATTTGAATCGCCATTGCAACGAGACAGTTATTCTTCATCGAATGCTGAATTGTCTTGGCTAACATCAAAATGTCTGGATGATTCATATCGCTTCCTATGGCTAAGTAGAACTCCTCACTGAGCTCCACATGCAAGGCCAGTTCATCAAGCACACCGCTTCTATGCAGATGCACCTGATAATACGGGGCTAATTCAGCAATCTTTAGCAGATGATGCTCTATTTCTGAAGGAAATAGATTGACTCCGCGGATGATGAGCATATCATCAATACGGCCCTTGATTCTTGCCATCCTTGTGGTCGTCCGTCCGCATTTGCATATACCTTTTTGAATGGAGGATAGATCCCCCGTTCTGTAGCGGATGATTGGCAGAGCTTCTTTTGTCAGGCTAGTGAAAACAAGCTCCCCTATCTCGCCGTCAGGAACGGGCTCAAGTGTGTTTGGGTCAATGACCTCCACGATAAAATGGTCATCCGCGATATGAAGCCCGTCTTGCGCCTCATGACATTCCATCGAAATCCCCGGACCCATCACCTCGCTCAACCCATAAATATCACAGGCTTTAATGCCAAGCTTCCCTTCAAGCGTCCTTCTCATTTCCTCCGACCAAGGCTCGGCACCGAAAATGCCATATTTCAGCGATGTGTCTGCAGGATCCAATCCGAGTGTCTCCATTTTCTCGATGATATTCAAGATATAGGACGGCGTTCCCGCGATGACAGCCGGATTAAAATCTTGAATCAAACTGATCTGCCGCTCGGTATTCCCCCCAGAAACAGGCACGGTCGCCATCCCGAGGCGTTCAGCCCCATAATGCAGGCCCAGTCCCCCGGTGAATAATCCATACCCATAAGCATTATGAAAAATTTCTCCCGGCTGGCCGCCAGCAATCGCTATGGACCTTGCAACGAGATCTGCCCACATATCGATGTCCTTTCTCGTATAGCAGACAACGGTCGGTTTCCCGCTCGTACCAGAGGAGGCATGGATTCGTACGATATCCTTCTGGTCAACAGCCATTAGTCCAAAGGGGTAATGCTCTCGCAAATCCGTTTTTTTCGTGAAAGGAAGTCTCTTTAAATCGGCTAATGTTTGGATGTCACTAGGCTGAATCGCCGCCTGATCGAACTTATCACGGTAAAAAGGCACTTTCTCATAGACATTTCGAACAGTCTCTTGCAGTCTGGCTAGCTGAATATCTTCCATCTCAGCTTTAGGCAAAGTCTCATTTTCATGGAGAATCATCCTATTCCTCCTTCATAAATAAAGCGCTTTCATTGAGTATGAAAAAAATATATAACAAGATATTTATCTTCGATGTATTTCCGTTATATAAAAATTAACACATCGACACAATTTTGTAAATAATTAGAAAACGTTTTTCTCCTATTTTTTAAAAAAGCTGTTTTCATAAGGATTGTTGCTATTGATTGGTGCTTGTTCATGATATGAAAATAGCCACCTCCAAAAGGAAGTGGCTGTACTTGTTATTGGACTAACGCCCCGGTTAGTTTAATTATATTTTTGTCCATTCTGTACTCAACAATGAAAAAATTAAGGAGTCGTGAGATTGATTATTTTGATAGAGGTATCCCCTCAACAAACCTTCCTTAGTAAAACCTAAACGATTTAATAAGTGTATAGATGGGTCATTTTGCGGATAAGTCACTGCTCCAATCCTAAACAGTTCCAAATTTTCAAACGAATACCTTAATACTTCTTTTACTGCTTCGAAGGCAATTCCTTTATTCCAATGTGAAGGATGCAATTCAAATCCAATCTCAGCCTTTTTACTCCACGTGCTAAGGTTGTTTAATCCTAATGTACCAACAAAATTACCTGTATCTTTCAATACAATGCCCCACCTTATACCTCTTTTATTCTCATAAGTGCTTTGGAAGGACTCAACTACTTTTGAAGCTTCTTCTAAACTTTTCAAGCTATCCATTCCGTAATACTTAGTCACTTCATCTTTTGACATAATTTCGAAAAAGCTTTCTGTATGTTCTTCTTTTACTTGAACTAAATTCAGTCGATTAGTTTCTAACTCAGGATATCCCATAAAATATACCCCCTCAATCTATCATCGATTATTTTAATCCTAGTACAACTAAACTGCCGCTTTACTTCCATTAGACATTCAAAAATAGGACATTATTTCTCTGTGAAATAATACCCTTGTTAGGATTGTAAACATTGATATTAATTTTCCCTATAAAGTCGATCAGCTCTATTCGCACCATAAAACGTTAAAAACATACCGAAAATAACAAACGCTACCCAAGCATCATCATTTTTCAATGCTAAGACTATTCCTATAATTTCTAACACAAAAGCTATAGTAAAAGCTAGAATTGTCTTTGTATCTTTTAGCACTCTCCTATTCACTTCTTCACTTCCTGTTCTTCTTAATAAATATCTTGTTATTAATCTAACTTTATATCCCATTATTGAGAGAAAGAACTAGTTCTTCTTCCGTTAATCTGCCGCATATGTTCAACAAGTCATCCTAATTCAACTGCACCACAAATTGGATATTCATATCCTTTTCTTCAGTATCAACAATCTATACGAAAACAGCCTAAAAAAAAGATAAAAGAATGGACGACACAGTCCACCCTTTCACCAGCATTTTCGTTATTTCTGATCCAGAATCTCCTTGAATTCCCGCCCCTTTTGGACATAGGTCTCGATCGATAGCTGGATGAGCTGCAGATCCTTCTCCCCAAGCTCTCTCACTACTTTACCGGGAGAACCGACCACTAATGAACGCGGAGGAATTTTCTTACCAGGGGAGATCAATGTGTTGGCCCCGATGATGCACTCTTCGCCGATTTCGGCCCCATCCAAAATAGTGGAACCCATGCCGATGATGGAGCGATTGCCAATCGTGCAGCCATGCAGGATCGCGTTATGGCCAACGGTGACTTCATCCCCGATTGTCAGAGGCTGTCCCTCATACAAATGCAAGGTCGAATTATCCTGAATGCTTGTCCGTTTTCCAACTACGATTGGACCTTCATCCCCGCGCATGACCGCATTGAACCAGATGGAGGATTGTTCCCCGATTGTGACATCTCCGATGATGAATGCTCCTGGTGCTACAAATACAGACTCATCAATGACTGCCTGTTTTTTTCCGTATGGTACCAGCATACAAATACCTCCTAAAATTGCCATAATTTTCATTTTATTATAACATAAGAAAAAAAGGAGAAGATGATTTGAAAACAATTCATGAATTGCTCCACATTACCTATCCGATTATCCAGGGGGGCATGGGAAACATCAGCAATGCTCTACTCACCGCCGCCATTTCTGAAGCGGGAGGACTCGGCACAATTGGTGCGGGCACCCGTACACCTGAAGAGGTAGACCAAATGATTCAAGAGGTGAAGGAAGGGACAAGCAAGCCATTCTCACTCAATATTCCGATTACCGTCACCAAGTATGCCAAAGAACTAGTTGAACTGGCGATTGCCCATCAAGTTCCTGTCGTAAGCCTTTCAGCAGGTAACCCTGGGAAACTGATTCCCCTATTACATAAAGAAGGCATTAAAGTCATCGTTGTCGTCGCCTCTGTTAAGCATGCCCAAAAAGCTGAAGCGGCAGGCGCTGACCTGTTAGTCGCAGAAGGCTTTGAAGCCGCCGGCATTAATTCAAGCCTGGAGATTACAACGTTCTCCTTGATTCCGCAAATCGCCAATGCGGTGAAAATCCCAGTCATCGCAGCTGGCGGCATCGGGGATGGCCGCGGTTTGGCCGCTGCCCTGATGCTTGGAGCAAGCGGCGTGCAAATGGGCACACGCTTCATCGCCACAAAAGAAGCACCAATGCATGAAGCATATAAGGAGCGGCTGTTGAATGCATCTGATACCGATACCCTCATCTTCGGGCGAACGGTTGGCAGAGTGAGACGGATTCTGCATACCCCTTATGCCGAAAAGCTCATCCAGATAGAACAACAAGGATTAACCATAGAAGAATATGCACAGCTGACAGATGAGGATAAGCATGTCCGTGCCGCCATGGATGGAAATCTTGAAGAGGGATTCCTCAATAGCGGTCAGGTGGCAGGCTTGATCACGTCCATTCCATCAGTAAAGGAGCTGCTCGCAGACATTATGAAAGAAGCAGATGAACAGCTTCAAAAAGGAACGGCTCTTCTTAAGACATACAGCCATTTATCTTAAAACTCATAAAAAACCATGGCTCTAAATGTTTGAGGCCATGGTTTTTTCCTATTATAGAACTGCCTCTTCTTCCTTAACAGCCGGCTCCTTCTCACGAAACTTCACAATGGATATGGTGATCAGAATGCCAATCGTCAACAGGCAGGTAATCACACTTGGCCGATGGCTCTCATTAAACATGAAAATGACGGTAATCACGCTTAAGGTCAATGCCGTAAACCCTGAGATATATGGGTATCCCCATATTCTAAAGCTCGGCAGTGAAGGATAGGATGGACGAAGTTTAATCTGTGCAAGAGTGACGCTAATCCACACTAAGGATACGACAAATCCCGGGAAGGCCATTAATAATGTGAACACCCTGTCCTGTGCAAAGAAAGCGATCATTGAACCGCCGACAAGGACAGCCGCACTGAACATCAGGCTATAGAACGGCACCCCTTTTGAGGTCACCTGACCAAAGGACTTAGGGGCTTCCCCCCCGGCAGCCAGGGAATGGAGCATACGCGTACAGCCATATAAACCAGAGTTGGCAGCAGAGAGAACGGCCGTGATTAAGATGAAGTTCATGATATGTGCGGCACCCTGCAGTCCTGCCATCGATAATACTTGTACAAATGGACTCGATTGATCGCTAATTTGGTTCCACGGAATGAGTCCGCAAATGACCAAAATCGGCAGCGTATAAAAGAGAATGATCCGCCAAATGAAGCTTTTGATTACCTTAGGGAGAATCCGCTCGGCATCTTTTGCCTCATTCACGGTAACCCCAATCAATTCAGAGCCTCCATAGGAGTACATGACAATGAGCAGGGCCGCAAAGATGGACGTCCAGCCATTCGGGAAAAAGCCGCCATGGCCTGTGAAGTTCTGCAAATAATTCGATTCATTACTTGGAATAAGTCCAAATAAAATACATGCCCCAAGGATGATAAAAAGAATGATCATCGTGATTTTGATTCCGGCAAACCAGAATTCAAACTCTCCGTAATTTTTCACATTCATCATATTGATGCCTATGACAAAGGCTGTGCAGACAAGGCTTAAGGCCCACAGCGGAATGGATGGGAACCAATATTGCAGGAAGCTCCCTGCCACGACCACCTCAATGACGCACACCGCAAGCCACATAATGCAATACATCCAGCCGACGACAAACGAGACCCGTTTTCCGAACGCTCTATGTATGAACCCCTTCATATTCGTATTTGGATACACGAGGGCCATTTCAGCTATGGCTCCCATCACGACAAGCAGCAGGAGGCCTGCGAACACATAGGTTAAGATGACCCCCGGTCCTGCTAATGTCACCGTTTCGGCACTTCCTTTAAAAATACCTGTCCCAATCGCTCCGCCCATCGCCATCATCGTAATATGGCGAGGCAAGAGTCTTTTTTGAAGCGTTTCATTTTGGTTCGAAATCACACACATTTCCTCCTTCAATCTATTTATAATGGACCCCCCGTATAACATTTTCTATGTTTCTAGTTAAGCCATATCAATCAGCCATAATGTTGGATTCTCGATGTATTGTTTAAATGCATTCGTAAAGGCAACGGCGGTTGCGCCGTCTGCGACACGGTGGTCAAAGGACATGGAGATATTCATCATGCTCCGGATGGCGATTTCATCATTCTCCATCACAACCGGCATTTTCTTTGTTTTATGAAAAGCAATCAGCCCCGTTTGCGGGTAATTGATGATTGGGGTCGCCCCCATGCTTCCAAGCGGTCCAACATTGCTGATTGTGAATGTGCCCCCTCTCATGTCCACACCTGTCAGAGTACCTTCCTTCGCTTTTAGTGTCAGTTCTTTTTGCTTCCTATGAATCTCTTGGACTGACAACCGATCCGCATGATGAATGACCGGCACAACCAGGCCATCCTCTGTGTCAGCGGCAATACCGATATGGTACTCTTTTTCAAGAATGATGACTTCCTGTTCTTCATCCAGCTTGGCATTGAAGACCGGATATTGTTTCAAGGCTTGGGTGATGGCCTTTATTAGGAAGGCTGTTACCGAAACCGATCTTCCCATCGCATCAATTTTCTTGCGGTAGGCCAAAAGCTCCGTCATATCCACCTCCTCGAAATGCGTGACATGCGGAATGGTGTAGAGTGACTTCACCATATTTTTGGCAATCTGCTTGCGGCGTCCCCTGAAAGGAATGGTCTCTGCGTTCGGGCGACTGCCTTGTGCATTATCTACTGTCTCTTTTGGCTCAGGGGCTGCTGGAAGAGAGATGACTTCCTTTTTCTCTTCTTTCACCTCTTCCCCATGGCTATTGCTTTTCGCAAAATTATAGACATCTTCGACGGTAATGCGGCCATTCTTTCCTGTTCCTTTGATCTGTTGAATATCCACCCCGACTTCCCGCGCAATCTTTCGTGTATATGGAGCCGCCTTAATAAAGAGGCGCTCTGTTCTCTTGTTTGGCTGTGCGATGTATTCAAGGATTGGTTCTGCAGAGACAGCCGTTTCCTTGCCGCCCGCCTCTTCGAGCACGAGCAGCGTCGTTCCGACCGAAACCGTATTTCCTTTATCAATAACGATATCTTTGACAACACCGCTCGCTGGAGAAGGAAGCTCAGCAACCATCTTATCAGTCTGCACCTCGACCAATGGCTGGTCCGTCTTAACGGCATCTCCCACCTTCACGAAATAATGGAGGATTTCCCCCTCAGTCATCCCTTCACCTATATCATGCAGTTTCACTTCGACCACTATATTCCCCTCCTAGAAATTGACTGTTTTTTTGATGGCATGATAAACCCTTGCCGATGTTGGCAAATAGTGCTCCTCAAGGGCAAAGAATGGAACCGGAACATCAAATCCTGCGATGCGTTCAATCGGTGATTTCATATAAAGGAAGGAGTAATCATTAATAATGGATACAATATCATTGCCTACCCCGCCAGTTTCATGTGCCTCATGTACAATGACCGCTCTCCCAGTTCTCTGGACCGATTCAGAAATGATGTCACGATCGATAGGGTATAAGGTTCTTAAGTCAATGACATCACAGGTGATGCCCTCCTTCTCGGCTTGCTCAGCCGCCTTCATGGCCACCTGTACCATCGCTCCCCAAGCGATGAGTGTCACATCCTCCCCTTCTTTTACTTTTTTGCCCTTGCCGATCTCTACCATGTATTTCCCTTCAGGCACCTCATCCCGAACGGAGCGGTAAAGCTTCAATGGCTCTAGAAATAAGACCGGGTCAGGATCTTCAATGGACGCGATTAAAAGCCCCTTTGCATCATGCGCGGACGATGGGCAGACAACCTTAATCCCAGGCATATGGGTGAATAAGGCCTCTACACTGTCTGAATGGATTTCCGGTGCACGGATACCCGCTCCATAAGGGGCGCGAATGACCATCGGCACCGTATAGCGTCCCATCGTTCTCATGCGCAGCCGGGAAACATGGGTCATGATTTGCTCATAGGCTGGATAGATGAACCCGAAGAATTGCATTTCGGCAATAGGCTTAAACCCGTTAACCGCAAGGCCGACAGAGGTGCCGATAATTCCTGATTCGCTAAGAGGCGTATCCATGACACGGTCCTGGCCAAATCGTTCCTGCAAGCCCTCGGTCGCACGGAAAACCCCGCCGTTTTTACCAATATCCTCCCCTAGCAAGAGTACGCGTTCATCCTCTTCAAGCATGGTTCCCAATCCGTCCGTTATCGCCTGAATGAGTGTCATGTTCTTTGTCTTGATGCTTGCTGACAGCTGTTCTTCTTTTAATGCCATTAAGCTTCTCCTCCTAACAATTGGAAATACTCTTCCTTTTGCTTCGCGATTGTCCAAGTCGGTGTTTCAAATACATAGTCGAATAGATCATCTACCTTCGGCTTCGGATAGCTCTCCACTTCTCGGATTGCCTGCTCGACCTCTTCGGTGATTTGATTCTGAATCTGAGTGGTCCACCCCTCATCCCAGATGCCCTCGTTCTTCATGTAGCGTTCCAGGCGCATAAGCGGATCACGTGTTTGCCTGATTTCATCGCTCTTTGACTGATTGCGGTATTTGGTCGGGTCATCTGCTGTTGTATGAGCCCCATATCTCCAGGTAACCGCTTCAATTAATGTCGGGCCTTCTCCCTTACGTGCCCGCCCCAAGGCTTCCTTTGTCTGGAAATAGACCGCGAAAATATCATTCCCATCCACCCGGACGCCTGGTATGCCATAGGCAACCGACTTTTGCGCTACGGTTTCAGAATTCATTTGTTTTTCAATCGGAACCGATATGGCAAACCCGTTATTTTGATTAAAAAAGACGGCAGGGACCTTGAATACACTCGCCATGTTCATCCCCTCATGGAAGTCTCCCTCTGAAGTGGCCCCATCACCAAAATAGGCAATCGCGGCATTTTTCGTCCCTTTTCTCTTCTCAGCCCATGCAGCACCTGCTGCATGGGGAAGCTGTGTCGCAATAGGCACGGCAGGCGGAAAGATTCTCTTCCCTTCCTCCGGCACACAGCCTTCCACCCGGCCGTTCCAATATAAGAAGGTCCGTGCCATATTGGCGCCGAAGGTTAAGGTTGCACCGTGGTCGCGATAGGTCGGGAATACCCAATCCTCATTTCCGAGAGCGAGCGCGCTTCCCGCCTGCGCTGCCTCCTGGCCCTCAAACGGTGCATAGGTTCCTAATCGTCCCTGACGCTGTAAACTGATGGCCTTTCGGTCAAACGTTCTGATTCGAACCATATGATAATAGAACTCTCTCACCAGCTCATCGGTTAGTCTTTCTTTATCGCCCTCTCTTACAAGCTGCCCATTTTCATTCATCATTTGATAGATTGGAAATTCAATCGTCATCCGATCACCTCATTATTTTCTATTTAGTTTCGTACATCCCATTTAGGCGGCTTGCTATGAGAAAAGAAATGATTGAGTCTCTTTCGGTCCTCGATTCTCTTTTCACACAAGCGATCCGCTGCCTCGGCTGTTGTCATATTATCTAGCTCAGCCTGCCTATATACTTCAAGCAAGGAATGATAAATGGTTTTTGTTTTGGTCAATACGCGTTCCTTATTCGCCCCATATAACTCATCAGCCACCTGAATAAGGCCTCCGCAATTGATCATATAGTCAGGCGCATAGAGAATCCCCTTCTCCTTCACTTTCTCCCCGTGCCGGTCATGCAGGAGCTGGTTATTGGCCGAACCTGCTATGGCCTTCACCTTCATGACAGAGAGCGTCTCATCATTGATGACTCCTCCGCCTGCACACGGGACGAACACATCGGCCTCCGCCGCATAAATCTCCTTGCTATCCACGCTCTTGACCATTCCTCCATGATTCCTCGCCAGTTCCTTCACTTTCTCTACAGCTTCATCGTTAATATCCGTCACATAAAGGTCTGCCCCTCTGATGAGAAGCTGTTCAGCTACCTTTAGCCCAACCTTTCCAAGGCCTTGAATTGCATATGTTCTGCCAGCAAGCTCATCTGTCCCGAATGTCACCTTATTAGTAGCCTGCAACCCATAGATGACACCTAATGCGGTTGGGACGGATGAATCCCCGCCGCCTCCATAAGCCTCCGGAATCCCCGTTATGCAGCTCGTTTCTCGTGATGCATGAATGAAATCCTCCATATTCGTTCCCATATCTGTTCCGGTATAGAACCTTCCATTCAACGAATCTACAAAGCGCCCGAAGGCTCGAAACATATGAGGCGTTTTATCCTTTAACGGGTCCCCAATGATGACTGCCTTTCCCCCGCCAAAATCCACATCTGCTGCCGCACATTTATACGTCATCCCTTTTGAGAGGCGCAATGCATCCTGAAGGGCATCCGCCATTCCTCTGTATGGCTGCATCCGGCATCCCCCCAGAGCCGGACCAAGCGCCGTATTGTGAATGGCAATAATGGCCTTAAGGCCAGTGGATGGATCGTTGCAGAATATTACCTGCTCATGCTCCTGCATATTCTCTAATATCATTTCATTCATCTGCACTGTTTGATTGACCGCGTTCATTCGCCATTCCCTCCATTATTTATCTCTATATAGAAAGCGCTTACAAATCACTGTTCATTAATTGGATTCTTGCGTTGTCATGGATTGCTTTAACCGGGACTCCATCGTCTCCTTCAAAACGATGCCCTGCTTAACCTCGCCAATCCCGATCAATCCTGACTCATTGCGTATCTCAACGGCCGTCACGATTACATTCGGTGTCAATTTAGTCACAACAGCTTTCACATAAACCATCGTCCCCTCAGCGGTTGGGGCAATATGCTTTACAGATACAGCTCCGCCCACCCCCTCCTCATGCTCTTCCAGATAGGGCAGGATAATCTTTCGTGAGGCCCATTCCATGTGATAAACCATCGCTACAGTCGAATACGCACGATGGACAATATTCCCTTCAAATTGAGCAAACATCTCTTCGGTCACCATGGCCGTCACCACTGCCTCAGCTCCAACTTTTAAGCCTGTTTTCATCTAATCCTCCTCACATCAGCCAGCGTTCTTACACAAATTTCATTAAAAATTTAGAAAATTATGTTTATATCACTTAGAATACGCTATAATAAAATTCAGTAACATAACAAAATGTATAAATTTCCAAATGTAAATATTTATTTTGCATAAGTTTTCTATGAATAAACTTCATTTTAAAACGAGGAATGGATTATGGATCAATTAGACTTTCGCCTTCTAAGTATTTTACAAAAGGATGGGCGCATAACGATAAGCGATCTATCCAAGCAATTAGCCTTAAGCAGACCAAGCGTGACCGAACGATTAAACCGGCTCAGGGAAAAGGGCGTTATCGAAGGATTCAGCGCCAGGGTGTGCCCGCGTTCAGTCGGCCGGAATATTGTTGTCTTTATCCAATTAAGCGACTTCAAGACCGCTTCCTACGCCGAATTCGAAAAGAAAATCCTCGATGATCCCGATATCATCGAAATTCACCGCCTGACCGGCTCTGTCAGCTATCTTCTGAAGGCCGCCGTGCCTGGGATGGAGCAGCTCAACCAGCTAATTGAAAAGCTGAACCCATATGGCAATGTCAACACATCAATCGTCCTGTCTTCCCCATTGTCCTTCAGCCCCATTACCCCTGTTCAGGAAGAATTGAAATCCCGTCCCATTAACTGAACAACCTTAAGGAGGGAAGGTGATCTGCGGACACCTTCCCATCCTTTGTGTTTATTGAAGTCTTTATATAGACGTTATACGAGTGAGACTACATTCAAGAGGAGGATTCAAGCGTGGAATTCAATTTTGGAGACATGACTATTATGCTCCCTTCTTTACCCATAACGATTATCGCAATAATCGTCATTGTCCTCCTTGTAAGGTGGAGCAAGCAATTAGAAACAAGACGTTTCACGATTTTCGTTTATTTTTTGATAAGCGCTTATATTACTCCCATCTATATCAGCGGTACAAACGAAGGTGTCATTGAGTTATGGATACCTTTAGGCTTTATCATCGTTTTTATTTACTTGAAGGGCAGTAAAAGAAACCATCCATCTAAAATGAAAGCTTCTATTCTAGGACTTTGTATAGCCTTGTCTCAGATGGCTATTCATTATGTCAGTTAGTTTTTTGTACTCCACTCGAGGCAGCAGACGAGCATTTACACAATCACCGCAGAGGATAAAAGGCTATTACAAGGTCATTGACGATAAGAAGCTGCCTATTCTCTTTGGAGCAAGCGATATTTTCAAGCTTTTATAAAGGAGAGAATCATGCTTAAACGAAAATATGGCGAGCGTCCAGACTGGAGCCGCATTTAACAAAAAAAGTATGCACAAACCTATCTTGAGACAGACGAATTTAAAGGGTATATAACCTTGCTGCACATGGTTCAACTAACTGAACCCTTAATCGTTCAATATGATAAGAAGGAAGTCTGCATAGCCAATGAAGGGTATTCTTGGCTTCAGCAATTTCCAGCTGATAAGCACCACTCCGTAACGACCATGTTTGACGAAGAAGGAAATATTATTCAGTGGTATATCGATATATGCCTCAGCAACGGTTGTGAGGATGGCAAGCCGTGGATGGATGATTTATATTTAGATATCATTCTCTTTCCAACAGGAAAAATCATCATAAAAGATACGGATGAGCTGGAAGATGCCTATAAAAGCGGAATCATTCATAAAGAGCTGTATGATCTTGCTTGGAAGGAAGTGAACAGAGTAAATAGAATGCTATGCGCCGGGGATTTTCCTTTAGTTCGATTAGCCTCAGAGCATAAAACCCAGCTAATGGGCCTTCTAAAATGATTATTCAGAGATATCATCTAGTTTGTTAATCTATGTTGATACTATAACGTAAAGGGGTGTCTAACATCCATGCACTTATCAAAGGCGCAGAGATTTGCTATTGAGCATATTGAAGCTTGGGCAAAGCAGCATAAACATGAAGCAAGATTAACCATTAATCATATTTTAGAAATGTCAAACATATCAACAGATACCTTCGAAAAAGCCGTTGATGCCATAAAGACAAATGCCAGAATTAGCTTGCATTTTCATCCAGATCGGCTCGATTCCAGCTTAAACAGCATTGCCGAATCATTATTCATGCAGGGGGAATATAAAAGTCAATTTGAAACCTTGATCTCAAGCGGAAGTGTATCTGCTGTTCCTGGCGGCGAACGGGACCTTTGGGAGAAAAGGATGTTTGGAGGAGCCTATCATATTGGGGGTGCAGCCATTAGCGAACGTCCTAAGTATGGTGCACTGAATTTGATGTTACCTTCAGATGGACCTGCCCCTCGCTTTGGTTCATGCTACTTCCTCCTTTATCCAGCAGTCTCTCATCGTTCTTCATTTACCTATTTAGATTCTCATCTAGAAATAAAGGAAAAAGGAACATATAAGGAATTTGATTTAATTCTCGCAGCACTTCTGGAGGATTCATTTTCAAGAGAATTTGCACTGGGAGAAAGTGACCTGCAACCTCCTAGGCTAGTCAATCATTTATTAACAACTCTTTCAAAACCTCAAAAATTTCTCATTGAGGAAAAAGTCCATCGTAATCTTGACCAATACATTGAAGCCCAAATTCATGGAAGTCTATCACTTAAAGACGATGTTGAGATATTAGTAGCAGACAGTTCTTTTAAAGGAACAGATATAGGAGAAATAATGGAGCAACTATGCTCTAAGTTTTCCATTAAACTATATTGGCGCAGAGGGTTTAATCTTAAAGTACAGGATGTACCTTCTGATTTTAGAGGAGCTAAAATGCCTGTTTTAGCACATCGTATTGCCGAAAGGAAATATATTAATGCGCGAATCATTGGCTCTGCCATGAAAGAAATGTACTTACATCCTGATCAATGGTCTGATTATGGAACGATGAAAGAGATCGTTCAGGATTTCAAGCTATTATGGCATGTGCTTGTTAGATATGGCTCATACTAGTTGAATAGAACAGGATAAATAATAAACCAGCCAAAAAGGGGCTGGCACATAAGTATTTCAGTCAATGCTAAACTCGACCTATTAGGTTTCTGGTTTTTATTTATGTTCAATAGGTTTGTTCATTCTGCATACCATTATGAATAAATAGTGAACTGGAGCTAAAATCCGCTCGACTCATGCGGATCGTCGAGGAAAGGCTGAGACCCAGCAGGTGTAGACGAGGAGGCTAAAGCCTTCCTCCCCGCGGAAAGCGAGCCTCTTCACTGCTTATGGTTTTTTGAACCATTTCACTTAAACTAATCCTTTCTTCTGAATCAGCTTCATACCATTGGTCTATCAGAAGCCACTTACCAATTAGATACCATTCACTCCTAAGATAATTATGAAGAGAATAGTTACTGGCTTTTTTAACATACTAGCACCTCTTGTCCCTCCGCTTTTTCCCCTGATAGTCATCGCTAAATCCTGTCGCCTATTTTATAAAAACTTGTTTTTTTGGTAAATCCACCTTTGTCTTGCTGGTAGTCTTTTTATATTGCAGCCCACGATTGTTCTCCATAATAATTTGTTTATCAATGCCATCTCTCATCATGTTTAATACGAAAATAGACAAAGTAAACATAACTACTGGAGCTAAAATGATCCAAGGAGCTGTCCAAAGTTCATTTCGATCTATTCCGATTAATCCTGACCATTCATTGCTTAAGGAAATGATTTTTGTCGTATCAGTCAAACTATCATAACTCTCTATTCTTCCCCCAATAATTAGAGAGAAAAAGCCCATTTGAACGAGTAGCATCATCAACTGAGATGATTGTTGGATAAACAATAAGACCAATTTTCGTTTCATATAAGGAAAGACATGTTTATGGATCAAGTGCCATTTAGATGCCCCTAACACTTTGGCGCTAACGATATAGTCTTTCTTTAAAAATAAGCGAACCTCTTCACAAAGATACATCGATAACATTGGTAAAAAGACAATCACTAAGACTAACATTTGATAAAAAACTGCCTTTATCATGTTTCCTTCAAATAACTCTATGTTCGTAAATAAAGGGTAAGAAAATACAAAAACCCAAATAATCGGTGGTATGTAGTAAAATACCGCAAAACTTTTTCTAATCCAGGCTGATAGCCCAGGTACAAATAGCGCTAATATTAAGCCAATGATAGATGAAATAACCATTTGCATGGTAACCGTAACAAAGACGATAATCAGCGTATATTTCGCACCATCCAAAACTTTTTCTCCTAAAGATACACCTGAACGATCTGATCCAAAAGGTGGTTTCTCGATTGGTGAAAAAGGTGCTTTTCCTACTAATTCACCTTTTTCATCATACATCAGAAGATCCGACGTATGAATGGTTTGGTCACCGTATATCGTATAAATGAAGCTGCCAATCATCAAAGAAATAAAAAAGAACATTCCAGCCAACAACCGCTTTGATTTCCATATCTTTGGTCTCATGAGGTGAATACCCCCGTTGTTTTGGCTATGTATAATTCGGATATTGTAAAAATGATATAAAAGGGAATGAACAACATGAGCGCCCACAAAATCAAGATACCTGGCTCAATTATCGCATCATTTATAATGAACATCATAAAGCCATTAATATTAGAAAGCCCTTCAACAACAAATAAAGTAGACAACATAAACAATAAAATGGTTTTACCGTGATTCAAAATATTGAAAAAAATATTTCTGAACATATGTTTGAACAAAATTGTCCGCATTCCTATTCCTTTTGCACGAGCATACTCAACATACATTTCCTCAAATTCTTCATCTAAAGACAAGATCATCATTTTATAAATCATGATTGCTGGAATAACGGTAAGACTGACCAGCGGAATAACATACACACGTTCATCACCAAGTGCATATAAATTCGTTATCTCGAACCCTGTCAGTCTATAAATGTGTATGACCGTCAATTGAAGAATAAGGACAATCATGACATCTGGAAATGACTCCATCATTTTCAGGATAGCTTTGACCACTCTTTGCATTTTTGCCGACAGGATGGTATATAAAAACACCAAACCAACCGCAGCTGCCAATGCAATGAAAAAACCTATTGCTAATAACTCCATTGTATAGATGTATTTCTCCCATATGGCCGGAAATAAAGGTCGTTCTGCATTCGTATTTCTAGAAAAATACATCATCTGATTCGGGTTTAATAGTTGAGAAATCGTGTTTTTTAGTGTGTAAGTAAATCCCGAATCTGTTGCTGTCTTGTCCATTGTAAAAGGTAAGTAACAAATAAAAAAAATGACAAACAAACTAATAGCCAATTCTACGCATTTATTATAGAGAAATCGCCTCATTATGTATTCTATATCCCTTTCTTTATTTAAGAGTATGAATGGAGACAGCAAAATTGCTGTCTTTTTCTTATGACATTAGCAACAATGCTTACAACAAGAGACCAACAGCAAGACCTGGAGACCACCCCCTCTCTTTTTTATTCAACAAATCGGTCATTAATCCTTCTTTTGAGCACACTCGTTTTTCCTCTCTAATTCAGCCCGCTTTTCCTGGTGCAATGAAACCATCTGGACAAAAAAAAGAGGATAAATGCTCCTATTAAGCATCCTATCCTCTTCTGATCAACTATTCTGCTGTAATGCGTTCAGTCCTACCCAAAGCGGCGACTGTTCCAGCTGTGCGGCTAATCCCAATAGCCAATCTTCTCTTCCTTTTGGCGCCATAATCTGGACACCGAGTGGCAGGCCATCGTCTGCCAGGTGAACGGGCAGGCTGATTGCCGGCTGCCCAATGATGTTGGCCCATTGGGTGAATGGTGTGTAGGTCAGGCTTGGAAGAAACATATCATAGACCATTTTCAGCTGTTCTGCTGGTGACACTTCATGAATATGCCGTAATTCGACTTCCTCTTTTGCCGTGTGCGTCAATTCACCTACCCGTGGTGCGGTATAGGCTGTGGCCGGGGTAATGTACAAGTCATATGTCCGGTTAAAGTGAGCCATCTGGGCGGCCGCCATGTCCCATTCAGCGATGCTTCTTGTAAACTGAATGGCTGATACCTGCTCTCCCGCAGTCTTCAGTACCCAGGAGACAAGCTCAATGTCCTCGCTAGTTACTTTCCGGCCGATTGATTCCTCAATCGATTGAATGTCTGAGGCCATTTCCCCGCAATTCATGATGTAGTAATTCTCCATCAGCCTAATTCCATCTATTTCAGGCACTTTTTCTTCTATATAATGTCCTTGTTCCTCCAGCCATTTTACCAATTTATGAACGGCTTGCGCTGCATCAGCTGAAACTGGGGTTCCAACAGGTGATTGCACGGAGTAAGCAATCCGGAATTTCCGTTGATGATGTATAGCGTCTGTTAAATAACTTCCCTCAAATAGCGGGACATTAAAGGCCGCTTCCGGCTGAATGACTTGCAGAGCATCAAGCATGGCCGCACTGTCCCTGACGGTTTTGGTGAGCACGAAATCCCCTGCTGCTCCATGCCATTGCCGGCCAACCCCTGGTCCTACCGGGGTCCGGCCTCTTGTCGGCTTCAAACCAACCAGCCCAGTGAAGGAAGCGGGAATCCGTATCGAGCCTCCTCCATCACTCGCCCCAGCAATCGGGACAATACCGGCAGCAACTACAGCCGATGCGCCACCGCTTGAGCCTCCTGGCGAATGAGCCAAATTCCAAGGATTGCGGGCAGGCCCGTACAGGGAGGGTTCTGTGACATTCTTCAAACCGAATTCCGGAGAGCTTGTTTGGCCGGCAATTAAAAATCCAGCCTCACGAATTTTCGCGACAAAATGAGAATCCATTAAAGCTTGCCGGTCCTTCAACATTCTAGTTCCCGCCGTGATTTTCTCTCCCGCAATCGCTTGGGAAAGATCCTTCAAGAGAATGGGAACGCCACTAAAGGGCTTCTCCAAGCCCTTTATCTCACTTGCTTCATCAAAAGCGCGTTCGAACCTCGTTCGAATGATGGCATTTAAATCCGGATTCAATCGATTTGACAGTTCCTGGACATCCTCCAGTAATTCCTTTGCGCTGACCTGTTTCGTTTTCACCAGCTCAGCCAATCCCAACCCATCATAATGGGAAAAATCAGTTACATGCATAAAGCCACCTCTATTGCTACAATTCTAATTGTTCCTTGAGCTTCTCCTGTACCTTTAATTTTTCTTCATCTGATATTATCTCAAAGTACAATTCTTTTCCATATTGTTCATCATATATTTTTTCACTCGTACTTTCCATCTCGATTTGCTCGATGGCTTGGGCCGCTGAGCGATAGTTTTTCTGAATATCAAGCATTTGGTTAAAGGTCAAATTCGTTCTAATATTATCGCCAAGGGTCTCAAGTATATCTCGATACTTCGTCAATGTAGAGAAGCTGGCACCTTTATCGATAATGGCCTCAAGCACTTCTCTCTGCCTTGTTTGACGGCCAAAATCACCGCGGGCATCCTCATATCTCATCCTCGAGAAAGCCAAGGCCTCCTTGCCGTTTAACTTGATTTCTCCTTCAGCAAAATGGGTTCCTCCATGCGTAAATTCCTCATAGTTCATGACCGTTACGCCGCCAAGGGCATCAACAATTCCCTTGAAGCTCTCCATATTGATTTGGACGAAATAATCAATTGGAATATCAAGAAATTGCTCAACGGTATCCGTAGCTGTTTCCACACCGCCATAGGCATAAGCATGATTGATCTTTGAGGTGATGCCCTTGCCTGCAATCTCGGTCCGGGTATCCCTTGGAATACTAACCATTTCAACGGATTCCTTCTCTGGATTGACCGCGAGAACCATGATGCTATCAGAACGCCCAGTATCGCCTTGCCTTTCATCAACGCCCAATAATAAAACGGAGAATGGTTCAAGCTCCTCAAGAGAGATTTCTTCCTCACGCATGTCTGTCTGTTCTTTTTCTTCATACATCGTATCTACCGCACCAGTTATAGATTGATAGAATGAAACACCATAGGTGCATCCTGCCATGATCATCAGGAGCATCAGCACACCTATGATTCGCTTCCAATTCTTCTTTCTCTTTCTCCTTCTCTTCTTCATTAAATTACACCTTCTCTATTCTTATGGTTCATTTTTTTGGATTCCACAAAACGCCCCGACTGTCATCCTAATCCTAAACAGAAGGAGATTGGTAATGTTGGAAAGCACTAGAAATACTATACCACTTTCTTAGAAAAAACATAAAACAATATCGAAATTTGTAAACACGTGTCATATAAACTCTTTAAATGTAAAATAAATAACATCTTTCTGTAATATAAATGACTCACTATCTGCAAAAAGAAAGGCAAAACTTTACTTTATCCCAAGGAAAGTTTTGCCTCACAGTTACTCATACATTCCATATACGGTCAATTTGACATTGCCCTTGATTGATTCTCACATGATAGACATCCGGGTTTGTCATGCTTTTCCATGCGGAAAAGCCATATTCAGGGTTCAATTGCTGAAGCATTAAGGTCAGCAGGTTCCCATGTGTCATGATGCCGATATGAGTGCCTGGACCGCTTAGCGCCTCTTCAATGACCTCAAGCCCCCTAGCGCCTGCCTCTGCCCCTGATTCCCCGCCTTCAAGCTTTTTATCGAGGTCAAGAAAGGATTCTTCAAGAAGCTGAAGCCAATTCGGCAGGTCTTGACCTGCAAGAACTCGTTCAGAAAGACGTATGTCCTCTTCTAAGACAATTTGCTTCTCCTCAGCAATTTGACGGCAGGAGTCCAGTGCCCGTTTATAAGGACTTGATATTAAGCGATCAAGAGGGATTCCTCGAAAAAAACGTGCCAATTCTATGGACTGTTTCTTCCCCTTAACTGTCAGCCGGCACGCAGCATCCTGCCCCTCTGCCTGGCAATGCCTCATCAAATAAATATGCTTCATCCCATTTCCCCCTATCAACCATTCCTTTTTCTGGATTATTCTATTATATCAAATGCTATCCATCCAGTAAGCTGTATCGCTATAATAGAAGAAAGAAAAAAGGAAGGAGCATTTAATATGAAGCAATATCATTTAATCGTATCCGGCCTTGTTCAAGGAGTCGGCTTCAGGTATTATACAGAACGAATTGCCTTATCTATGCAAATAAAGGGCTGGGTTAGAAATCTGCCCGATGACACGGTCGAGATCGTTGCTCAAGGAACTGAAAGCGCTTTATTAGCATTTATAAAGGAGGTTAAGAACAGTCCAGGATTCAGCCGTGTGGATGATGTAAAAATCCACGAACAGCCGCCCGAAAATTTCACAGCTTTTAAGATTAAGTAAAAATTTACAAAACGACAGAATACTCTCTTTTATTACAGTAAACTTTCCTTTCTGTTACATTTCGCCTACAAATCTAGTAATTTTATGTCAATTGGTCTAAACTTAGCTAGTATTTTCAATACAAATTACTAACTTTGTAGGGGGTCACCATGAAAAAGAAAGTATTATCTGTTACGGCAACGGCTGTATTGTCTTCCGTTCTTTTTGCCAATTCCGCTTCTGCCGCTGTTGTGACGGTTGTTAAAGGAGATACATTGTCCCAATTAGCCGTTAAATATAATACAACTGTATCAGCTATCAAAAAAGAGAATAACCTGACATCTGACATGATTTACATAGGTCAGACATTGAATATCGGCGAATCATCTTCAGCTTCTGCTTCTACTCAAAAGTACACAGTGAAGTCCGGGGATTCTTTATGGAAAATCGCTACTAAATACAATACAACTGTTTCCAACCTTAAGTCTTGGAATAATTTGAAGAGTGATACCATTTATCCAGGTCAAGTACTAATCGTGAGCAAATCCGGCTCAACTGGGTCTGGCTCAAGCACTTCTACTTCAACTGAAGCACAACGCATGGTCGCTACAGCGAAAAGCTTGATTGGCTCACCATACGTTTGGGGCGGCACTACGCCTAGCGGCTTTGATTGCAGCGGCTTCATCTATTATATTGTGAAGAAGGAGCGCAGTGATTTCACGCGCACGAATGTGGCTGGCTATTACTCATCCATGAAAAAAGTCAGCAGCCCGGCTGTCGGCGATTTCGTCTTCTTTGAAACCTACACGTCTGGCGCTTCCCATATGGGTATTTATATTGGCAACAATAAATTTATCCACGCAGGCTCCAGCGGTGTTAAGGAAGCGAGCCTTGACACTTCATACTGGTCTTCAAGATACCTAGGCGCACGCAGTCTATAATGATAGGATACCCGAATGAGCGACACACTCATTCGGGTATTTTTTATGCCCATCCACATGAATAGACTTTTCGCTATTGCACATTCTATTCGTAAACCGGATGGCAAGGAGGAAAAACGATTGGGAAAGAACCATTTTCATGTATTGTATACGGCTATCCCAGGGCATACAGAAGCAGATTATTGGGCCCATCCTCACCCGTCCATAAATTGTCAAAAAGGACTGACCATCCTTGAAGACGGCACTTACATGATTATTGAGCAGAGAAAGTGGGTTGAGCAGGAAAGCATTGGCTACCTCATCACCAAGGATGAGGCACTAAATGAGATTCTCCAAGCGGGCAATCTTACCTTATTAGAGCAGCCAAGCTTTAAAGAGCTTAAAGACCTGTATTTAAAAAGAACGAGGCCGCAATAAGCTAAAGTCACTTACTCTTTCTCAACCCAATCACCGTCATCATTTTTCTCATATTTCTTTTTAACAGCACTCCATGCCACCTTAAAGGCTGTTTCTTCTTCATCATATTCCTCGGAGGCTGAATTAAAGGCTTCTTTAAATATTTCCTGTGCATGACTTGGCAGAGAATCTTTTACAGCTTCAGGCAGATCCTTTTTGGAATCATATGGCATCTATCCACCACTCCTTTTTCTCCCTATATTTCCTCTCTCCCGCATCCTTAAACCCATTAAAAAAGCTGCCCTCTATGCCTTCTGGCTTTGAGAGCAGCTTATTCAATAAGCATTATTCGCCTAAATCAACATTATGATATACCTGTTGGACATCCTCAAGGTCTTCAATCGCATCAATCATCTTCTCAAATTGAGCTTGTGCTTCTGCATCAAGCGTGATGTCGTTTTGAGCAAGCATTGTCAATTCTGCCACAGTGAACTCTGTAATGCCGGCATTCTTGAAAGCTTCTTGTACAGCATGGAATTGATCTGGCTCCGCATATACGATGACCGCTTCATCTTCTTCAAGAATGTCACGTACATCGACATCTGCTTCCATCATCATTTCCAATACTTCATCAGCGTTTTTCCCTTCAATACCGAAAACCGCTGTCGCATCAAACATGTAAGAGACAGAACCGCTCACACCCATGTTACCGCCATTCTTCCCGAAAGCGGCACGAACATCAGAAGCTGTACGATTCACATTGTTTGTCAAGGCGTCTACGATGACCATTGAACCGCTTGGTCCGAAGCCTTCATAACGAAGCTCATCATAGCTTTCCTCTGAACCGCCTTTTGCTTTTTCAATTGCACGGTCAATGATATGCTTTGGTACACTGTATGTTTTCGCGCGCTCAAGCACCATTTTCAAAGCTTGGTTTGATTCTGGATTTGGCTCACCCTGCTTGGCTGCCACATAAATCTCACGGCCGAATTTCGCATAAATGCGGCTTGTGTTCTTATCTTTGGCCGCTTTCTTTTCTTTAATGTTATTCCATTTACGTCCCATGTAATAAACACTCTCTTTCTAATATATCTACTCAAGAATAGTAATACGAAACAGGCAACCACTTCAATACCTTTTGAAATTTTGTCCCTTTTATTAAAAGTAATATTCTGCTTACTACACAGCTTTACCAACTTTTTACTTATTGTATCACAATCCTATAGTTCCTGCCTTTTAAATAATTTGATTGCTAAGATTAGCAAAACCGCTATCAATGCCATCAGAACAAGCATAGGAGCCATGATTGGCCCATCCTGTCCAATCATGACCTTGCCAGCGTTATCAATCAGTGCTGAGGGTGTATATTTCTCTATCCCAGCAGGAAAATACTGACCAAGCTTCGTTAAAGCAAGATAGCTTCCATAGCTGATAAATCCCGCAAAAACCGCGCTCTTCATAATAGAAGAAAACAGGAGCGTCAGTGTTACACACAGCAGGATTAAGATGAGGTACGGCAGGGTTCCTTGGACGATTGCTCCCCAGTCCATTTTCCCGTCAAAGAGAACCCTCGTATAATAGACGGTCAACAGCATCCCGAACAAGAAAGAAACAACCGATAGCATTGAATAGGCCGCCCATTTGGCCAATAAATAGCCGCTTCGGCCAGTTGATTTGGATAATACGAGCGCTGAGCTCCCTTTCTCCCGCTCTGAGGCCACGGTCCCCATCATGACGAGAATGAGCACGATTAAGCCAAGCTGCTCAAAGTTAGCAAATATCCCGGCAAGAATATCACTCGCCGTGCTCTCAGGGACCACAATCACTGTTCCTTCTGGAAGATCCTGCTCAATCAGGCTTGGAAGAAGCTTCATCGTTATCGGGAGTGTCACCATAATGATGGCAAACGCAAATGGGACGATGATCAGCTTATAAGACCGTTTCAGTTCCAGCCATTCCTTCCAGAGCATTGCTCCAAATATCGCCATTACGCATTCACCACCTTGAAGAAAATATCCTGCAGAGACAAAGCCTCTATCCGGTAATCCGTAATGACGCCTGCCTCCTCTTGAATAATCAAAGGCAGCTGAGCCTTTGCCTTCTCCAAATCATTCACCACAACACGATAGGATGTGTTTGATGCTTCGATACGCTCTGCCCAAGTCTGACTTGTGACAGCCTCGACGATTGTTTGATTTGGAGCGAGAAGCTGGAATTTGATGGCGGAGCCGGCATATTCCTTTAGCAAATCTTGCTTAGCGGAAGATAATAATAATTGCCCTTTATGCAAAATGAGGATATGATCAGCCGTTTTCTCCACATCATCGAGGATATGGCTGGACATGAAAATCATATGGTCTCTCTTCAGCTCCTCAATCAGCTCGAGAACCTGATGACGGCCCATAGGATCGAGAGCTGAAACAGGCTCATCCAAAAGCAGCAGCTTCGGCTCATTAATAAGCGCCTGTGCAAGACCAAGCCGCTGTTTCATCCCGCCGCTATAGCCGCCAATCTTCCGCTTCCTGGCCTCCCATATGCCGCATCTCTTTAACAGACGCTCAGTGCGAAGCTTAATCTCCGTTTTGCTCAGCCCGAATAGCTTACCAGATAACATCATCCACTCCTCACCCGTCATATAATCATAATAGGCTGGGTTTTGAGGCAAATAGCCAATCAGTTTGGCTATATTCTTCTGGTCCCTCTCTACATCATACCCTTCAATTTGTATCCGTCCTGAAGTCGCCTTAGCTAGACCAGCCATGATTCGGATGGCGGTTGTTTTTCCAGAGCCGTTGCTTCCAATGAACCCATAGCACCCCGGCCCGTCAATGGAAAAGCTTATTCCCTTCAACGCGGGAAAGCCTTGATAGGATTTGGTCAATTTTTCGCATCTTATCATCTTAATTGTCCTCTTCTTGTATGAAGTCCTTCTTGCCTGCGACCAAATATAGAACAGGGCCAATCGTCGAGAACAACAGGATGACAATCACCCAAACGAACTTCTTCTCTCCCTTGACTCCCCTTTTATCCCTTTTGGCCAAATCGACTAAAGCAATAATCTTTAGGACAAATTCCATGAGTATAAGCGGAAGGATTATTTGCAATTGCTGACTCATATAACTCACCTCAATTTTTATTATTAAGTATTTAAGTAAAGACTTAATTATAGTATAGTGGATTTTTTTCTTAAAAAGAATAAAAATATTACTTGCAGAATTCTTTTTAATTTCACAATTTAGTCACAATATGTTACGATAATTGTAACAATATTATTAAATATTTCCTGAAAAGGATGGGATTACATGAAAATTAAACATTACGCATTATTAACTGTATCTATTATTTTCGCTATAATCGGACATTTTAAAGTATCTACTAGTGTACAGCCAAACGGTATTGAAATTTATACAAACCCTTCTGTCTTAGCAAACATTTCAAACGGTGTCCTTTTAGGGGGAGTCTTATTCTTCATCGGTATGGCTATTTTAACCTATTCCCTTTACCACATCGTGAAAGAACACGCTTAATAAATAATAAGGTTCCCGCAGTCTCACCATGAGACTGCGGTTTTTTTGTTTGGCCGTTTTCGTAACGTTTGTTGCTTTTGTATAAACAGGGAAGCTTCTATCCATCTTGCGGTACAATTGAGTGGAGAGCACCTTCTTGAACAAAAGGGGAGTTTAGCGGAAGAAGGATTTAGTATACTTAAAAAAATATATATAAGAATCTTTATATTTAGGAGAGCTACTTATATGGAGGTCAAAATGGTGAATAAACTTATATTAGGAATAATGATGACTGTATCTATATTCTATTTATCAGGTTGTTTTGATTCTGAAACTAAAACCTCCGTTGAGACACATCCAGATGCAAAAGAGGTATTAAGTCTGAATGAAAATGCAAATATTCTCCAATGGGAAGGATTAATATATGAGACTGATATTGAATGGGTAAATGAATTAGAACTTATCAAAAAAGGATCGGTTGGCGAGATTACTGGATTATTTACAAACGGAGACGCCAAATTATTTAAAAACGGTATGGCAAACAAATTACCAATAGGAGCAAAAATTTATTCAACAAACACAAATGGCATTTTAATTGTTGAATACAACGGCGAAGAAAAGTATTATTTAGCTTTAGTCGAAGGGTAATAGCCATCTCATAAGGATAATCATATTTGTGAAATTATGTACTTAAAGTAACAGGGGCGATAGTCCAATAACAAGTGCAGCCACTTCCTTTTTGGAGGTGGCTATTTTCATATCAAAAACAAGCATTAAACAATTGAAATAATCCTTTGTCCCGGATAATCTTTTGATTAAATTTCTATATTTAGTCCTGCTACCTATTCCACTCCCGATCTTATCAAACATCTTGGCACTCCGCATGAACTGACATCCTCCATTCACCTAAAAGAAAAACCTCCATCCTTCTCCAATTCACCTCCCTCTTCCTCTTTCTTTGCCTGACCCTCATGGTAATTCTCCATCATTTTCGGTTTCATTCGTTTTTTTAGGCGAATTCCGCTAGAAAACAGACTCCTCTGATGAATAACAACTTGTTTTGAGAGCTTTTGTCATGAGGCAGGAAAAGCTCGCCACGCATGAAGAATACATGTACACAAGAGAAAAATAAAACCTATAACAAGTTGAAGGGACTGTTTAAATATGAAAGACAATCAAATCTTAAGAGCATATTCAATTAAAGAGGTTTCACGCAAAATCAATGTTCCGGCTGGGACCATTCGCCAATGGGAAAAAGATTTAAATGGTGTGCTGGCCATTCCCCGTTCTAAGCAAGGCTCCCGCTTTTATACTGAAGTGGAAATCGCGATTCTGAAAAGGATCAAGGAAATGCGAGATAAAAATTTAAGCAAGGATATCATTAAGGAGATGCTTCAGAAGCATCTGAAAGATGGCCAGAACTTGGCTAAGAAACCAGATTCAAAGCTCCCTTCCGAATTGACCGCAACCTCTGTGGCGGTCATCGAGAAGCCGCAAGAGCCGAAGCTTGAGGTTGAGGAATTCCTGCATGCGATGGATGCCTATAAGACGCAATTCATGAAGGAAATGAGCAATGAGATGCGCAATAACCGGCATCTAATGATTGAAGAGGTCAAAAAGGAAATCTCACAAGGCTCCATTGATACCATCAAAGGCTTATCAAAGTCGATTCAGCGATCAACTCTAAAAACAAACAGCGAGCTCAAACAATTATCTCAAAACGTTTCGAGGTCTTCAGAGCGTACCTCTGAAACAGTCGAAACCTTGACTAGGAGCATTGCGAAGTCCTCAGAAGGCGCCTTTGAATCGTTTTCCAAACGAATATCTGAGGCAGCAGCCGAAGGCTATCGTGACCTGCTCTCTGACCTCTCCTCTTCCGTGTCTGAAGCGCAAAGCGAGATCAAGAGCGTAACGGAGGCCATATACCAGGACCGCGAGCAATACTTTGAGACGATGAATAAGGAGCTTGAGCAATACAGGCACGACATCAGACAACGCGAGGAAGCCTTCCAGCAAATGGTCACGAGCTTCCGTGATGCGGCCCCAACAAAGGAAAAAGAAAAAGAGAAGGAAAAACCAAAAACGATCAAGCTCAAAGAACATAAGAAGGAAAAAAATAAGGATAAGCTGAAAACAGTCCAAACGAAACCGGCCAAGAAGGCTCCTGTGCAAGAGGCTGCCCCGGAAGAAAAAAAGTGGTGGAATTTCCGAAGAAAAAGTAAATGACCGATTAGTCCCATGAAAAATTAATTCTAAAAAGAAAGGTGAATATAAAATGAATACAAATGATATCGCCAATTCATTAGGCGTTTCCTCAAGCACCGTCAAACGCTGGGTAAAACAATTAGGGATTGAGCCAAGCCGGAATGCTAAGGGCCATTTTATCTACACACAGAGTGAATTTGACCAGCTGTACACCTTCCATCAGGACCAGCTAAAACAAGAGAACCCGCTGACATTCCTTCCGCCTGAAAAGGATGAACAAGTGCATAAGCTTGAAGACAAAGTTCAGCAATTACAGCTGCAGCTCTATAAAAAGGCAGATGGCGTTACCTCTGTCCAGCTTCTTAACCATCGCCGCGAGATAGAAGATTTGCTCGAAGTAGTTGAAAAGCTCGAGGAACGGATTGAGCAACTTGAGATGCAGATGAACAAATCAAAAAAACCGCCTGCTAAAGTGGAGCCAATCTCACTTGATGGTCCCCTTACCTCAAAGAGGAAGCGCAAGCGTAAAATCATGGGCATGATGTTTGGATTATAGATTAAGAAAGCTGGGGATACCCCCGGCTTTTCTTATGCCCAGCTTGTCATTCATCTGTTATGATGGAAAAGACTGCTATAGGGAAAGAAGGGAATGCGATGAACTACCAAGCAAACAGCGCACGTTATGAATCAATGTCATACAGGCGATCTGGCAAAAGCGGGGTGCTATTGCCGGCTATTTCACTCGGTCTATGGAAGAACTTCGGCGGAGAGGTACCGTTTGAACAATCACGCAAAATGGTATTAAGAGCATTTGATCTTGGTATCACTCATTTCGACTTGGCCAATAATTATGGACCGCCATATGGTTCAGCCGAGGAAACATTCGGTCATATCTTGAAGAAGGATTTGCTCCCTTATCGGGATGAGCTGCTCATTTCGACCAAAGCAGGCTATGATATGTGGCCGGGACCATACGGCAATTGGGGTTCGAGAAAATACTTGATTGCCAGTCTAGACCAAAGCTTAAAACGGATGGGACTAGAGTATGTCGATATCTTCTATTCGCATCGTCCAGACCCGCACACCCCGCTTGAGGAAACGATGGGAGCACTCGATTATGCGGTCCGTTCCGGAAAAGCGCTTTATGCAGGCATATCGAATTACAGACCCGAGGAAGCAAAGGAGGCTATCTCCATTCTGAGAAGGCTCGGTACCCCTTGCTTGGTTCATCAGCCGCGCTATTCCATGATCGACCGCTGGATTGAGGATGGGCTGTTAGACTTGCTTCATGAAGAGGGAGTCGGCTCCATTGCATTCAGTCCGCTTGGCCGCGGCAGACTTACGAATAAATATGTCCTGAAGCTCGAGGCTGAAGAGAGCCGCTCATCTGAATTAAGGCTCTTTACTGAGCTTTCGAATTTTGCGGGCAATCGCGGACAAACCTTGTCACAGCTTGCCCTTTCCTGGGTTTTGCGTGAAGGCGGTGTAACCTCTGCCATCATCGGGGCTAGCCATGTTAGCCAAATTGAAGAAAATATGCAAGTCCTAAGCCAGCCTCCATTGACTTCAGAGGAATTAACTGAACTGGACAGCATTTTATCTCATTCCCATATAGGATAAAATGAATCTGCCCCCTTCCATCGAAGGGGGCTTTTTTTCTTCCGCCACATTCCTATTCTAAAATCTCTGTTTGGACCTGCATGAGAGTTTCACTTTTACATATATATAATTAAGATTCATTCATAAGCATGACATTATCTTCTTTTTGACGAAAGATAGCCTTAGCCTTTATGATTAATAGTTATAGAGATGACGTTTATCAATATTATAAATTTATAGAAAGACTGTGAGGTGAATCCCATTTGGATTCAAATTTATTATTAGCATTTTCATTAACCTTGATGGCTGGTTTGGCAACAGGGATAGGAAGCTTAATTGCCTTCTTGACGACACGTACTAACAAAGCCTTCCTCTCTATATCTCTCGGTTTCTCTGCTGGTGTCATGATATATGTATCGATGGTTGAGATTTTTGTAAAAGCGAAGGATGCCCTTGTCGGTGAACTCGGTTATGAACGTGGTTACACAATGACCGTAATCGGATTTTTCTTCGGAATTCTGCTGATAGCCATTATTGACCGGGTTATCCCAAAGCAAGGGAATCCTCATGAACCTCAGAAGGTAGAAGATATGAACAAACCAGCCAGCGAGATACAAAACCAGGCGCTAATGAAGATGGGGGTATTTACCGCCCTTGCGATTGGCATTCATAACTTCCCTGAAGGCATCGCAACCTTTACTTCAGCTCTCCAAGACCCAGGTCTTGGTATCGCCATAGCAGTTGCCATCGCGATTCACAATATTCCGGAGGGCATTGCGGTTGCTGTTCCCATTTATTTTGCGACAGGCAACAAAAAGAAGGCCTTCAAGCTATCCTTCCTATCAGGTCTTGCAGAGCCTGTCGGTGCGCTGTTTGCCTATTTGATTCTCATGCCGTTCTTAAATGATTTAATGTTCGGCTTCATCTTTGCTGCCGTTGCTGGAATCATGGTTTTCATCTCACTTGATGAACTTTTGCCCGCAGCGAAGAAATATGATGAAAGTCATCATGCCATATATGGACTCATCGCGGGTATGGCCCTTATGGCAATCAGTCTCCTGCTATTCATTTAAAAAAACGATGCCCTCTTTTTAGTAGGGCATCGTTTTTTATTTATCAAGTGATGTATACCTTTTCACCGCTGCCTGCAGGGTACCTGATGTAATCGCCCTGTCTTCAAATGTGATTCCAAGGGAAACCATATGACGCACGATTTCGGGCCTTAATCCCGTTATGACAGGCTTACATCCCATCATAGTCGTTCCATCAATCATCTTTAGGAATTGATCAATCACAGCCCCATCCATTTCGGCAATACCAGATAGATCAATAATTAAGGTCTCGATATGTAATTCATCAATAGCGGTAAAGACCTTCTCTTCAATGATTCTGGCACGATGGTCATCCAGCACACCAATCAGCGGTAAAATACACATATCTGAGGTAATCGGAATAATTGGAACAGATAAGTTCTCGACCAGCTGCTTTTGGTGTTCAAGCAATTGGTCCTTATAATCAGAGTAGCAAATAAAGAAAGTATTTAAGAATTGATCCAATTGATCGTTAATTTGCTTTTCTAGCGTGAAGAAATCAGACGCGTCATATTCTAGATCCTGCTCGTCGACAAATTTATTCAAAAGCTTCCACAATGTTCTTCTGATTGCCTGCACCCATTCAAGCTTGAACGTCAATGTCAGAGAATGTGTCGCCCATGCAATTCCCTCTTGTTTGGCAAAAGCACGTACATCCTTGTCACTTTGGTCCATAACATAGACAACTAGTTTTTGGGCGTTGTTCAATAAGTCGATATTGCCAATCAGCAGAATCTCCTCAATCTTATCACGAACATTAACCGCCTCTGAAAGTAATTGTTCCTGAAAATAATCTCGATTCTCCTGAAAATATTCTTTTATAAATGTACTTGTCTCAAAGGCTGCCTGCATTCCCTCTACCTCCTCGAATTTTATTATGATAATCAAAAAGATTTTAGCAAACAACGATCTAAATGGTAAAACAGTTTGCCTATTTGATGCAGTTATTTATATGCACACATCTCTAGCTCTCCATGACTCTAGTAAGCTTCCTTTTTGTTTCTTGTAACTGATGAGCTTCAAGGCACTGATTTTCTTCATCTTCTACATAAAAATCTGCAAAATTCTGCCCCTCATATCTTGGGATAATATGCAGATGAAAGTGAGTTAATTCATCAAATATTCCGCCATTTTGGCATACAGTAATACCGTCTGGATGAAACACTTCCTTTAGCGCTCTTGATACAATTCCTGCCGCTTCCATGACCGAGCTTGCCGTACGTTTATCCATTTCATCAAAATAGCGAATATGTTTCTTAGGCATCACAAGAACATGTCCTTCGTTGAAAGGAGCGTGGTCCAGGATGCAGCATACATCCTCATTTTCCCATACAACATGCACGGGTTCTTGCTGATTTGCTAATTGGCACCCAAAACAAATCATCGAGCTACCTCCTTCTTCTTTGCGCAAATGCCCATTAACTAATTTTACCTCGAAAATAATAAAAGAGTCCAATTCCTACTCGAATTGAACCCTAGAATAAACCGGTGAAATCATATTCCAGCCTCATCCAACATATACATATTATTACTCTATTTCCTGTTATGCGGAGGAGATGTATGATTAACACGAACAAACGATATGGATTATTGTTATTAAACATATTCATTCTGCTGCCATTAATATTTGAAACACACAATCCATCCTTAGCGATTTCCTTTTCAGGCCTTGCTTATATCCTATGCCCGGTTATCAGCTTATTAGGAATTCTTATGCTGGCAAAGACCCATTATCCTGCATCAATTCATAGTATTTTTATATTATTAGGCCATAGTATGATTCTTGTATTTATATTAGTGCGTCTTATATTCTTCTATCATTAGACCGTGCTATTGGCTGCAGAGTGACTCCGCTTTTGAATCGCATTGACACCCATTACAACAGCAATCATTTCACCTATCTCTATGTCCTGTTTTTCCTGGCTCATCTCAAAGGCAGGTGTGCTGAAGATGGAGTTCACCTTCTTAAATTGTCCGACCCGTTTGCCTTTCTCAGTAAAGATTTCATATGTCTTAGAGAATGGTTCGCTTTCGACGCGGTAGATTCCTCTATTATGAGCGGTATATTCATATTTCTTCGTAAAGAAACTAAATCTAGCTCTCAGAAAGCCAAGTTCCTCTCCCGCTTGATTGGTCACGATCCATTTGTTGCTGAAGATAGGGAATTTCCCGCTAATCAGGATATTGCCCTGCAAATCAAGCACATCAATTGTCGAGGTAAATGCGCTTTTTAAATCAAGCTTTCCGACAACTTCTTTGTTCTTTGTATAAATATCCTTTTGCCCGGTGGAAAAGAAACTGTCCGAAAAATATAATTGTGAATAGTTCACCATAACTCCCCTTTCTCCATATAATTGACTCCTTCTTCGCTACACTTGGCGGTATTGATTCAGAATCAAAAGCTCCCTGTCATTCACAAATGTGTTTATCCATTTCTTTTCTACATCTGTAAACTCGATTCCTGCCCCTCCATACAATTAATGAAACAAAGGCTTTGCTTACGCGCTCACCTGTTCACTAGAACTCTCAAAGGTGGTGTTATAAATGGATTGGAATCTGTTCGGAGCACTCGCTATCGCCGTATTCCTTATCCGATGGGACCAGAAAAAGCTAACCATCATCTCCTTATGCAAGGAATTAACCATTCTTGGCCTTTTCATTTTCCTCCTGTCCAAGTATTTAGAGAAATCTAGCATCACCCTCTCTGTCTTCTCTCATATTCCCGAGCATATGGAGGTTTGGTTTGCCGCAACGGTTATGGCAAGCTTTGTGCTTTGCCTCTCTTTTAAAGGATGGCAGTTCCTGCATACCAGCAATAGCAATCACAAGCATGAATGAGGCATAAAAAGACCGAAGACATAGGCTTGTCCTCGGTCTTAAAAATATTATATTTGAGTGATATTGCTTAATATTTTTTCTTCAACTAATTTTGCGAGATAATCAGGAACGGTTAAATACAATAGCCCATTTCCCACTAGTTTAGGAGAGTTTCCTAACGGGATTGTCCGCTTGATTAGCTGGGCATAAAGCTCCGGCTCCTTTAATTCACGCTCAAAGCTTTTATTGGCCAAAACCTTGATTAAAGCCATGGCGCCTGATACGTGCGGGGTAGCCATGGATGTGCCTGACAAAGTGGCATATTTCCCGTTCAGATAGGTGGAGATAATTTTCTCGCCTGGTGCTACTAGATCAACTTCATTATTGGAATTCGTAAAAGGAGATGAATTCCGGTCCAAGTCAATTGCCCCGACGCAGATGACTTCATTATAGCAGCCTGGGTATCCTAATTCGTCAGTTGCATCATCTCCGTCTCCATCATTTCCGGCCGCGCAAACCACGAGGATATTGTTCTTCAGCGCATTTTGAATAGCTTGGTGCAGCTCTGGAACATCCTCCGGGCCGCCTAATGACATGGAAATAACGTCAACTTTCTGTTCAACCGCATAATTAATGCCATTAATAATCCACTCATATTGTCCAGATCCATTCTTATCAAGAACCTTGATGATGAGCAGGCTGGCTTCTGGCGCTACGCCAACGACCCCCTTACCATCATCAATGGCAGCAATGGTTCCTGCCACGTGCGTTCCATGACCATTATAGTCCTCGTATTTATCCGGGTCTGCATTATCATCGGTAGTGAAGTTCCTTCCGCCTATGATACGCCCCTGCAAATCAGGATGGTCAGTATCAGCGCCCGTATCCAAGATGGCCACCTTGATGCCTGTTCCCTTGGTCTGTTTCCAGATTTCAGGTGCCTTGATTATCTCGATTCCTTTCGGCATTTCATTGGCAGCCTCGACTTCTTCAATTACCTGGTATGGTATAACTCGCATTTCTCGATTCATGCTCTTCCCTCCTATTGGATTAACATCATAAAGCAATGGAGATAACCATATTTTAACAATTTTTACCATCAGATAAAAGATACATTAGCACTGATTTTTATTTAAAGAGTGATTTTTTTGCATCCATTTATGTACTTACACATGAGAAGCTCTCGAATAATAGAGACAGCTCATCAGTTGACTTAGCCAGAAAACAAGGCTTTGAATGCTTTAGTTCCGCTTCAGAACCATATCCGTATAGGACGGCAATTGAATCAATGCCAGCTTTTTGAGCACCAATGATATCATGCATACGGTCCCCCACCATAATGAAATCAGAGGGCAATACTTGAGGATAGATGTTTATGATATGTCCGATGATTTCAGCCTTATTGGAACGGTCACCATTCAAGTGACTTCCTATGATCCGGTCAAAATAGTGATCTAATCCAAAATGGGTCATAATTCGTTCAGCAAAGATGGTCGGCTTGGAAGTAGCGATAACAAGAATATAGCCTTTATTGATTAACAGGCTCAGTAGTTGTCTTATCCCAGGATATAGTTCATTTTCATAGATTCCTTGGTCTGTATACCGCTCACGATAGTAAGTGATTGCCCTTTGGGCGTCCAGTTTATTCATATGAAACATTTGCTCGAAGGATTCCTGAAGAGGCGGGCCGATAAATGCTCTTAGTTGATGAAGACTTGGCGACTCAAATCCCATCTTGCTGAGTGCATACTGAACAGACTGACTTATTCCCCAGAACGGGTCGGTGAGCGTTCCGTCTAAATCAAATAGGATTACTTTATACCTCATATTCTATTCCCCCGCATGAAAGTTAAAATATCCGCAACAGGCTGCCTGCCTCACGGTCTAGCAAGAATGTTGTGTTTCGGTGAAGCTTTAAGGCATTCGCCGGCATCTGCGGGTCAAAGCTCTCATTCACGGTTCTCCTGATAATCTTTGCCTTGTCCAAACCGTTGGCCAGAATAAAGATTTCCCGTGCACCCAATAAATGCTTGATGCCTAATGTATATGCTTTTGTTAAAGGTCCGTCCTTTCTCACAAGCCTTTGTCCAAATAACCTGGTATTTGCGCCAAGCTCGGATATATGCGAATAGGCTGCAAACGAACTGCCTGGTTCATTAATGCCTATATGACCATTCGTCCCAATACCGAGAATCACTAAATCAAGGCCTCCCTGCTCAAAAATGAATTCGTCCATTTTTTGGCATTCTTCGTATGGATTGGAGGATTTCCCGTTAAATAAATATACTTGCCGATTTGGCACCTTTATCTTTGACAAGAAAGCATTGTATAAAAAGTACTGACAGCTTTCACGTTTAGCAGGATGAGCCCCCACCCATTCAAATAGACCAACAAACCGACAACGAGAGAAATCCACTCGTCCTTCCTTAGCATAGTCTACAAGAATTTCTAATAATCTTACATGTGTATAACCCATTGGAAGACAAATAAACAAGTCCGGTTTTTCATGAACCTCCTGCACAATAATTTCAGCGGCTGAGTAAGACATTTCTTCATAATTTTGAAAGATGGCATAGTTCATTCCTTCTTAGTACTCCTTCCGACCTTGACCTTTAGTTTTCCTAATGAATGAACAACGGTTTAAATTTCAATTGGAGCCAAATCTGGTAGGTGAGAAAAAACATGGAGTATGACAGAAGAGCAAAGAAAGAGAGAAGATAAGTAAAATGAGCATGAACAAGAATTTCTGAATGATAATTCATTCAGTAGATAAAACTCCTTTTCCCATAATACAATGACTTTTCCACATTAAGCAAGTGAATTATCTGAAATTTTAGGTAAATATTCGCTTGTTTTCAGATAATATAGGAGAGAATGTTTTCCCCCTATACAAGAAATGATGTTAAACAGCCTATTCATACATGAATCTCCATACTTTGCAGCAATATACGCTTTTATCGTACAAAAGCTTCCTAGGTATTTAGAAACCTTCCTCCTCCATTTTATTCCTATTGGTTTTCACAGCAAGTGTTCCATAGCTATGTAACGCCATTCCTGCCATAACTACGGCGATTCCAAAAAGCGAAATAAGAGAAGGAAAAGCAGCCGAAAGGAAGATCACTTCTCCTCCAAGGGCGAAGATGAGCTCCATCGATTGAGTCGCTTCCACGGCGGCAAGCTTCTTCAAATCTTTGCGAATCAAATCGGTTGCCTTAAAAAATAAAACAGTTGCTATAATGCCGGAAGTGATGGCGACCGTCAAGGATTGCAAGCTCTGCATTCCGCTCGGTCTTCCCTCAGTCATCAGCGCAATAAGAGCTAATAACAGCCAAAGAGGCATACTGGCAATGGTCATTCCCAATACACGCTGAAAAGCATTCAATCGTCCGTTTGTCAGTTCCATCATCTTGCGATTGCCTAGCGGATACGCGAATGCCGCAACCATTATTGGCAGGAAGCCAAGCAAGAACTCATGCATTGGCAGTCCATTCATCGCATCAGCCTGCATAATGAACACACCCACTAATATAATGAGGGAGAAGCCCAATTCTTTAAACGGTATCCCTTGCCTTTCTTTAAACGGATCATTCGATCTCATGAAAATCGGTACCAGCAATGTCCCTGCAATGATTGTCATTTGCCATGAACCAGCAATCAGCCAGCCCGGAGAATAAATTGTAGCAAAGCATAAAGGGGCATAGAATAAACCAAAACCAACTAAGCTCCATAGCAGCCATGCTTTTGGATTTTCCTTCATTACCTGCCATAAATCCTTCAGCTGCCTGTTCATGCATACGATGATTAACAGAAAAGGAATCATGAAGAAATAGCGTAAAGATGCGCTCCATAACCAGCTTCCTCCGCCTAATTCCATCGAACGGTTTAATACAAATGTGAACGCAAAAAAGAATGCCGAACAAACACCTAATAAGATTGCGCGCATTCATCATCACTCCTTTCTTCTTTACGTACAGGGCAGATTTACATAAGAACTTTTATTATTGTTTGCAAGTAAACTATTTATATCCTATCTATTCATATCGTAAAACTCTTTTTCTTCTCAAAGACTCCCTTTAAAGCTAGAATGAATTGGACTAAATACTAAATCCTATAGAGGAGACTTTCATCTTGAAAACTGATAAACTACATCAACAATCCTTATATTCTATTTCCTGGCCGCTATTTATTGAACTGTCCCTGCATATGGGCATGGGTTTTCTGGCAACCTTGATGCTCGGATTTTACTCAGATTATGCAGCGGCAGGCGTTGGTGTGGCAAACCAGCTCATGAGCATGTTCATTCTCCTATTTAATATGACCGCCATTGGAGCCATGATCTTAATTGGCCATCGAATCGGCGCTTTAGAATATAAACAAGCACATCAGCTGGCTCGTTCTGCATTAGCGATTAATTTCTGGCTTGGTATCATCTTATCTATCCTTATGCTTTTATTCGGGAACTATCTTCTGCGTTTATTTGATGTCAGTGATCAGGTTTTTACGTATGCGTCCCTTTTCATCAAGATTGTCGGTCTTTCCTTATGCCTGGAAAGTATATCGCTCGTTCTTGGTGCCATACTTCGCAGTCATGGCCATACGAAGGAGCCGATGTATGTTTCCTTGCTGATGAATTTGATCAGCACAATCGGTTATGTGATTTGTATTTTTGGTCTCTTTGGCCTTCCAGTTACAGGTGTAGCCGGTGTATCATGGACCATTATCATTGCTCGGGCAATCGCGGTTGCCGCTCTCTTTTTGATTGTGGCAAAGGAGCTTTCAATAAGATTCAAATGGGTTGACCTCATCCGCATTGACATGCAAGATACGAAGCGCTTATTTGAGATCGGCGTTCCTTCTGCCGGCGAAAATCTTTCTTATAACTTCTCTCAACTCATTGTCACTGGCATTATTGCGACATTTGGCGATGCTTCATTAACGGCAAGGGTCTATTTAATGAATATTAACATGCTCTGCTATTTATTCAGCATCGCCATTGGAGAAGGTACACAGCTGCTTGTCGCGCGCTATATTGGGGCAGGAGAATTCACCAAGGCATGGAAGCGCGGACTTAAAACAGTTAAACTTGCTGTCTTTGCCTCAACATCTGTTTCGCTGACCCTGGCTCTAATCGGAGAGCCGCTGATCGACATGTTCAGTTCCGATGCTGCCATTGTGGCCATTGCGGTTCCAGTTTTGTGGGCCATTGCTTTTGTTGAACCAGGAAGAGCGATCAATATCGTGTTAATGAGCTCATTGAAATCTGCCGGAGACGTCAGATTCCCGGTCATCATCGGCATCTTCTCCATGTGGCTTATCTCCGTCGCATTCGGTTATGTATTAGGCCTCACATTCGGTCTTGGCTTATTAGGTGTATGGATGGCTCAAGGTGTTGATGAGTGGTTCAGGGCATTATTTGCGGTAAAGAGATGGAACAGCCGTCCATGGGAACGGAAGTTTGCCAGCAAATTCAATGTGAAAATGAAGACATCCTGAATGGATTCCTTTCTTGCTTCCGTGTTATTTCTTTTATCCATTCCCATTTATTAACGAATACAAATAGGCATCATGCGGTTTCCCATTTTGGCACATATAGCTCCTTAGAATCCCTTCTCGTTGAAAGCCCTGGTTTAACAATAAACGGCTCGAGGCCTCATTTTCCAAATATACAACCGCTCCAATGCGCGTGAGCTCGAGCTGCTGTTTAAATCCATACGACAGAACGGAAGCGAGAGATTCTGAAGCATATCCTAGTCCCCAATAATCCGGGTGGAGCTCATAGCCTACCTCTGCCCGCTTATGCTTCATCACTAAAGCATTCAAGCCAATCGTTCCTATTAACTCATTTGTCTCCTTTCTTTCAATGCCCCATCTCACACCTCTTTTCTCATGGAAATTTCGAGCGAAGAAATGAATGATATCCTTCGCTTCCTCCACCCTTGTCATTTTGTCCTGGCCGTAATAGCGGATAACCAGCTCATTTGAAAAGCATGCAAGGACTCGTTCTGCATCATTGACTGTCAATTCTCTTAACCTTAGCCGCTCTGTTTCTAATTGCGGAAACATGCGGAACACCCCCTTATATTTCTTCTATCACTTTCAGGTGAACTCTAGTGAGATAATGTCCCCCATCCTCTTTCTGATAAAATAGGAATAATCAGCCGCCGCACTTCTTGATACTATTCCTTATCTCCAAATACTATTTCTCCTTTTTCGCCGTATTCTCCTGTACATCTTCCAGAAAAATAAAAACGCACTAGTCCGTTGTGAAAGGACTAGTGCGTATATTCCTTATATTTGTCTTTCCCAGTGGCGATGCTTGGCAACAGCTTGGATGAAGGCTTCTATCGAATCATCGATGTTAACCGTATTGTCAGAAGTAATCACACCTGCAGCTGCCTTCTCTGATTCCATAAGGAATGCCTGCATTAGAGCTGCTCCTTCCTTTGGCGCTCCAATAGCCTTATAGTGATTGAATGCATTCATCAAGAACTCATTAACCTTTTTGTTCTTCTTCAATGCATCTACGCTTTCTTGGCCGGTTGCGATATAAACTGCATCATAGAGAACAGAATCAGCTGTCAGGAAGGTTTGGTCGACCTTCAATTCAGCTCCATTTGCACTCTTGATCTTCCCTTGGTGTTCACTCACGATTTCCGCCATCATTCCTGCTTGTTCAAAGGCCTTTAAGACGTTCATCAGATCTTCGCCATCAAAGCCGTTATGAACCAAGATAGCCACCTTTCTCGTTTGCGCACTCATTGGTGTATTAAGCTGGCTAAGAGCCGGAGACTGGTCAGTGACCGTTGATTCTTTTTCCTTCTCTGGAACTTCAAGCCCTAGCCCTATCGCTATTTGCTCGGCAAGGAAGTGATCAACATTCGCATACATATCCACGACTTGCTGCTGGATTTCCTTGTTAAGACATTTGCCAAGCTCGAACTGGAAGGCTTCAATAATATGCTGCTTCTCTGGCATAGACATACTGTTCCAGAATAGTTTAGCTTGGCTATAATGATCCATAAAGCTGTCACTGCGCTTTCTCACCTTATGTCCTTCTACTTTTTCTTGGTAATGAGTATATCCGCCTTCCTCCGGGGATGCCGGTGCCGGTGAATTATTAGCGAGCCCATTCTTATGATAGCTGACCTGCCCTTGGTCAATTCTCATCTGATGGTATCCATCACGCTGATGATTATGCACTGGAGATACCGGGCGGTTGATCGGAATCTGCTGGAAGTTCGGACCGCCAAGACGAAGGAGCTGTGTATCCGTATAGGAGAATAAACGTCCCTGCAATAATGGGTCATTCGTGAAGTCAATACCAGGAACGACATGGCCAATATGGAAGGCAGCCTGCTCCGTTTCGGCAAAAACATTATCCACATTCTTATCTAGGGTCATTTTCCCAATGCGATGCACTGGAACAAGCTCCTCCGGCCAAATCTTTGTCGGGTCTAGCACATCAAAGTCAAAGTTGAATTCATCCTCTTCCTTGATGATTTGAATGCCTAATTCATATTCCGGGTAATTCCCAAGTTCAATCGCTTCATATAAGTCACGACGATGGAAATCCGGGTCCTTCCCCGCAATCTTCTGTGCTTCATCCCAGACAAGGGAATGAACACCTAGGAGGGGCTTCCAATGGAATTTCACGAAATGGGCAATTCCCTCTGCATTAACCAATCGGAAAGTATGGACACCGAATCCCTCCATCATCCGATAGCTGCGAGGAATACCCCTGTCTGAATTGGTCCATAACACCATATGGGCCGACTCCGTATTATTCACGATGAAATCATAAAAGGTATCATGAGCAGTTGCTGCCTGAGGCATTTCATTATGCGGCTCCGGCTTGAAGGAATGGACAAGATCCGGGAATTTGATTGCATCCTGGATGAAGAATACCGGGATGTTATTTCCGACTAAATCAAAGTTCCCCTCATCTGTATAGAATTTCGTCGCAAACCCGCGCGCATCCCGAACAGAATCAGCAGAACCCCTTGAACCAGCCACAGTGGAGAAGCGGACAAAGACAGGCGTTTTCTTAGACGGTTCTTGCAGGAAATCTGCCTTCGTCCATTTAGCCATCGATTCATAAACTTGGAAGTATCCATGAGCGCCAAAGCCTCTGGCATGGACAATCCTTTCTGGAATTCGCTCATGATCGAAATGCGTCATCTTTTCCCTGAAATGAAAATCTTCCATCAATGTTGGCCCTCGTTCTCCAGCCTTTAAGGAATGCTCATCCTCAGACACTCGGACACCATGATTCGTCGTCAGCTTTTTCCCGTCATTATTAATGCGATATTCCTCTAATTGCTCATCCTTTTTATTGTCTGCCACGTTCATCATCCTTCCATTATGATATTATCGAAAACTAGAACTATGTAAGAACTTTCGGTATATAGTTTTCTCTCTACTTTGATGTACCCTTGCCTATTTTTGTTAAACTGTGCCAAACGGCCTAGCATTTTATCATCTGGGTATAGAAAAAGAGCATCCTGTTATTGGGATGCTCCCTGCCAATCAATCGTTATTTCTTCATTAACTCACTTAACAGCACTGGTAATGACTGAATAGACATATTGAGCGCTTCAAGCTTGCCTTCTATCCTGTATAATAAATAAATAGTGACAACGATTGGAAAGCCAACATCCTTTATAAACAGCAATAATTCGTCCACTGAAGTAGCCTCCTTTCCTATCCCTCGTTGGAAAAAGAGAAGCTAACCCCAAATTGGATTAGCTTCCCCTACTGCCATCAAGAAAATAAATAGCTTGTTTTAGTCGTTTCAACCAATCGTGCTTCTTTAGCAGCTACATATGGACCTGCATTATTTTTAAAGGCCTGTGAGGCAATGATTTCATTCATTGCAGCACGTACGGCAGCCTCATTTACAGGCTCAATAGGATCTTCAATCTGTATTTTCGCTGTCTTTTCATCAGCCGTGACAAAGTATAATTCTAGTACCTTATCCATTTACTCCACTCCTTTCAATTGTTTTGTTCACTGCTTTTTGCTTAAGATTCAAGACCCCAGGTATCGAGCCTCTTGACACCGATTGCCGAGTGCTTTTGCAGTGATACAATTGCATCTGCGCACCGCTTCAAGGCACTGCCGCCAACCCCATTGTTCATGTTGGAAAAGGTTTTCTTCTTCGTGATCGGCTTGCCAAGTGCATCGATTCCGACCGCGAACTCAATTTGCAATTTCGTCACTTCCAAGAATTGTTCATTCATGTTCTCACCTCCCTTTCACCCGTTATATACAATCCACCCGCATAAAAGGGACCATGTGTGGCTAATTTTCTATTATTCTTTTAAGAAATGGGTCAATCAGTCTCTTACTGATTCATAACTAAAAACTAAAAAAAGGCAGAAACGTTGGTATATCAACATTTCTGCCTTTGTTCAATCTTTTGGGACAATTGTTTGATTCTTATCTCTTTCTCTCAAATAATCTTCCATGGCTTTTTGAACTCGTGTTGGCTTAACATACCCCTTTGATACTCTTTTATGTATCTCTTCAAGTAAATACAAGGCGCGGAATAAACAGCCCGCAACAATGCCAAACCCGAGTATCAACCCATAAACCGGATCTAAAAATACGATTATAATGCCAAGAACCATGCCAATAAAAATAGCCGTCAATAGATTTAGTTTCATATAGTCTCCTCTATGTATATAAACCTCTTTTTTCCATTATACCTTTTTAGATAACCAACAGGAAAACAGATTAGTCTCCTTATCGTTTTGAAAAAAACACATGGTTCATATTCTGGATTCTGTTTATGCTTAATTCAAACAGAGCCCAATGAGTTAAGAGAGTTTGTGAAGAAAAGAAATTTAGGTGAAGATAATATAAAAACCGACTCGAACTATAAATCTGAGTCGGTTTTGATTATCATCCATTTCTAGCATCTAACTGATCTTGCAAAAAAGATTATGTAAAATCACTGGGTTACGGAGCTTATTATCATATCTATAATAGACTAGAATTAAAGAGAGCCCGTTACAGCAAAATGCAGCCTATTATAATAACTATTTCTATTTAGTTTGTTTAATGGCAGCATCGATTTTCACAATCAATTCATTTAGCTTCTTATTAGCTTTATCTAAATTTTGAACTTCTTTTAAATCAAGATTGATCCATTCAAGAGTACGTGGAATGTTGTGAACGATTCCCGATTCTACCCATTCCTTCATAACTCCTTTATGCGGAACAAAGTCAATCAATAAGTGAATTTCAATTTTGCCTATTATGTCTAAAATAATTTTATTTGGTGATTCTAGCTCTTTATAGATTTCATTCAATTCTGTTTGAATCAAATAAATCGTGCTTTTAAAATTACGTGATTCTATTGCCTTATCCCAATCTATGATCAAACTATTCAAACCTGGTCCTCCAACACATTACTAAATTTCTTGTACTACTCTTATACGATACATAGTAAAAGTAATATTATCATAATGTTTATTCTGGTAAAACCTGATTTTACGCTTTTGCAATTGGTATATATTTCTTAACCCAATCCCTAATATTCAAAATAAGCTCTCTTACTAAACATTTTTGCTATTGGATTAAAAATAGTGAGGCAACTCTTACTTTCTCTTTGTTCCATGAAAGGTTAGTTTATTGAATGGAGGAATTGTTACATAATGATTGTTATAATTAAATATACCAAATAAATTCCAAATAGGATGAGGATATCAGGATGGAAAAAATTAAATTTTCCACTAAGGATTATAAGGTGGAATATCGCTCTGAAGAAATCATTTTTTTACCGAAGGAATTTCAGCTATTTAAATTTTTGTATCATAATCCGTCAAGGGTTTTTACGAGAGATGAACTCTTAGATGCTGTTTGGCCAATGGAAACACCTATTGATAGAACTATTGACGATCATATTTATAGAGTTAGAAAAAAACTTAAACCCCTCGCTTCAGTTATTAGCATTGCTACAGTAAGGGGACAAGGTTATCTATTATCGATTAACGAGGTACAGGAGAATCCCTTGATAAAAGATCAAGAGGTATCATCCAGTGTTATTAACCTCTTTAAGAAGTACCATCTTTATGGACAAGGTAATGCACTTAAACTACTGGATGAACATCAAGCTATGCTTGGATTTAAAGTTGATTTACCTATCCTTCTGTATCTCCATTTTATGAAGGGCGATTTTAGTTGGTTTCTTGAGCAAAAAGATATCCCTTTCTGGGAGAAATGCTATTACTATCTCCATATCTATTCATTTATTGAATTAGACAAGAAAAAATGCCTTGATTACTTTACTTATGCCATAGCAGCAAAAGAGCTTCCCGAATATCATCGGTTAGAAATCACGCTACTGAATCGCCTATCCTTATTGATATTCACAAAGCAAATCGACGATGCCATAAACCTTCTTATCCAATCTAAAAAGGTGATATACACAAAAAAGATTGATAGCTTTATACCCATTTTATCTATTACAGAGGGCTATCTTGCCTTTATACAAGGAGATATTCGACTGATAGAGGAATCTCTCGATGAAATAAAAAAAATTCTCCTGAAATATCCTTATTTAAGAGAAAAGGCAAGTTATTCAGTTTTAGAAGGCATCTACTATCTTGCTAAGAATAATGAAGATAAAGCTGAACATTGCTTTAACGATGGATTCCAACTGTTTCGTGAAGCTAAATATATACCAGGTGTATTAATCAATATGAATATTATCCTGTTCTTTCTTAAGGAGCTAAAAATGAAAGATAGCTTATACACTCATTACCAAGAGTTGTGGGAAAAGTATACTGAAGAATACAAATTGTTAGGTCTAAAAAATAGAATAGAATTTGAGTTAAATTCTTATTTAAGATGACAAATGAATAAATAAAGAAATTTCATCACTCCTCTGATATTCCTCTGATATTGTCTCGTTATGATAGTGTCAAGATAAATCACGTGGAGGTTATAATGATGAAGGAAACAGCAATTAGACGGAATGGGAACTTTATAAAATTTATTTCTGCTAATGCTTTGGCTAACTTAGGAAATTGGTTTGATTATGTTGGAGTGCTAATATTATTTCGTTATTCGTGGAACGCCGATCCAATTCTGATCGCTCTTATACCTATTATGTATGCCATTCCAAGTATTGTTTTAGGACAATTCGCAGGAGTATTCGCAGACCAAAGAAATAAAAGAAAAATACTTATCTATTCCGATTGGGCCAGAGCACTATTGACTTTGTTCCTTGCTTTTTCCCCCTCTCTCTTTATCGCCTTGCCAATCCTCTTGTTACGAAGTACAGTAGGAGTAATAAGCCTGCCCGCTCAACAAGGACTGATTAGTAAGATTGTAGAGGATAAAGACATAATGAAAGCAGTCACTATTAACGGAAGTATTTCTCAGCTGGCAAAGGTGATTGGCCCACTTATTGGAGGTTCATTTGTAAGTATATTTTCACCGGAATTCTCAATTATACTAAACACGATATCTTTCGTGATTTCTGGATTAATCCTTAGCCGACTCCAAATAAAAGATCAAGCAAAAAAAGGGAATTCAGGAGTCAAAGAACAATATGTTTTTTTAAGCTTGTGGAAGGAAGGCTGGTCTATAGTTTTCAATAGCAAAATTCTTCTGGCAAGTATCATATTCGGGATTTTTAGTACCCTCACCATTCAAATGATTGATGTACAAATGGTTACTTTGTTTAGTGTGGTGTTTCCTAATGTTCCAGAGGTTACAGGTTGGGCAATCTCAGCTATCGGCATTGGCTCTCTACTTATTGTATTACTCCTAAATCATCTTGAAAAAATACAAAAATATGGCTGGTTCTTTGGGACTGGTGGTCTTTTGATTGGGATAATGACTGGTGGTTTTGGATATCTACAGGAATACAACATCATATTATTAGCCATCATTCTTGCTTTTATCGGTGGAATAGGAAATGGGATTACTCTTACTACTATAAATTACCTTGTTCAAACCGAACCCCCAAAAGAAGCCATTGGCAGGATTTCAAGCATTATTGATTCCATATTGAGTATCCTTTTTATCGCTGGACCACTCCTTGGCGGTCTAATGATAAAACAGTTAGGCGTACTGAAAGCCTTTCAAACAATCGGTTTGGGTCTGACCATTATAGGTTTGACAGGGATACTACTGCAAAAACTAATTTGGAATCGAAACCAACCAGCAACAAAGGATATAATACAATATGAACAAGATAAAGATGTTGAAACTCTAAAAGAATATGTTAAAGACAAACAAAAAAAATCAAAGTCTGCAACCCCTTCTTAATGTTGCAGACTATCTTATATTAATTTTCTTCCGCTAATCTGCCCCTTTACTTCCATAAGAAAATCAATAATAATCACTTGTATGAAGGCTTATGTTTCATTCCTTGCACGGTTTCATTTAAAAACGAATAGAGCCATAATGCCTTCGACTCTCAAAAAGAAACGCAATGATACTCTCATAATAAGGTATAAATTTTTTTAATTCGATAAGCTCTAAAATTTCATCTTTTGAAGCCCATCTCACTGCTTGCACCTCATCTGTCTGTAATATCAAATCTTTCAAATCTAAATCATATTCAATTAAATAATAATCATCAAATCCGCGTGCAAAGTTAATGGTAAATTGCGGACGTATCTCTTCAAAGTTATAACGAACACCCAACTCCTCGAATAACTCTCTTGAAGCAGCTTGCTGACTGGTATCGCCTGCCACAGCACATCCCCCACAGCTGATGTCCCAAAGATTTGGCCAGCCTTGCTTAGAGAACTGTCGTTGTTGAATGAGCATTTCTCCTTTAGAGTTAAATATACAAACGTGTATGACTAAATGAAACTCATCTGGTGTCATATCATCTCCACGAGTTATCTGTTTGCCTATTTTATTACGATGCTTATCATATAAATCTAATTTTTCCATCACTAAGCTCCTTAATGTCGTCTTACCTTCATATTATTAAACCTGATTGACAAAAGGCCGCCCCCGAACTCGCTTAACAGAGCATTTGGGGCAGCCTCTACCTCGTCCTAGCTTTATACGGTTTGCTTAAATTGCTGTGTATATAATTGATAATAAAACCCTTCTGAAGCTAGAAGCTCATCATGTGTGCCGCTTTCTCTTATTTGACCATGGTCTATGACATAGATACGGTCCGCTTTTTCGATTGTCTTCAGCCGATGAGCGATGACGAAGGTTGTTTTGCCCTTTGTCAGGTTTTTCAAGCCTTCCTGAATGGCAATTTCAGTCCTTGTATCGATGCTGGATGTTGCTTCATCTAGGATTAGAATATCCGAATCAGCAAGGATGGCCCTCGCAATGGCGAGCAATTGCCGCTGGCCTTGGCTAAGATTTGTTCCGCCTGAGGTGATTTTGGTCTCATATCTTTCCGGCAGATGCTTGATGAATTGATGGGCAGCCGCAATTTTTGCTGCCTCAATGACTTCCTCATCTGTCGCATCCAGCCTGCCATAGCGGATATTTTCCATCAATGTCCCCGAGAACAAATAGGTTTCCTGAAGGACAATCCCAATCCTTTTCCTCAAGTCTGCCATCTTATACGCTTCAATTGGCTTGTCGTCAATGAATAATTCACCTGAGGAACGGTCATAGAAACGCGATAGCAAATTGATGATGGTCGTTTTTCCTGAACCGGTCGGGCCGACGAGCGCAATTGTTTCACCAGGGCTCGCCTTTAAGGAGATATTCTTAAGAATCTGGTGATCTTTCTCATAGCCAAACGACACATTCCGGAATTCAATGTCCCCTTCAAAGGATACGACTGGTGCTGCATTCGGACTATCTTGTAAATCCGGCACCTCATCCATGACTTCAAATACGCGCTCCGCTCCAGCAATGGCTGATTGGATCGTATTCCATAGATTCGTTAATTGATTGATAGGTCGGAAGAATAGCTTGGAATAGGTCACAAAGGCAGCAATAACCCCGATGGATGCCATATCATTCAAGGTAAGAATTGCGCCCGTTGCGATGATTAATCCAAAGCCAAGATTATTGATAAAGTTATTGACCGGGCCAAGGAAGCCGCTGAATGTCTCAGCGAGCATCGCTGACTTCCGGAGCTCTTCATTGATTTCATGAAATTCCTGAATGGTCTTCTTCTCTTGGCCATACAAAGTAATGACCTCTTTGCCGCTGATTGCCTCTTCTATATAGCCATTCAACTGCCCTAGATCGGCTTGCCGTTTGGCAAAATTCTGGCTCGAGACAGCAATGATTTTCCGCGAGACAAACAGCATAACCGGTATAATCAGAAACGAAACCATTGCCATCATCCAGTTTAGGCTGAGCATGGCAATCGTGACTCCTGCTATCGTCAGGACAGATGAGAATATTTGAACCAAGCTCTGGCTTAATGCATTGTTCAAATTATCGATATCATTGGTGACACGGCTCATTAAGTCCCCCTGTGAACGGGTGTCAAAAAAGCGCAAGGAGAGCTGCTGCAGCTTCGCAAATAATTCTTCCCTGATAGTCCGAATGGTTGTGAGTGAGACGCGCACCATTATATCCTGCTGAAGCCATGTAAACAAAGAGCCAGCCAGATAGATAGCGGCTAATAGCACCGCCATTTGAATGGACCCAGGCACATCTTTTTTAAGGATGTATGAATCAATCGTAACCCCCAAATAATAAGGTCCAAGCAGGCCAAGCACTGTCGAAACAAAGACAAAGACCAAGACAATCCAAAGCTTCAAACGATGCTTGCTTAGCTGATTCCAGATACGCAAGATCGTTTCCTTTTGATTTTTCGCTTTTCTTTTCGGACCAAAATGATGGCGGGGACCCCTAAAGTTAGGAGGTGCTTGGCGGTTACTTCCTTGCTGACCCATAAGTCTCACCCTCCTTAATTCCTTGAATGCGGCAAATTTCCTGATAGAGCTCATTGCTCTCTAATAATTCTTTATGCGTTCCTAAACCAGCTTCCTTGCCATCATCAAGAACAAGAATCTGATTGGCCTCTTTTACAGACGAAATTTTCGATGAAATAATGATTTTCGTTGATTCAGCGTAATGCTTCTTCAAAGCAGCCTGTATATTCGCCTCGGATATCGCATCCACTGCTGAGGTCGCATCATCTATAACGAGGATAGCCGGTTTTCTGACCAAGGCTCTGGCAATCGATAAGCGCTGTCTTTGACCCCCTGAAAGATTCGTTGCCCCTTGTGTGAGCTCATAATCAAGCATTCCATCTAAATTCCTCACAAAAGGCAAAGCCTGTGCGTCGGCAAGCGCAGATAGCATTTCTTCCTCACTCGCGTCACTTTTGCCCATCTTTATATTATTCTGTATTGCTCCAGAAAATAGCATATTCTTCTGTGTAATGAACCCGATTGAATCTCTCAGTTCCTCAAAAGACAACTCGCGGATATCTGTGCTGTTTAGGAGTATCTGGCCTTCCTCCACATCATAAAGCCTCGGAATCAGTTTAGCGAATGTAGACTTTCCGCTCCCAGTTGCCCCAATAATCCCCAGTGTTTCACCTGCTTTGACATGGACACTTACATTGGATAGGACATGTTCTCCATTTCTGCTGTAGCTAAAGCTGACATTCTTAAATTCAATCTCTCCCTTACGGCGGGGGATAGAAACTGGCATTTCCGCTTCAACCATATCCTCTTTTGTATCAAGCACATCCTTAATACGTCCGGCAGAGGGGAAGGCTCTCGTAATTTGCATGAGGACCGAGCTGCTTGTCATTAAGGAGTTGAGAATGATGGTTAAATAATTGACAAAGGCAATAATGACGCCTACTTCCATCGAGCCTCCATCAAGCTTTATCGCGCCCAGCCAAACAGCAAAGACGATTCCCATATTAACGATGAACTGGAGAATCGGCATGAGTCCCATGATGGTGAGATCTGCTCGAATGTTTACCTTTGTTAGGTTCTCATTAACCTGAGAGAATTGCTTCATCTCATATTCCTCTGTTCCATAAGCCTTGACGACTCGTACCCCTGCCAAGTGCTCCTGTGTCTTCGTATTCACGCGGTCAATCGCTTTTTGCACGAGGCCGAATAATGAGCCGGCTTTGATCGTGAACAAAATGATAAGGATGACCAGGATGGGGACAATTACCAAGAGGATGGAAAACAGCTCTCTTGCCGTCAAATAAACAATAACGATGCTTCCGATAAACATAATTGGTCCGCGGACAAATATTCGTAACGTCATCATGGCAGCTTGCTGTACGGCCGTTATATCATTTGTCATGATCGTAATGAGCTTACCCGCCCCAAACTTGTCCATATTAGGCCCTGAAAAATAATCAATTTTCCGAAAAACATCCTTCCGCAGATCGGTTGCAAAATGGACCGCTGCCCGCGTAGAAAAGATACTGCTTCCGATTCCTCCGATAAGACCAAGCAATGCGGCCCCAAACATGAATAAACCCATCCAGAGCACATACCCGTTATCCTCTGAAGCTATCCCATTATCAATAATTTTCTGCATGATTGTTGGCTGGATTAAATCCATCCCAACCTCCAAACACATAAATAACGGTCCTAGCAAGACAATAAAACGGTATGGCTGAAAATATTTAAATAAACCTGCTACTGATTTCATCAACATTTCACATCCTGCTTTCTCTGTCTAAAAACACGAAAGAGGCGCACGATACGAAGTCCGCGCGCCTCATTAACCATTCTCGTGGAATTCTTGCTGCCGTTTGAGGGAGGTAACTAGCAAACCGTTTACCAGGATTTAAGATGCTTATTCCCTTTGCAGAAAAAATCGGCATGACACCCTGAATTCAACGGTTAGCTTTCCTCTTATGTTTGCGGGGCAGCTTGATGGTTCTGCTTTTCTTCAGCTTGAACCTAGGCGTTTTCCCCTTTATGTATCTCGCAACGATAAAAACAACATAAATGGCAATGGCCACATAGAAAAATTCCGGCACACTTTTGAAGCCAGAGCGCGCTATGAGATAAAACATATAAAGCAAGAATAACGTAATAATAACGGTATAATAATTTAGTTTGACTTTCTTAAAGCTTGGTATTTTAATCGTGCTGACCATCAGGATTGCCAATCCGAAAAACAAGACGACAAAAAGTCCAACGTGGATATAATTCTCAAGCAGCACAAGAAACGCGACAATGCCTCCAGCAAACGTAATCGGAATTCCCCGGAAATGCTTCATCGATTCCTCAGTCGGGGTAATATTAAACCTTGCCAGTCTATAACATCCGAATAATGGGAATAAACCGGCAACCCAAATCCCATATTGTCCAAAATCTAAAAAGAACGTATAGGACGCCAGGAAAGCTGGTGCCACGCCAAAGGAAACGATGTCAGCGAGTGAATCAAGCTGCTTGCCTAAGTCATTAGCTACCCCAAGTATACGTGCCATTCTCCCGTCAAGCATGTCTAGCATTAAGGCAATAAAAATCAAGATTGTGGCATTGCGCACATCTCCACTGATAATATACGAGATGGATAAATACCCGCAGTATAAATTCCCTAATGTTATTAAGTTCGGTATTTGTTTGATCATTCTTCACATCCTCTATCTGTCACACCATTATTCATATGATTGCAATTATTTGAATATCTGTATTTTAACAAAATTATTGCTGCTTGTGTTCTATCTTTCTCATAATAAATCATCGTTCTCAGGAATTCGGGTTAATTGCTTTCCACCCTGCTCTTAAATAATTGGATTTGACGTTGTCTGTTCATCTATCCGTTTGAGAATCCTTGCCGGGTTTCCTCCAACAACAACATTATCAGGTACATCCTTCGTCACGACAGCACCTGAGGCGACGACCACATTATTTCCTATTGTCACTCCTGGATTTATGACAGATCTTCCTCCAAGCCATACATTATTGCCAATCTTGACAGGCTTGCCGTATTCCAAGCCCGAATTGCGTTGATCAGGCAATAAAGGATGGGTCGCCGTATAAATATGTACTCCTGGTGCAAGCATGCAATTATCCCCGATTTCCACCGGGCATGTATCTAGAATAAGACAATCGAAATTGGCATAGAAGTTCTCTCCAACAAAAATATTATAACCATAATCACAAATGAAGTTCGGTTCCACATAAAGATTCTTTCCTGTCGAGCCAAACAGGTTTTTCAGTATCTCTTCTCTTTCCTTTATATCGGTCTCGATTGTCTGATTATACATTCTTGTCCATTTCCTTGCTTCCATCCGGTCTGCGACCAGCTCAGGGTCTGCTGAACGGTACATATCGCCATTGATCATTTTGTCTTTTTCAGTCATGACGCTCGCCCCTCTTTATGATCTTCGTTATATCTTTCGAAGCCGTACGGACGAAATCGAGTGATTTGCATCCTTCTCTAAGATGATATTAGCCCGGTTCCTTGTCGGGGCAATATTTTGGTCTAGGTTAATCTTGTTTATCCGATTCCAAATATCTGTGGCAACATTGTCCGCCTCTTCATCCGTTAAATCGGCATATCGATGGAAATAGGATTCCGGATTGGCGAAGGCCGTCTTTCTCAATGTTTTAAAGCGCTCTACATACCATTGGTAAATATCCCGATCATCAGCATCGACATAGATGGAGATATCAAAGAAATCGGATACATACACACTATGGGAATGCGCCTCCTGCTTTGGTGTCTGCAGCACATTAATTCCTTCAACAATGACTATATCCGGCTGCTTGATAACCGTGTACTTTCCCGGGACTATATCATAATAGAGATGGGAATAGACCGGTGCCTTGACCTTTGGATGTCCGGCTTTAATTCTTGATAATACTTTGATTAATTCTTTTGTATTATAACTTTCCGGGAACCCTTTCTTATCCATGATTCCCTTTGCATTCAGCACCTCATTGGGATAGAGGAAACCATCTGTCGTGATAATTTCGACACTCGGAGTGTTAGGCCATCTTGATAATAGCGCCTGGATAATCCTTGCCGTAGTGCTTTTCCCGACGGCTACGCTGCCGGCCACTCCAATGACATAGGGGACTTTTCTTGTTGTATTGCCAAAGAACGTATCTGTTACAGCATGAAGCATTTGAGAGGAATTGACGTATAAGTTTAATAGCCGTGTAAGCGGCAGGTATATGGTCGTAATTTCTTCCACAGATAATTTTTCGTTAACGCCTTGAAGTTCTTCAATCTCTGCTTGTGTGAGCGTCATCGGTGTATTGAAACGTAAATTAGCCCATTCTTTTTTAGAAAAATAACGATATGGTGAAAAATTTGGCATGGGTATCTCCCTTTTTCTCTTTCTCATTCAACAGTATAAACTTTGATTAAAGGATTTTCCACCCGAACAACCAATTTTATGGATTTTCGCGAACGTTGACCATCCGCTTGAGCGGATGATACTATTATATCAATCTTCCACAAAAGGAGAATGTTGACATGAATTCCATTTATATCATCCATGAAAATGAGGAATGGACAAGACATCTGACAAAACGGCTCGAAGAATTGGAGCTTCCCTATAAGGAATGGCATATGCGCGACGGAATCGTAGACCTTACGAGTGAGCCGCCTGAGGGAATTTTTTATAATCGCATGAGTGCCTCCTCCCATACACGGGGCCATCGATATGCTCCAGAGCTTGCAGCCGGTGTGCTGGATTGGCTTGAGCAGCATGGCCGTAAAGTATTCAACGGGCCAAAAGCTCTTTCATTCGAAATTAGTAAGATCAAACAATATACCGCTCTCACAAAAGCAGGCATCAAAACACCGGCGACGATAGCCGCAACAGGCAAGGCAAACATTATCGAAGCTGCCAAAAAGCTTGGCAAGAAACCGTTCATTACAAAGCATAACCGAGCTGGAAAAGGGCTTGGGGTCCAATTATTTCAATCAATCGAAGCACTGGAAGCTTATGTGAACAGCTCTGCTTTCGAAGAACCTATTGATGGGATTACGCTCATTCAAGAATATATACAATCTCCAGACTCCGCTATAACAAGGGCTGAATTTATTGGCGGCAGATTTCTCTATGCTGTCAATGTGGATACATCATCCGGCTTTGAGCTATGTCCGGCCGATGCATGCCAAATCAATGATCTTTTCTGCCCGACAGGTGAGCCTGTTGAAGAAAAACCTCAATTTGTCATCCTAGAAGATTTTCATGACCCAATCATTGAACAATATGAAAACTTCCTGCGTGATGCACAGATTGATGTTGCGGGTATTGAATTTATCAAGGATGAAGCTGGCACTATCTATACGTACGATATAAATACGAATACGAATTATAATTCAGACGCAGAGAGTCGTGCCGGTAAGTATGGCATGCTCGAGTTAGCTAAATTCCTTGGCTCAAAACTAGGATAATAGAATAAAGCCCAATCAATGATTGCCATTTATTCATTGATTGGGCTTTTCACATGTCTAATATAATCTTTTCCGATATCCTTCATTTAAGCTAGTTTCTATTTCTGTCTGTGTTGTTATTTTTGCATGAGCGGCGAGAATTTCGGCAGCTCTTGGTAATTCTTGATCAAGGAGCCAAGCGGCCGGATTCCAAAGATTCGAACGAATCATTGCCTTTCCGCAATGGAGGAAGCATTCCTCAACTTCAACCCCGATTCCAGCCAAAGGAATGGTATTGGATACAGCGAGCGGTGCAAGTAATTCCTCATCCGTGACGATTGACGCTTTTCCATTTACCCTTAGTGTCTCCCTCAAGCCAGGAATCAGAAAAATCAAGCCTACATGCGGGTTCTCGAGTATATTATAGAGCGAATCGATTCGTTTATTCCCTCTTCTTTCAGGAATCAGTAAATGCTTTTGATTAAGTATAGATACAAAACCAGGTTGATCACCGCGTGGTGAGACATCACAGCTTCCTGACTTGTCCGCCGTGGCTAATAGCAGCAGCGGAGATTTAGCGATAAAATCCTCGCAATGCCTATCCAAGCTGTCAATTACCTTATGTACAGCAAGATTGCTCGGTGTGCCAACAAGCTCCTGTAGCGCTTCCCTCGTATGGATGGTTCGATTAAACATGGATTCCCCCTTGAATATTTCTGCGGAACTTTTGACTATGTATATTCCTCACAAGTAAATGATGAGCGCAGAAAGAAGGCAAACCGCCAAGCTTGGCAGAGCTATGAGCAGATAGCTATTTGACCATGTAGACTTTAGATGCGCCATTTTGCCAAAGTCATCGGCTAGCTCCTTGGAAGGCTCTGAACCGACCATCAGCAAAGCGATAAGCAAGCTCATTCCGCCTGTGATACCTGTCAAGACCGGCAATAGCTGTACATCACGGTATAGAGCGAATATGAAAATATCAATACAAGCGATGATGACTCCATAGATTAGAAATTTCTTCATGATTATCCCTACTCTCTCAATCTTTTCGCGTGCCCCCTCTACTTCCGGTGAAACCTACTTCCTTATTAGTATTCTAACATTCTTCGGACAAGTAATCGCTTATCGCGTTTGCAACTGCTTGGAAATAGTCTTCAGCATGGGGAACAAAGTCAGCCTTCGTTAAACTTTGTTTATGACTTACTTTTTTCCCGCCTTTATCAACTATGAATCCTTCTGCTGTCATTTGGCTGCATTTACCAGTGTAAAAACTGATCAAATCCTTCACGCTCACTTTTACGATTCCCTCTACTTCTTCTGGCTGCAGAATAAAGGACTCCATCGGTTTCTCACACTCATATAGATAGACATGGCTGAACTCCTTATCTATCATCCTATCTATCTCTATGATATTTTGAAACGTTCCTAAATAGGTAAGCTCGTCATATTTCACGGCTATCCCAACTTCCTCTTCAATCTCCCGTACCCCTTCTCGCACTGTTTCTTGTTCCATTAAGTGGCCTGCGACCGTCATATCAAACAGATTAGGGAAATCCTTTTTGAGGTGACTGCGTTTCTGCAAATAAATGGACCGATTCCGTTGATTGCCATCGATGAAGTATACTTGGAAAGTCTCGTGCCAATAACCTTTTTCATGCGCTTCCTTACGTGTTGACGTACCTATTTGTGACCCGTGTTCATCAAATATCTTTAAAACTTCCATATTCATCGCCTCATACCTTTTACTATTATTATATTCATGGAAGCGCTTAGGAATCCATATACGATACGATTTTTCTAATCCATTCCATCCCGAAAATTCGGCCATTTATACCCTTGAGCCTCCTATCAAACTGAATCCTTTTTTAAATTTTGCATGCGCAGCAGTTTATGAAGCAAGAAGAAGGGAAAAGTCTATTAATTGCTTAGAAAAGGGGATGAAGAAATGGAACCATTATATACAGCCGTTGTTTCAGCAACGGGCGGAAGAGAAGGGCATGTCAAATCTGAGGACGGAATCATTGACTTAGATGTACGGCAGCCGAAAGCCTTGGGAGGTTCTGGGGAGGAAGCAGCGAATCCAGAGTTGTTTTTCGCTTCCGGCTTTGCTGCTTGCTATGACGGTGCTCTTAATCTTGTATTGCGCAAAAACCGGATCAAGGCTGATACAAGCGTGACTGCTAATGTAACAATCGGTAAGGATGAGGCAGATAATGGATTAAAGCTTGCCGTTCGACTTGATGTATCTATTCCCGATTTATCAAAAGAGGATGTTGAAAAGTATGCGAAGGAAGCCCATCAGGTTTGCCCTTACTCCAAAGCAACACGAGGAAATATTGATGTAACAATCATTCCTGTGTGATAGATATCCCTATCAGGACAAAAGCGGTGTACAGTATAACTGTACACCGCTTTCTGATTAATTCATGTTAATCCATACACTCTTCACTTCTGTATAGTTATCAAGCGCGTAGCTTCCCATTTCACGACCAAGACCTGATTGTTTATATCCGCCAAATGGTGAACCCGCATCAAAGGTATTGTACGTATTGACCCAAACAGTTCCTGCTTTCAGCTTATGCGCAATATAATGGGCTTTCTTGATATCTTGCGTCCAGACACCTGCCGCAAGACCGTACATGGAGTCATTAGCCTTTTCGACTAAATCATCAATATCATCAAACGGCATGGCCGAAACAACCGGGCCAAAGATTTCTTCCTTAGCGATTGTCATGCTGTGGTTAACATCCGCAAAGATCGTCGGCGAGACAAAATAGCCTTTCTCAAACGGGATATCCCCGCCAGTCAGCACCTCTGCCCCCTCTTCAATCCCCTTATCAATATACCCTTTAACACGGGATTGCTGAGTGGAGGAAATAAGCGGTCCCATTGTCGTGCCCTCTTCCAAGCCATTTCCCTGTTTAATCTTCTTCGTATTAGAGACAAGGTCAGCGACTACATTATCATATAAATTCTTCTGCACATAAAGACGGCTGCCCGCACAGCAAACCTGTCCTTGGTTGAACATAATTCCCATCAAGGCGCCTGGTACAGCCTTCGTCAAATCAGCATCAGGCAAAATGATGTTCGGGGATTTCCCGCCAAGCTCGAGCGTAATCCTTTTTAACGTATCAGCAGCCGAGCGCATGATAGATTTCCCAACCTTTGTCGAGCCAGTGAAGGCGACCTTATCGACATCAGGATGGTCAACAAGCGGCTGCCCAGCCGTTTGCCCATAACCTGGGACGATATTAACTACCCCGTCCGGGAATCCGGCTTCCTGAATTAATTCAGCTAAATAGAGAGCCGAAAGCGGTGTGTTCTCCGCTGGTTTTAAGACTACCGTACAGCCAGTCGCAAGAGCAGCGCCAAGCTTCCAGGCTGCCATAAGGAGCGGGAAGTTCCAAGGAATAATCTGTCCGACGACCCCTACCGGCTCATGCCTTGTATAATTAAAATAATTCCCCTGAACAGGAATAGTTTGTCCGACTATTTTCGTTGCCCAGCCGGAGAAATAGCGGAAATGCTCTACTGCCAGAGGAACATCGGCATTTGATGTTTCCGAATAAGGCTTCCCGTTATCTAAAGTTTCAAGCTGAGCCAGCTCCACTTTATTCTCTTCCATTAAATCAGCTAACTTATAAATAAGCCGGCTTCTTTGTGCAGCGCTCATCCTGCTCCACGGCCCTTCATCAAATGCTTTCCGTGCAGCCTTTACAGCAAGATTGATATCCTCTTCCTCAGCTTCCGCGACTTTCGCGAGAACTTCTCCTGTTGCCGGATTCATGGTATCAAATGTCTTTCCTCCTGCTGCGTCAACGAACTTTCCATTGATATATAACTGTTTTGTGCCCTCTAGAAATTTTGCTAGCTTCGGGCTGATGTTGGGACTAAGTGTGGTTGCCATAACTATCCCTCCAAATTATATATTTTCGTTGGAAACGTTTTCATTATAAGACATATTTTTACTTTTATCAATTTGTTATCAGAATCTTTTTACCTATTCTAGCAGGACATTATGATACTATTTCTTTCTTCTGTCATACTTGTCTTAAAACCTCTTAATTCAGGGTAAATATACCTTACTAACCTCCCCAGACCATTTTTCTTACATAATTAACAATTTCATGACAAGAAAGAGGATATGGTTGCCATCAGCGAGAATATTGAAGAATTAGCAGAAATCAAAATTCATTCCAGGAGGCAAATGATGGAGAATACCCTTCTTGATGACTTTGAACAGTTTTTTGTCGAATTCCAGCGGGTTTGGAACAGCTGTCATACAGAGGAAATGGTTGAACGACTCTCGCCTGATATTGCCGTCCGTTGGTCCATGGCTGATGGGACAGTATCCGATTGGGGCTATAAGGAAGCTTGCCTCGGCTGGGCAGAGGCGTTTGATGAATATTGCGGTCATGATCCGAAATGGACTTTTCATCCTTTAAAGACTGCTCTAGCTTCGGAAAATGAAGTCATCGCCATATTTTGGGTCACTTTTGAGATGGATGGAATTCCGAAGGATGTCGTCAAATTGTTTATCCAGCGTTTCAGAAAGGAAGAATCAGGCTGGAAGCTTCTCAGGGAATATTGTGAGAGTTTGAATCCCTCACTCGTGTCAATCAAATAAAGGACCAAAACGAAACGGGCGCTCCTTAATTGGGAGCACCCATTTCACCAAAAACTGACTCACACTTCTTATGCATGCAAGCAGCAACTCAATGCACTTGTTCCTGCTCGATAAATTGTTCAATTTTATTCAGTAAAATTAACAGAGCCGCTCTCGTTTCAAATTCTTCACGCGTTTTCGGAAGATCCATGGATTCAAACTTATGTCTTAACGCATGAAACTTTTCTAGCATTTGATTCGATTCCTTCAGATTGGCAGCGAACTCCTCTACCAAATCAGCAATCATATCATTTTGCTCGAAGGCAGTCGGCAGGTTTATGATAAGCGGAACCATCCGTTCGACAAGCTGAAACTGCTGCTGCCTTTTCGTAAAATGAGTAAGATAAAATGATTCCCGTTTAAAAAAGGAATTCTCCTCGCTCCTTCTCGCTAAATCGATTCCCGTCTCGAGCAGCTTTTTCGTTCGGATAATATATTCATCATTCCAAACCCGCTCCCTTTTCCGAATGAATCGGCTGAATTGCAGGAAAATCATCTCAAAATTATGATTGAGCTCTTGCGAAATTTTCTGCAATTCCCCCTCGACACTCGGCATATACAAATTAAACAGCAAAGCAACAAGAATGCCGATTAGCACAATGCATAATTGATTGATGAGAAGCTCCTGCGTAATCGAATAGGACATATATAGCTGCATCACAATCACAAATCCCGGGACAATCCCGTCCTGCAAGCCAAACTTCGCCATAAGAGGCACATATATAAACAAAAGCAGCCCTACTGCGACCGGTGTATAGGCGCATCCCTCAAAAATTAAAATAGCCAGTCCCATTCCAATTAAACAAGCAAGCAGCCGCCTCCAAGCAATCAAAATGCTTTTTCGTTGTGTACTCTGTACGCTCAAGAGAGTAATCACCGCTGCCGTGCTCGCATTCTGAAAGCCAATAAGCTGAGCGATGGATAAAGCGATCATGGCTCCTATCGCTGTTTTTACAGTCCTGCTTCCAATCGTAAACATATCGACAAACCCCTTCTTTCAATGAAACTATATATTGATTCAACACTATTCGGACGTTCCCTTATAGGTGATTGCCACAGATACCCACATTTCTTTTTCACAAATCATTATATTAAAATAAATCCATGAAATAAATGTCCTTAAGAAAGGAAAAATAAACTCGCGAGGTTTTGGGCAAGTTTTTGCTGAAATAATTAAATTTTCGCTATAATAGAATACATAAAGGAGATGAATGGACATAATGAACAGCAAATTAGTTGAACGATTTCTTACATACGTAAAGGTGGATACCCAATCAAATGAGGCGAGTATATCTTGCCCATCCACAGAAAAACAATTTAATCTGTTGAATTTGCTAAAGGACGAACTTGCCGCAATCGGCATGCAAGAGATAACCTTAGATGAAAATGGCTACTTATTTGCGACCCTGCCGGCGAATACGGATAAACCATTGCCGACAATCGGGTTTCTTGCACATGTTGATACAGCGACAGATTTCACTGGAGCGAATGTTAAACCGCAAATGATTGAGAATTATGATGGCGGTGACATTGTCCTGAATGAAGCACTCAACATCATCCTTTCACCAAAGGATTTTCCCGAGCTATCCGGATATAAGGGGCAAACTTTAATTACAACGGATGGCACCACTCTTCTTGGTGCAGATGATAAAGCGGGAATCGCCGAAATCATGACAGCGATGGATTACTTAATTCAACACCCAGAGATCAAGCATGGGAAAATCCGCGTTGCCTTCACGCCTGATGAGGAAATTGGCCGCGGACCGCATAAATTTGATGTGGAGCGCTTTAATGCTGATTTCGCCTATACATTGGATGGAGGCCCGCTTGGAGAGCTTGAGTTTGAAAGCTTTAACGCTGCCTCTGCCAAGCTAACGGTAAAAGGCACTAATGTCCACCCAGGGTCAGCAAAGAATAAGATGGTCAATTCCATGAAAATCGCCATGGACTTCCATGCTGAACTCCCAAAAGAAGAAGCTCCTGAATACACCGAAGGCTATGAAGGCTTCTATCATTTGCTTGCCATGAATGGTGATGTCGAACAGACCAATCTTTCCTATATTATTCGCGATCATGATCGTGACAAATTTGAGGCCAAGAAGTCAAATATGCTAAAGATTGCCGCAAAATATCAAGAGAAATATGGTCAGGAGAATATCATCCTTGAAGTTAATGACCAATATTATAATATGGGCGAGAAAATTGAGCCTGTTAAAGAAATTGTCGATGTCGCTCATCAAGCGATGGTTAACCTTGGAATCAAACCAATTGTAAAGCCAATTCGCGGCGGCACAGACGGGTCTCAGCTTTCCTTCATGGGACTTCCAACACCTAACATCTTTGCCGGTGGTGAGAACTTCCACGGCAAATTCGAGTATGTTTCTGTTCAAAGCATGGAAAAAGCATCCGAGGTCATCGTGGAGTTAGTCCAGTTATTTGAGCAGCGTTCTTAAAAGGCAAAAAGCGGAGAGGCCTCTATTGAAAAAGAGCCTCTCCGCTTTATTACTCAATGGTAAACTTCAGTAATTCCTTATAGTCAGTCTCTTCGCTCCCTGCTGTCAGCCATGCCTCCAAACGATAGTTCCCAGGGGCTAAATCCTTCAGTTGGATATCAAAGCTTAACCGTGCCCCCGCTTCTAAGTCCTGCTCAATGATTGCTTGGGTGAAGAACTTCCCTTCCGAACCGCGTTTAAGTATCTCGCCTGCTTCATTCCTTAGAATATAATCGAATTTCTGACCGCTGTTGAACGTCAAATGAATGGATTTGTCTGTTTGGTTCTCGACGGTGTATTCAAAGTTGTACGTATTGTCTTCCCGTTTTGTTTCAACCAAGCTCGGCTTTAATCTACCCTCTGTTACACCCTTTTTATCAGGCTGAACATTCACAGGTTCTCCCCCATTTCCTTCAATTGCTTTATTGCTATTGTTTTGACCATTCCCGCATGCAGCCAAGACAAAGAGGCACAAGAATGACATCATCACTTTTTTCATGTCCCTTCCCCTTTCTCTAGTATTGTCTCTTTCTGTAGTTCAACAAAACCTAAGCCAATCCCTTCTTTACGATTCTTTCTTAATCCTTAAGGATTGACAGCCTGCCATTTGCTCCAGTATGGGCCCTCTTCCCTTCATCTACCATACTTCTTCTTCTCGCTCGCTTTTCACTTTCCATACCCGATAACAGCAATGAAAAAACAATACCTAGCGCAATAAAAAACCACCAAGCTTCAAAAGCCTGATGGTAAAGGTATCAATAGATTTATAAGTTCTGTGCAGGATTCGGGCATCTCCATTTCTCTAAAGCCGTCTGCAGCACGGACGCCAAGAAAAGCGTTTCACCTGTGCTTAGTAAAATTGTATTGAGAGGATTCTTCATATCAATAGACTCTGGATCTAGCCTTCCCTCTTTTTCTAGCTTCAGTTGAAGGATTGCAGACTCTGCTTGACTTTTAGTGAAGCGAATCATCTTATTCCCCCAAGAAGGCTCATCCTTTGCAAATAAAACAGAGTTTTCTTCGATGATTGCCGCAAACACGTTTCCATTATTGCTTTGATACAAATATGGTGCATTAGTGAAGAAATCCGCAGGTGTATCTTCCAATTGTGCATACTCTTCCTGTAAGGCCAAAATTTCTTTTTCCACTTCTTCTCTGATGCCACTAACCATTCTCTCCAACTCCTTTTCCTCTCATTACCAAGATTATATACCGTTTTTTAGCAGGTGTCTTTGAAGATTTAGAGATTGATAAAAAGTAATTCTATTTAAAATTTTCACTAAATTTACACATCTAATAATCCATCCTTCTCATTTACAATTTAAGAAAGAATTGCTATGCTGACGGAACTTGCAACATTTATTTCCATATTTAAACAAAGGAGCGAAGAATCATGAACCCTAATCAGCAAGCTTATAATGATATCCTCCAACGAATAAGAGCAATGGAGAAGCAGCTTCAAGCCGATATTGCCTATTTCATGCAAAATCTTACTAAAGATGCGCCCATTTATGCAGCACAGCACAAAAAACTAATGCCCGCTTCCCTTTCAGATATGTTTGAACAGACGACTAAGACTTTTAAGGCAACTGCTCGGGATACTCAAGATGTCTATTATGATGAAACACCGGATAATCAGCTAAAGACGGCTTATTATCAAAACATCTCATTTGATGCAACCAATGATGAATTATTGGGCAATATCAAGCACTTAGTTGCCAATACTCACAAGAATCAGCTCCCATATTCGCAGAGTAAAAAGGAACTTCATTCACGCGTCGATCTGCATGAAGATGGAAAAGCGAGAAGCATTTATTCAGGCAAGAGCCTAGAAAGAGATTATCTGATAGCACAGGACTTGTTCTATGAAGCAGCTGTCCGAAAGGAACTAACCAAGTATGATACCTTAAGGGCTGTGAATGCACAGACGATGACACCCCTCGATTCCATTTTAGCTGCGCTCAGCTTAAATGTTGAACATGTCATCCCCCAGTCTTGGTTTGATAAAGCAAGTCCGATGGTTGGAGACTTGCATCATTTGTTCACATGCGAGATGAACTGCAACTCATTCCGGAGCAATATTCCCTATTACGATTTCGAAGACTATAATCCAAGTGCAGCAAAGGAAATGATCCGCAATGATTGCGGAAAGCGTGATGGGGAGGAAAGGTTTGAGCCGCAGAATGGCAAGGGAGCTGTCGCGCGGGCAACAATGTATTTCCTGATCAGGTATCCAGATAAGCTACCAAAAGAGCGGATTCGATTGATTGATATGGCGATGCTTTACAAATGGCATCAAGAGAATCCTGTTACCGTTTATGAAAAACGCCGCAATTGGCTCATCCATCAGCTACAAGGAAATCGAAACCCGTTCATTGATTATCCTGATACAGCCAATATACTGCTATGAACAGGAACGAGGCAGGCAGTGTTCTTTCCATCGGAATACAGGAGGTGGTTCAAATTGTATTGGCTTATAGGGCTATTTGACAAGGACACGGAGAGCATGATAGGAAACATACGAAATGATTTGCATGATAAATTCAATGCAGTTCCGTGCGGCAGACCTCATTTGAGCTTAGCCGGTTACCGTGAGCTTGATTTGGAGACATATATTACCATGATGGACCATTACTTGTCCTCTCTCCCCTGCCTGCCACTCAATTTTCAATCAATCGGCGTTTTCATGGAATACCCTGCCTGTTTTCTAACTCCCGTCATGACAAAAGAGCTCATGCAATTTCACATAGACTATTATGAGCATTTCAAACGGTTCCGCTTTGCCGCAAACGAGCTTTACTTGCCTGACAGCTGGGTGCCCCATTGCACGATGATCAGCCAAATGCCAAAAGACCAGATGATTGAAGAACTGTCTGCTTGCTTACATTTATTCAAACCCTTTTCAGCTAAAATCGTTGAAGTAGCATTAGTGCAAGATGGAGGACCGCTGGTTCACTCCGTATCCTTAAAAAAGACATAATTCCGAGGAATATTTTTTCAACCAAAAGGATGATGAATGTCCCATATGAAATTTCCTGAAATAGAAATGCTCATTTCCGCCCCTCCTTGAATAGGATAATAGGGAAGGGAGTGATTTTCGGGTGCGCAGAGAAACAGATAGATATGATGGACTGCATTTCTTAGTTATATTAGTGATTGCTTTACTTCAATTAATGCTTGGTTTCCCGGAATGGATGTTTGTGATTGCCAGTTGCTTATATGCCGTATTGGCTATTCTATACATTGAATCCTTTTCTAAATATGCCGTACTTAAATTTACGATATTACTAGCCATTATCTTTTCCTTGCGTTTATACATTGCACTGTATTCATAAGGCTCATGAGCTGGAATGAATGAAAAAAGCCGCAGAACGTATCTGCAGCTTTTTTTATTTAGCAGGGTTTTAGAAAATGTTTGGCTTTCACCTGGAATAGGCAGCCATTGAAAATCAGTTCCCTTCATCACTAGCGAGGATAATGGCAATTTCATCCTCAATATCCTTCAGTCCATCTTCATCGATTGCATTATTAATGATGATTGAAAAGGTATATTTATTGCCGGTATCGCCCTTTACATAGCCAGAAAGAGAGCTTACGGTCGAGATAGAGCCTGTCTTGGCAATAATCTTCCCTTCAGCCGGTGTTCCTCTCATTCGATTGCGCAGTGTGCCGCCGACAGTACGGTCGCTGATTCCTGCAACGGGTAAGGAATCATAATAGGTGGTATACCAAGGCTTACTCTGAGCCTGATAAAGCAGGTTGCTCAAGCTATTTGGGGTAATAAGACTCACATGAGAAACACCCGAGCCATCCCTCATGAGGATATCCCGCTCTTTCAAGCCTAGGTATTCATAATGATCTTGAATAACGGCAAGCCCCTCTTCCCAGCTTCCCTCCTTACCTGCCACACGTCCTGCTTCTTTCACTAAGACTTCTGATATGGTGTTATTGCTCAGCTTCAAATAAGGCTTCATGATTTCTTTCAATTGCGGTGATTGGTCCGCAGCAAGCATGATGGCACCAGGCTTCAGCTTTCCGTTTACCGCTTTGCCTGTTACCGTGATGCCTGATTTTGCGAGGGAGCGCTTAAATATATCAAGTGTGTAGCCGGATGGATTTTCTACAGCCATCCATGATTTCGAGGCCGAAGCGTTTTTTGGGATGCTGCCCGTAATATAAAGCTGGTTTGTTCCATGCTTGCGCGTGATTTTGATGGTTTTTTTACTGTCGGTATTACCCGTCTCTGCCTTATTATAAATCTTGACATAGCTGGTCTGTGGGGAAACCGTGATGGTTGGAGCTTTTCCTTCTTTTGCGGCGGGTGTGACTTGCACGATGACTGTGCCGGCGTCATAATCCGTATCAGGGGAAAGGGTCAGTCCGGAGATTTGCGCCCCATAGTATTCCTGCTCATCGCTCCAAGGCAAATCCAGCGAAAGTCTGGTATCGTCATACCAGGTATCATCAGCAATAAGATTTCCTTTGATTCTGCGGATTCCCTTTTTCTTCAATTGGTCGCTGATTCTGTCTAAATCATCGACGGTAAGCGTCGGATCACCATAACCTTTGAGATAGAGATTCCCCGTTAGGACCCCATTTCGCGCCCTTTTATCTGCATACACCTCTGTTTTAAAGCGATAATTATCCCCGAGCAGCTTTAATGCGGTCGCCCCTGTCACAAGCTTCATGCTAGAAGCGGGTCTCAGTCGTGTATCCCCATTCTTCTCGTAGATGATTTCTCCTGTCGTGGCATTACGGATACTGATTCCTGTTATGCTTCCTTTCAACTCTTCATGTTTAAGGACATTCGTGATTTTGGCATTTAGCCCATCTTCCGGCCCAGCCTGATACTCAGAGTACCAGCTAAGAGGTATGATACATAAAACCAATACCATGAACAGCGCTGTCATCGATTTCTTGCTTTTCGGCATCTTCTCATCTCCCCCGCTCTTTTATATCCATATTTTTACACAAAGGAAGCGCTATGAGTAGGGTATATGGACGTGATTAATCTATATATTCTATATCAATAAACCCTTAAATATTTCTACCTAAATTCCATATACTATTCCTTACTTGCATAGATGAAGGGATGTTATATAGAGATGGGCAAAAAACTTCTTCTTTTATGGTTCGTACTCAACTTCATTCTCATTCATGGACCAAATGTAGAGGCTTTAACGAGAACCAGAGAAGAATATGAAAAAGCCGGCGAAGTCGTATGGGAAAGGAATACGACCGAAAAGCTCGTCGCCATTACATTTGATGATGGCCCTCATGGAGTATTTACGCCAAAAATACTTGATTTGCTAGCTAAATACGACGCGAAGGCAACCTTCTTTGTCACAGGGAAAAATGCATTATTGTACCCTGAGATAATAAAAAGACAGGATTCAGAGGGACATGAAATTGGCAACCATACCTTCCATCACATAAGCAGCAAACATATGAACTCATCTCAATTATCCATGGAATTGGATAAGACAAATGAAGCCATTGAAAAGATCATTGGCAAGAAGCCGACTCTTTATCGTCCTGTAGAGGGAGTATATAATGACATAATCATTCATACTGCGCGCAAAAAAGGATTTATGGTCATTATGTGGTCTTGGGACCAGGATGCTCTTGATTGGCTAAATCCCCAGTCATCCAAAATCGTCCAGCATGTCAAAAAGGGACTAAGCCCAGGCGATATCATCATTTTGCACGATTGGAATAATAGTTCTAGTTCTTCAACTGTCAAAGCAATGGAGCCTATTTTAGAATTACTGACAGAAAACGGGTATAAATGTGTGACCATCTCAGAATTACTGTATCGGACAAACAGGCCATTGCCACCCCTGCTCGATCCCATACCAGCTTTACCACTAAATCAGTAAGAGGGCAGATACTTTTGCCTCCGTTTTATTATCCTTCAATATAAAAGAGAACAGATAAAGCTCTGTTCTCTTAGTGATGTTGATATATATAATGACGAAATTAGAGGGGCATTCCTTGCATGTAAGTACATTGTATTTCTTTGCTTTTTTAAGTTGCACCTAAAAAATGATTTTCTCAAGAAACATACACGCATAAAAGATCAACGCTACCCCTCCTACTGAAAGAACACCGATGCAAATTGCATAAAAAATTTCACGTAAAAATCCTTTCATATGAATGACCTCTTCTCATTGAACAATACATTTTCCATTATAATGATAAAAATTTATCAAACCATAAACATTATAATCCCATGCTTGCTCTCTTGCCATCTTTATTGCAATAAGATGACATTTTTCCTATTCATTTGCTTTAAGGCAGATGTATTATACAAATATGGATATTGACTATCATGTTGCCCGCATAAAAAAGTAGTATTAGCCCACTAACTCCATCCATTTCATCACATATACTCTTTTCTCACACCCTGAGCTAATGGCAATTTTTCTATTTACGTCTCAACATGGCATACCATTTCAAAAAAATTGGATGGATGCTGAATGGAAGTATTAAGAAAATTCTTATAGAGGGAGGTATCATCCCATGCAAATCATACATGGAAAAACAAAAAATGAATGGCTAAAGGAAGTTCCTGTCTTACAGGAAGTATTGGAACGAAAAGAAAGCTATTGGATTCATTCGAAGGATTCAGCTTTTAATGCAGACAATGCCAACATCCTTCCAGCAAAAAAGCGATTAATGCGATTCGCCCCCTATTTTGCGCATAAATTCCCAGAGACAAATAAGAACAATGGAATGATTGAATCGCCCTTGATAAGGGTACATCAAATGCAAGCTCATCTTGAGCAGGATGAAGGCATCAGCATTCCGGGCCGTCTTTTTCTCAAATGTGACCATGCCCTGCCAGTATCCGGTTCTGTTAAAGCGAGAGGCGGTATTTATGAAGTAGTAAAACACGCAGAGGCATTAGCCATCCAATCCGGCCTATTAACTATACATGATGATTACCGCAAAATTGATTCACCTCTCTTCCGCTCTTTCTATTCCAAGTACACCATTGCCGTAGGTTCAACAGGAAACCTTGGTTTAAGCATTGGACTAATAGGCAGGACATTAGGATTCCATGTTGATGTGCATATGTCTGCTGAAGCAAAACAATGGAAGAAAGACCTGCTGAGAAAAAAGGGAGTAAATGTCATTGAGCATCCATCCGATTATAGCGAAGCAGTTAAGCTAGGCAGGCTAACAGCGGCCAATTCAGCGCATTGCCACTTTATAGATGACGAGAAATCAACCGATCTCTTTTTTGGCTATGCAACTGCCGCCAGCCGGCTTAAAAAACAGCTCCTAGAAAAACAGATTCTAATAGATGAAAGCAATCCTCTTTATGTTTATCTGCCATGCGGTGTCGGAGGAGCTCCCGGCGGTATTGCCTATGGCCTAAAACAAGCCTTCGGAAGACATGTCCATATTATCTTTGCTGAGCCGATTGAATCACCTTGCTTCATGCTTGGAATGGCTACGCAATTATACAGCCGTGTTTCCGTTCAGGATTTCGGACTCTCAAACCGTACGGCTGCAGACGGTCTAGCTGTTGGGAGACCTTCTGAGTTATCAAGCATGTATATGGCTGGGTGCCTGGATGCATGCTATACCATCTCAGATAATCGCCTTTATCGTTACCTTGCTGATCTCATTGATACTGAAGGAATTTATGCAGAGCCATCCGCTCAAGCAGGATTTTACGGCCCTATCCTCACATCGTTAAACAACCATGTTCCCGAAACAGCCACCCATATAGTCTGGTCCACCGGCGGAAATATGGTTCCACCCGATATCAGGGAGGATGATTATTCCAGAGGGAAACAGGAGCGAATGAATATCCAGAAAAATTAAAGTAAGGGATATAAAAGCTCAATTGTTTAAATTCACCAAAAAATAGCTTATGATAGATTTCATAAAGGAGGATAGAAGATAAATGAAGAAGAATACATATCAATTGATCTCAGATGAAATCATGGACACAGGACAGGTATCTCCTAAATTAGTCCGTACGCTGACTGCACCAATTGTTGTTAAGATGTTTTATAACCTATTTGGCCCATCAGGCAATTATCTTCTATCAGAGAATGCATATATGGCCCTGCAAGGCGAGCTGGAGGAAACTGGCCATCCTCTCCCCGAATTGGGTGTACCATATTCCAGCTCCACACTAGTTCATCTTTTTTATGACATTATCGGCAGACATCTTACGTCTGATCAGAACTTTTCCAGCGATGAACCGAAAGACCGGGAAGCCATGATGCTAACTGTTGATGATTTGCTTGATTTACTTTTATTCGCCAAGGAAGATAATGATGAAATGTATGTACAAGACATTAAGGACCGTCTTTCTGCCCTATGCAAACCCATTGCTTGACCATCTATCGTTTCTCAAGTTAAACAACTTATATTATTTTAATATAATAATATTTTTCCTATTTTCGTTTATTATAGCCTATTTTCCGTCAGACATTTACTTCCATGAAAGTAAGATACTTACTATATTGTGACAATTACTGCTTAAAAGTTCATAAAATTATTATTCCGCTTTTTTTCATGCTACTATTATTGGAGAAAATGATTTCATTCACATTTTTGAATACAAGGGGGATTTAATATGAGGAGCAAGACAAAAGAGATTATTCTGGCAGAAATTCGAAATACCAACACAGTATATGAGAAACTACTGATTTCCTTAACCACTCCCGTATTGCTGACTGTATTTGAAAAATTATTTGGAGGCACAGCTGAATATACTCTTTCAGACAAATGTTTCGATATGATTGTGGAGGAATTGGAAATAGCGGATTTATTGCCAGAAACAACTGGGGAAGAAAAAATCACGGATGCGATGCTAGTCAGAACTTTTGTATCCTATCATCAAGGCAAAGAAAAGGCACAAGAAGAAGCCAAAAAAGCTGTTCGCGAGTTTGAACAAGGGGAAATTAATGAACGGGAGACTGAGCACTTAACGCTTGATGACCTGCTCGATCTTTTAAGTCTTGCAATCAAGGACAAGGACACAGCCTATGCCAACGAAATCAAGAAACGACTCCTTCATATGAACCGCTCAAGAAGTCATGAAGAAAAATCCATTGAGGCCTCTTAAAATTGCAGAGGGCTTTTATCGTAAGCGAGAAGAAATACTCTTATTTCTTCCGCTTATTTTTGTTTAATCCCCCCTCCTACCAGCCACGATTTCACTTGTATTTTGTGACTCACCCTTCTAAACCCGCCCGCAAATATTCTCTCTTAAATCGACTAAATACCTGCAAACGTTTAAACTTGCAGCATATCCTATCCCTGGCAATGCCTGCACAGGAGCACAAGGATTAAGTTACCTGATCTGCAATGTCCCTTATTTCTTTTGGGAATGCTAAAGGAAATTGACGAAATCATAAGCTTTTGGGATACTGAGAAAGCTGACTATACATGAAATAAGGTGTGGAAAATGAAATTTCAAATTAGTTATTTGTCTTTTTTTGTCATTGAAACAGAAAATAAAGAGCAGCCAATTGCTAAACATTATCAAACGCTTGATACCGCTGAATATGAGGAAAGTGCCCTAAAGGACTTTCTTGATGGAGAGTTCAAGAAAATTGCCAAAAGGAAAGTTGAGCGTCATCCGAATTCCGACCAAGTGCCGACAAAGCTAGGCCACTTTATTATTGAGCCAGGCCATGAGCTCGATTCAAACCCCAATTATAATGCTTTTAACCGGACCCGCTATGCACAGAGCAAAGAAGAGTTTAAAAGCTGCAGCGAGGAGTTTGTTCATTCTTACCTGGAAACAAGTGCTGTCCGCGGAGGCGTCTTCCTTTTAGCTTCCGCTGTCCCAGAAAAGTTTTTTGAGCATCGTTTCCTATTTATTATGAAATGTGACTTCGAACCGAAGGTGGCCTCCATTTCTGATGAGAGAACCCTAATACGGAATGTAGAAATGGCCATCACGACAAAAAATATGAAATCTATTCTCTACCCTCATATGCCGGAGGAAGGTATGATTGAAGAAAGTGAGCTGAAAATTCACCAATCCTCTCATGCACGCTATTTCGAAGACTTCCTGAAATTCGTGGAGTACGGAGAATCCAAACAGGAA
>NZ_PKOZ01000003.1:117321-333009 GCF_002946355.1 Pradoshia eiseniae
GAAAATTCACCAATCCTCTCATGCACGCTATTTCGAAGACTTCCTGAAATTCGTGGAGTACGGAGAATCCAAACAGGAAATCATGAAAAATCATGTTATGGAAATGGTGCAGGAGCATATCGGCGAGGTATATGAGCCTGAAAGCGAGGAAAGACGCCAATTTGAGGAGGCAATTGAAATCTGGGCCGACAGTCCTAAGCGTGAACTGCAGGAGAAGCTCTCCACCGAACAGGTTGTCGAGGCAGCTGCCCAATTGGTTGAGCGCGAACCGGAAGTAGAGCTTAAAATGAAGCTTGACAGTACTAGCATTAAAGGGCTGCTGGCTGATTTTGGCGAAACCATTCATTTAGCGAAAATCAATAACCGTTATGTTCTTCTTATTGAGGCTGACACGATTTTATTTGAAAAAGGCTTCTCCCCTATTGAATTCCATAAACCAGATGATTTGCATCAGGTAATTGAGAAGATCAGCAAGAAGTCCTATGAGGCCAATACGTTTTAAATGTCTTTTTAAACAGGATAGAGTCACCTTCATTCAGGTGACTCTATCCTGTTTCGTCTCTATAATTTCCTTAGATATACTTCACCTCTTTTAGGTCCATTGGTCCGATTTCTCTGGGCACAGCAACCCCCATTCCTTTTTATGCCGATATAATGATAGATGTATTAAATATCCGGATTAACCAATAAGATACTATAGCCTATAATCAGGTTGAGGATACCTATACAATTCGGATTACTATTCGCTATCCATTAGTGTTTTTTCATGATGGTAGTTTTTTTCTCCGATAGCTTGTATTTTACTAATATTCTCAAAGTTTTTCGGTATGTTAAATGACATATTGTAACTCTATTATCAATTTAGTGAAAATTCTTTACAGTTTACCAATATCCTCACAAACAAAAGGTTCAACCGCTTTTTATCGAATCCTTTATTTTAATAGTAAGGAGGTAATGTTTAATGTGTGTAGATGAAGAATATGAGATTAGGTATCCTTATGAATTGCGGCATTTAGAAAGTGAGGGCATTTTAGTATCACCAACAAATTACCAGTATGGACTGATCGGGCTCTCAGAGCATATAGGCGGCTTATTTATATTAAGAATTTTTTGCGTTATTCCGAGATTCGAGACATGAAGCTTATACCATTAAAGATGAAATTACAACGTTTACCTTCGATAATCACGAAAAGCTCTCGGCATTATTTCACCGTCTGACAGGAATGACCGCTTTTGAATTTATGCTTTTAAAGATTATGTAGCATCGTACAATGAGCGAAGGATATCAAATACTATAGCAATAAACATATTAAGCAAAATTGACTAGCATAAGTCAAATATAAACACCGAACTCATACCAGCCAATCTACTATTACTACTTAATAAAAATTTTAACTTTAACAGGTTTCTACCATAGACCCCTAAAAATTACTTAAACTCCCGAGTAAGCTGAGAATCCACCATCTACTGGAATCACCACTCCATTGACAAATCCTGATAATCTTTCATCAACGAGCCACAATAACGTCCCTACTAATTCTGACTGTTCTCCGAATCTTCCCATCGGTGTATGTTCAATGATTTTCTGTGCTCTTTCACTTAGCGACCCATCTTCAGTGACTAAAAGATCATAGTTTTGTTCCGTCAGAAAGAAACCAGGTGCAATTGCATTGACACGTATTCCAACCTTAGAAAGATATACACAAAGCCATTGAGTGAAATTATTGATTGCTGCTTTTGCCGCACTGTAGGCAGGAATTTTTGTCAAAGGAGTATAAGCATTCATGGAAGAAATATTTATTATGGAACACCCCTTTTTTCCTACCATATCAGAAGCAAAAATTTGAGTTGGTAGCAACGTTCCTAGATAATTTAGATTCAGTACATATTCAATACCACTTTTATCTAAATTAAATAAAGTTTTTTCATCTCTGAAACATGAATCTGCATCGCCATTCAAGTGTTCAGTGGACGTTGTTGCACTACTATGATTGCCACCTGCTGCATTAATTAAGATATCACATGTACCCAAAGTATTTTTCACTAAATCATTCGCTTTTTTTAACTGCTCTACCTGTAATACATCTGCTACAACCGGAATGGCTATTCCACCCTGACCTGTAATCTCTTGAACTACTTTGTTTAATTTATCTTGATTACGACCGATAATTGCGACTTTTACGCCACATTCGGCAAGCGACTTAGCAAAACCACTCCCCAATATACCACTACCACCTGTTATTACCGCTACTTTCCCTTTCAAGTCCGTATGTATAGGAATCATATTTAGCTCTCCCTTTAGTAGCATATTTTAACTTCACCTTGAAGGAATCTGTTTTTCATTTTCAATCAAAAGTATTTCTTCGAGATTAGGAGCACCATCCCAATCACCCTTATATTGGGTAGCCAAAGCTCCCAATATATTTGCCCGGCGCAATGCATGATGCAATGACCTTAAAATCCCTTCGTGACTAGCCAAATTTTCCTCTTCTAACAAAACCGATAATAATCCTGCTGCAAAGGCATCACCAGCACCTACCGTGTCTACAATTCGATTGACCTTATACGCACTAGATTCAATTATTTGATCCTTATAGAAACCCTTAGATCCCTGTTCCCCTAATTTAAGAGCTACAATTTTAGGACCCATTTCAATAAATTGCTTGCCGTAATTTTCAACTGACTGATTACCAAGTAAAAATTCTGCTTCCTCTAAACCAGGCATAAAAATATCACAAAGTGGAATTAAGGAAAGCAATACTTCTTTTGCCTTCTCTTCTGTCCAAAGTTTTCTTCTTAAATTCGGATCAAAAGAAATGGATAACCCTTGCTTTCTTGCAAAAACCATCACTTCTCTTATGAATTCAACCGTGTTTTCACCAAGTGCGGGCGTAATTCCTGTTACGTGAAGATGTAATGCGTTTTCAAACCAATCCTCTTTTACATCCTCCTGAGAGAACAGACTTGCCGCAGAATTTTTACGATAATAATAGACATTTGGATCCCCATATCCCTTATTTTCTTTAAAGCATATAGCTGTATTTTTATGTACTTCTCTCTTCACTCTTGATACATCGATTCCTTCACCCGCCAATGTAGAAAGAATGAAATCACCAAATGGGTCCTTACCTAGCTTACTAATCCAACGAACCTTCTTTTGCAATCTTGCAAGAGTGATAGCCACATTGGATTCTGCTCCTGCCAATGATTTCATAAATAGAGGCGCATAATTTAATGAATTGTCCGTAATTGGTTGAAAAAGCACCATACTTTCTCCAACTGTCACTACATCCACTTTACTCATCCATTACACCTCGTTTGCCAATTGAATAAAGGCTTTTGCTCTTTTCGTAATTTCTCCATAATTTCCTTGCTCCACCAATGCGTTAGACACTAAATTCCCGCCTAATCCTACACCTATCGCCCCATTTTTTAATGTTTGTTGAATATTTTCTTCATTTATTCCCCCTGTTGCAATTAACGGAATATGATTAAGAGGAGCTTTAATATCTTTAATATAATTTACCCCCAATGACCCTATCGGAAATACTTTTACAGCTTTTGAACCAAGGTTATACGCCTTTGTTATTTCAGTAGGTGTCAACGCACCTGACCAAACGTCAATCTCATTATTCACACAGTATTGGATTACTTTCTCATCTAGATTAGGAGAAATAATATACTCTGCTCCGGCATCAATTGCTTTTTTTGCCAACTCTACATTTAATACAGTACCTGCCCCAATGATTAGTTGATTGCCGTATGTCTGTTTTAACTCACGTATCATAAGGTCTGCATTTTCGGTATTCATAGTTACTTCAAGAAATAAAATCCCTCCATCTAACAATGCCTGTGCAACTGAAATAACAGTTCCTGTTGGTATACCTCGGATGATTGCTATAATTTTTTCCCGTTTCAATACTTCCAATAAATCCTCTTTCATCCTAAGTCCGCTCCTTTATAAAGTAACACCTGTTTTAAAGATGGAAATTTCTCGAAAATTGTTAATCTCGTTATTTACTAGCCTTCCACCAGCAATTTCAACTATAAATTCGATAAATTCCTCTAATACTTTCTCTTCTGACATGTCTTCTACTAAAATGCCAGCATTATAATCAATCCAATGTTTCTTATTTTCATAAAGTGGTGTATTGCTGGATATTTTCACTGTTGGCACAAATGTACCGAATGGTGTACCCCTTCCAGTAGTGAATAGCACCATATGGCAACCAGCCGCTGCTAAGGCCGAAGAGGCCACTAAATCATTCCCTGGTGCAGCCAGAAGATTTAAGCCGTTTATCTGCAATCTTTCTCCATATTGCAAAACATCTTCCACAACTGAAATGCCGGCCTTTTGCGTGCAGCCAAGTGATTTATCCTCAAGTGTTGTTATACCGCCTGCTTTATTTCCAGGTGAAGGATTTTCAAATACTGGTTGTTTATTATCAATAAAATATTGTTTAAAATCATTGATCAAAGCGACTATTTTCTCGAAGACATATTTATCTTTAGCACGCTCCATTAGGATAGTTTCAGCTCCAAACATTTCTGGCACTTCTGTTAAAACGGTCGTTCCCCCCTGAGCTACTAGAAAATCAGATAATTTCCCCAGTAGCGGGTTGGCCGTTATGCCTGAGAGACCATCTGATCCTCCACATTTTAAACCAATTTTCAACTCAGATAATGGAATATCCTCACGTTGATCTGATTGAGCAGCAAATACAATCCCCTTTAGATAGTTCACCCCTGCTTCAACTTCATCCTTCACTTCCTGAGACAATAAAAACTTAACCCGAGAAGAGTCAACTTCCCCTACCATTGCTTTGAATTGGTCTAGTTCATTATTTTCACACCCAAGTCCTATTACCAATACTCCGCCAGCATTCGGATGATTCACAGCATTCGCCAAAATCTTCCTTGTATTTTCGAGGTCATCTCCTAGCTGAGAGCAACCATAACTATGCTTTAGGACAAGGACATTTTCAAACGGAGTTATATCACCCACTTCTTCTTTAAATCTTCTAACAATCTGATCTCCAATTCCATTAATACAGCCAACAGTTGGTACAATCCAAAGCTCATTGCGTATGCCAACATTTCCATTCTTCCTTCTATATCCTTTAAATGTTGTATTTCTATTCTTATATGGATTCTCGATAAAGGTAGGCAAATATTCATATTCTTTAATATCATGTAAGTTCGTTTTGGCATTATGGGTATGAACCCAGGACCCTACTTGTATACAATTTGTAGCTTGACCAATTGGGTATCCATACTTTTTAATGTCTGCACCAGCCGGAATGCTTTCTAAAGCGATCTTATGACCACGTTCGATATCATCAACCAACAATATTTCCGATTTTCGAACGACGATTTTTTCACCTTTATTAAAATTTCTTAGCGCAACAGCAACGTTATCCTTATCATTTAAAGTGATAAATTCCTTCATACTTCTCACCATCTTTTGAGTATTGTTGAAAGTCAGTCCTTAGCTTACAATAATCTTCTAGCCATTTAGCAAAAGTGCTTGAACAGCTACTTTCATACCTTCTCTTTCAATAATATTTAAAAAATTAGCCACGTAGTCCGTTAATTCAGGTATTCTATTTAAATCGCAATCCCATAATTGTTCATTCGCAAGTACTTGAACGACTAATTCTCTTAAGTTCATCTCTTCTCCTTCATAACGGTTCCATTGTTGCTTGAAAAATTCTAAAACCCATTCATCGTCAACCAATTCGATTGATTTCTCAAAACGCCGCCCTTTATAAAATGAAATCCAAGCACTTAAGGAAAAGGAAAGTGCTCTCGGAATCTCATTAAACTGGTCCACATAATCTAATAAGCTCGTTAAATTTCTTGCTTTGAATTTAGACATTGCATTAAGAGAGATACTTAACAAATAATGATGAATATACGGATTTGAAAATCGATTTAATACTTCATCCGCAAATTTGTTTAACTCCTCCTTAGGTAAATGAAGAATAGGAATGATTTCTTTAAACATCAGCTGATCAAGAAATTTTTTTATATCTCGATCTAATACTGCTTCTCGTACAGTATCAATCCCACACAAATAAGCTACAGATGTCATTGCTGTATGAGCTCCATTTAAAATGCGTACTTTACTTTCCCGATATGGCTCCAAATCTTTTACAATTTTGACATTTAAACCTGCTTGTTCTGCCGGAAACTCTCTCTTTAACCATTCCGGTCCTTCAATCGCCCATAAATGATACGGTTCTCCCACAACAATCAATTGATCTTGGTAACCGAGTTTCTCCTGAATTTCATCAATCTGATCTTTGGGAAACCCAGGTACAATTCGGTCCACAAGTGAATTACAAAATGTATTTGCTTGAAGAATCCATTCTCGAAAATCTTTATCTAGATTCCAAATTTGTGCATATTTCAGAACGATTTCCTTTATTTTGTCTCCATTTTGAGTAATCAGTTCACATGGAATTATGACAAGTCCCTTATCCTTATCTCCATTAAACGCTAAAAACCGATGATAGAGAAACGTCGTTAGTTTTGCAGGGAAGCTGTTATTCGATTGGTCATTCAGAAGGTCATTTTCATTGAAGATTATTCCTGCTTCTGTCGTGTTGGAAATGATAAACCTTAAATCAACACTCCTAGCCAATAACAAATATTCATCATATTCGTTATAAATATTTAATGCCCTACTAACAGATTGAACTACCCCAAATTCTTGCGTCGCCTTACCATTTGAAATCCCTTGCAGAACACATGTATATAATCCGTCCTGTTCGTTAATAACATTTGCTGTTCCATTATTCGTAGATTGAACGATAACAATGCTTCCATTAAAAAGATTTTGTTTATTCATTGTATCAATCATCCAATCGGCAAAAGCTCTTAAAAAATTCCCTGTTCCAAACTGAAGGACTTTCTCTGGGTGTTCTTTTTTCTCAATCAGCATACTATTCAATTTTTTCAAAGTAATCCTCCTTCTGACTTGCAATCTTACATTTGAAAATATTTGTTTGCATTGTGATAACAAATCCCTTGAACAATAGCCGCTAAGAGGTTCTCATCATTCGGCACTTCTCCATTTTCTACCCATTGACCAATCAAATCACAAACCAATCTTCTAAAATACTCATGGCGAGTGTAAGATAAAAAACTTCTTGAATCCGTTAGCATTCCGATAAAACGGCTTAGAAGTCCTAAATTAGCTAATGCCTTCATCTGCTCTAACATTCCATCTTTTTGGTCGTTAAACCACCAGGCCGTTCCGAACTGAATCTTCCCAGCAACGCCTCCACCTTGAAAACTACCAATTAAACTTGCTAAGACATAATTATCTTTTGGATTTAATGAATACAAAATCGTCTTCGGTAAGGCATTTGCTCGCTCCAATGCATCAAGTAGATCACATAAAGGTTTGGCAATTTGAGCATCGTTAATGCTGTCATAACCAGTATCAGGTCCGAGTTGATTGAGCATTCGTGTATTATTGTTTCTGGAAGCATTGATATGGAATTGCATCACCCAACCAAGGCGAGCATACTGCTTTCCTAAAAACGTTAATGTATACGATTTATACTTTGTTTCTTCTTCAATAGAAACCTTTCCAAGTTGAAGAGCTTTCTTATATATTGCTGCCGCTTCATCCTTTGTTGTCTCCTCATACATCACCGTGTCAAGCGCATGGTCAGAAACTCGCCCACCTAATGAATGGAAGTATTCGATACGTGATTGCAAGGCCAATAAGAATTGATCATAATCGTCCATTCTTATGTTCGTTACTGCCTCTAATTTTTGTACCCATTCCTTAAAGCCTTCTCTATTGATTTCCAAACCTTTGTCTGGTCGGAAACTTGGTAGCACCTTTACGTCAAAATCCTTTTCTTCCTTTAGCTTCAAATGATATTCAAGCGAATCAACTGGATCATCTGTTGTACAAACAATTTCTACATTTGACTTCGTAATAAAATCTCTCACAGCAAATCCATCAGAATGTAATTTTTCATTCACTGTTTTCCAAATGGCAGGTGCACTATTTTCATTCAAAATTTCATATATGCCAAAAAAGCGTTGTAACTCCAAATGCGTCCAATTATATAAAGGATTTCCGATTGTCATTGGTACAGTTTTTGACCAAGCTAAAAATTTCTCATAATCACTTGCCGATCCTGTAATATATTCCTCTTTAATTCCATTTGCTCGCATGGCCCGCCACTTATAATGATCTCCATATAACCATGCTTCCGTCAGATTATTAAATTTTTTATTTTCATATATTTCTTTCGGGCTTAAGTGACAGTGGTAATCAATAATGGGCATATCTTTTGCATAATTATAGTAAAGTTTATAAGCTGTATCATTTGTTAATAGAAAATGATCATCCATAAATTGTTTCATAGAAACACCTTCCTACATTTCGAATTATCAAAACATCAAATCCGCTAATTATTCATCAATTCTGGTAAAAAGAGCGTAAACTGAGGGAAAAACGTAATGATCAATAACACAAGGATCATAGCTACGTAGAAAGGGAGCATTCCAATAGCTGTTTTTTCCATCGAAATTTTCCCTATCGCACATCCTACAAACATGGCAGTACCAACCGGAGGAGTGATTAATCCAATTGCTAAGTTTAATATAAGCACTACACCAAAATGAACCGGATCCATACCTGCACTCATGGCAACTGGTAATAGAATTGGTGTTGCGATAAGAATAAGAGGTGCCATATCCATAAACATACCTAAAACTAGTAATATCAAATTAATAATTAATAACGTAACGATATCATTTGGTGAAAAGGCAGTTAACGTATCCGTCACAATTGCCGGAACTTTCAATAACGCCAATAACCATCCGAATGCGGAAGAAGCCGATATTAAAAACAATACCATCGACAATGTCTTAAACGTTCTTTTCAATATAATCGACATTCTTGAAAGTGGAATATCACGATACACAAAAAATGTAATGATGAATGCATACACGGCACCAATAGCTGCGCTTTCAGTTGCCGTAAAGATTCCCGTAACAATACCACCAATAATAATAACCGCCGTGAACAAGCCAAGTAATCCTTCACGAATGATTTTAGGAATTTCTTCTCTTGGAATAGGATCACCTTTTGGATAATTCCTTTTTACAGCGATTACATAAGACAAAATCATCAAAATAAGACCCAGTAATAACCCTGGAATAATTCCACCCATAAATAGCGCACCTACCGAAACGCCACCTGCAGCAGTTGAATAAATAATCATATTATGACTTGGTGGAATCATAACTCCTTGGGCAGCACTTGAAATAGTGACACTAACCGAGTAATCTGTATCGTAGCCTTTCTTTTTCATCATTGGAATCAAAACGGAGCCAATAGAGGATACATCAGCTACTGCAGATCCAGAAATACCGCCAAAAAATGTACTTGCCAACACATTCACCATAGCTAATCCACCGCGGACTTTTCCGATAATTACGTTAGACAAATTAATTAACCTTCGTGAAATCCCACCTTCATTCATAATTTCTCCAGCCAATATAAAGAAAGGAATCGCTAATAAAGAAAAAGAATTCAAACCACTAACCATCCGTTGCACTAGAGCTGCTAAGTCAATATCTAAATAAAAACCTGTTAAAAAAGAAGAAATAACCAACGACAATGCTACTGGTACTCTTATTAGAAGAAGGAAGACAAAACTCCCCAATAATATAAAAACTGCCATTACATTTCATCCCCCTCTTCTTGATCATCCCATTCTTGGTGCATACCTTTAACGAATAGAAGTTCAATACCATAAATCAACATTAAGAATCCAGATACTGGAATAGCGCCATATAAGACGCTTTGCGACAGTCCAGTTCCTGCCATAATTGAATTATTCATCAAACTAGTAAATCTTAAGCCGTAAAATATAAATATAATCGCTACCCCAATCAATAACACCTTTGCTATATAATCAAAAATTGTCTGATATTTTTTAGGTAGCATTCCAACGAATACACCAACACCAATATGTAGCTTCTCGCGAAACCCAACAGCGATTCCAATAAAACTAACCCAGACGAGTAATAATAAAGAGACTTCTTCTGACCATCTTGGCGTATAACTAAAAAAGTACCGAGAAAAAACTTGCAACGAAACAATTATTGTCATAACAGCAATAGCGATCATCCCAATAAAATCTACTATATTATCAAATTTCAATTTTATTTTCTTGAGACCATTCATAAAATACCTCCTATTTGAAAAAAGCTCAGTGAAAATCGAAATAACAACGTTTTCAACCAAACACTGAGCTTTAAAAAAGTACTATTAAACAATTTCTTTATTTACTCCGCTTTCTCTATCTTATCGATCCATTCATTATATGCTGTACCAAACTCTTCATAGACAGGTTCTACCGCTTCACGCCATGGTGTGGAATCCTTCACTTCGATAATTGTATTTCCAGCTTTTTCGATACCTGCTTTTGATTCATCTTCTAGTGCTTTCCAAGCTTCACGTTGGACTTTTTGGGATTCGACAGCCGCTTCATAGAACAGCTTTTGATCATCTTCACTTAATTTATCCCATGAGGAACTCGATGCCATTAATACTTCTGGTACACTAGAATGATTGTTTAATGTATAGTATTTTGCTACCTCATAATGATTAGTAGAATAATAGCTTGGAAAGTTATTTTCCGCTCCATCAATTACGCCCGTTTGAATAGCAGAGTATACTTCATCATATGCCATTGGAGTTGCTGATCCTCCAAGCGCTTCAACTAAGGAAATGAATAAACTGGATTGCTGCACTCTTATTTTAAGACCTTTTAAATCTTCCGGCTTTTCAACTGCTTTCTTCGAATTATAGAAGCTTCGGCTTCCAGAATCGTAGTAAGCAAGTCCTACCATATTAGCCGATTTAAGCGCATCTAATAGTTCTGAGCCAACATCACCATTTAACACATTCCATTTGTGCTCTTCATCTTTGAACAAAAATGGCATAGACAAAACACCTATATCATTGACGAATTCAGTTAATGGACTAGCATTTACCCTCGCAAGGTCAATCGTACCCAACTGGACTTGTTCAATTACACTTTTTTCATCGCCCAATTGACCGCCTGAATATACATCTACCTTGTATCGACCCTCTGTCTTTTCTTCAATTAGTCTTGCAAACTCTTTATCACCAATAGTAGTTGGATAGTCTTCCGATTGATTCTCTGCTAGTTTTAGTACAATTGGCTTCTTCTCATCAGAATTAGTCGAACTTGTTTCAGAATTTCCACAACCTACTATGATTGAGCTAATTAAAGCAACAGATATAGACATCGCAAACATCTTCTTTAGCTTCATATAATTACTCTCCTTCACCTCTAAGTTTAGTAACCGCTTTCATTTTGATCACAAAAATTACTTTTCAACTTAGCCTCCTTTTATGTATTAACACAAAATAACAACGTTGTTATTTTTTATAATATTAATTCAATATATTGGAATTTTCAATATATTTTTACATTTTTACACAAAAAATAATTTGCTATAATTCGCGGTTTATCCATTTTTACAAGTTTTGTTTTATTGGAGCGAAGGACAGCGACTCCTGCGGAATTTGCTTGTCAGCTGAGATTCAATAAGATTGGAAAGCGATATAGAAGCTTTTCTCACACGCCCCTCGAGAACCGAGTCCGTAGCTGGAGTATTACAAAAGACATATTTTTCATATAAGTTGTTCGTTAATCTATTTACAACGTTGTTATTAATGGTAATATATATTTAATTATTCAAAAATTAGGAGAATGGATGATGACAACGATAAAAGATATCGCCCAAAGAGCAGGTGTAAGTTATTCAACTGTCTCCAAAGCATTAAACAACAGTCCACTAGTAAAAAAGGAGACAAAGGAAAAAATATTAACTTTAGCTAAAGAACTCGGTTATGAGCCAAATTATGCCGCCCAACAACTTGTATCTAAACAATCAAAAGTCATAGGATTAATTTGGCCAACACTGGAAAGGATGGCTCCATCCATATTGGTTACAAAAATTAACGAAGAAATTAGTAAAAGAGGATATTCAATGATCCTTTCTATTAATTCAATTGACTCTTCACTTGAAGTCTTTAAACGATCACAAGTCGACGGCATTATTTTGTTTGATGAAGAAAGCCATAAAATGATTGACCCTTCTCCACATTCCATTCCTTTAGTTACATATGGCGTGAGTACAAATAAAACCATTCCAGTTATTGATGTAAATTATCAAGACGCAATGTTTAAAGCTGTAAGCTATTTGGTCACGTTGGGACATACTAAAATAAGTTTTATCGGGGATTTTTCTCCTATAGATGATCGACAAGTTGAAAAATATATTGGTTTTGAAAAAGCAATGGAAGCTTTCAATCTACAAACGAATAGCTATAACTTTATTAATACCGCTGGTTTAACCTGGTACGATGGATATGTGGCAACAAAAAGATTACTCAATACTAGTTACCAACCAACGGCAATAATTGGAGCAAGTTATGACATAAGTGCCGGGATCATTAGGGCGCTTAGAGAATCAAATTTTATTATACCTAAAGATCTCTCAGTCATCGGATATGATAATATTCCACAAATGGCTAACTTAGAAATTCCTCTAACGAGTATAGGCGTACCTATTGAAGAAATTGCAAAAAAAATTGTCCAAACATTATTTGAGCTAATTAATTCGTTAGATATTTTAACTCCTAATATTATACTTGAGCCTGTACTTAATGAACGCAGTTCCTGCGCTCAAGTTGTATCCGCATATCAAGATAAGTAGTTGATATATAAAACTATCTAATGACTATAGAAGGTATCTAAAAAATCTATACTAATGAATCAAACAAAAAATGACTAGTAGAAAATACATATTATTAAAGAACTAGTGGCAAGTTGCATGAAACGCAAAATGCCACTACTTAATTATTTGTTTACCAATAACCATCTTTTTCAACCTGTTTAATTTTTTAATGGGGTTTTGTAATAAATTTTCTACTCTTTCAATTGAAATATAACACTTCACAAAAGTCCCCCCTCCATGCTACCCCAACTTCCCTAGCAAAAAATCTATTTCACACATATAATTGGCAGAAACTTCATTTCCATCAATTGCAGCCAGCATTTTCTTAGGAGCATCTTGAAGAGATGCTTCCATATCAGATAATTGGGCACAAATATAATCGTACTCATCCTTCTTTGCCTTATAGGTCTTTGCCAAAACAAGATAGCGACTATACTGCGAATGCTCAAGCTTTTCTCTTTCTATGGATTCATTCAGCATTAATATATCAACATGAAAAGCATCATGTACCCTCATATGCCGGAGGAAGGTATGATTGAAGAAAGTGAGCTAAAAATTCACCAATCCTCTCATGCACGCTATTTCGAAGACTTCCTGAAATTCGTGGAGTACGGAGAATCCAAACAGGAAATCATGAAAAATCATGTTATGGAAATGGTGCAGGAGCATATCGGCGAGGTATATGAGCCTGAAAGCGAGGAAAGACGCCAATTTGAGGAGTCAATTGAAATCTGGGCCGACAGTCCTAAGCGTGAACTGCAGGAGAAGCTCTCCACCGAACAGGTTGTCGAGGCAGCTGCCCAATTGGTTGAGCGCGAACCGGAAGTAGAGCTTAAAATGAAGCTTGACAGTACTAGCATTAAAGGGTTGCTGGCTGATTTTGGCGAAACCATTCATTTAGCGAAAATCAATAACCGTTATGTTCTTCTTATTGAGGCTGACACGATTTTATTTGAAAAAGGCTTCTCCCCTATTGAATTCCATAAACCAGATGATTTGCATCAGGTAATTGAGAAGATCAGCAAGAAGTCCTATGAGGCCAATACGTTTTAAACGATAAGATAGGGATAAAACACCTGTTTGGACGGTGATTTTATCCTTTTTAATTTCTATAAAATAAATCATAAAAACTGAACTGTTCCCTTTAGGCCTATTGAAATATTCCAGGTCCAGTTTATGAACGTCTCTGATTAATTAGCTAACTAACCATTCCTATTTTTGCCAAAAAGAATTACAATGGAAATGGACTGAATATTTTGATACCCATATATACGGAACACAATTTATGTAGAGGAGCGTGAAAGAATGGCTATTCTTATTTATGTCTTATTTATTGCATCCTTCCTATCCGTGGTGAAGGTCATAAAAAAAGGGCCAAGAATTGGTCTATATGCTGTCATCTTAACGTATCTGGCAATCGGCGGTTGGGCTTCATTCTTATTGATTAGTGAATATCTAAACCCTTCTATTGATGCGAACATCGGGTTAGGAATATCCTTATTGCTGATGTTAATGATGAGTATTGCCGGTTTTATCCTGGCAATCATCATCGCTGCTGCCCTTTATATAATGAAAAGTAACCGTGCGTGACACCCGGAGCAAGAAAAAAAGAAGATGGCCCCTAGGGTACCATCTTCTTTTGATTCTTTTATCACCCATTTGCCATGACGCGCAGTTCCTGCTCTCCCACGACATATTCGACCGTTTCCTTATCAGATGATGTTGGCAGGGCATAGGATAAATGATATTTCTCATCTCCCTTACCCGTAATCAATATCCAATCTCCAGCATTAGAATGACGGCAAGCGTATTCAATTGCTTTCGTGCGATCAAGGATGACCACGCCTTTTTTTGATGCGTTAAGATTATGAAGGATATTGGCCATTTCTTCCTTAGATTCCGAATCCAAATCATCGAGTGTCAAAATATAAAAATCGCTTAAGAGCATTGATATATCAACCATATTCTTTCGTTTGCTTTTATCCCGGTCACCCCGGAAGCCAAAGATATGGATGACCCGCTCCGCTCCCATTTCTCTTGCTGTATTCAAGCAATGGCTGAAGGCTTCCCCAGTATGAGCATAATCAATCACAAATGTAGCGCCATTCGGAAGTTTTTGTACTTCAAATCTCCCCGGGACACCTATAAAGCTCTTCAATGCATCGATAATCTCATTAGGGTTAAGCCCCAATGTTCGTGCAGCCTGGTAGGCAAGAGCTGCATTCTGCCCATTATGCTTGCCCATAATGGGCAGGACTATAGGCAGCCTGAGACCTGAATCTTCAATTAACTCCATTTCATTTCTGCTGCCTGTTCTTATGCATAGATCTGCATTCACTTTCCCGATGGTATAAAGATTGATTCTATCTTCATCAGCAAGCATTCCGGCAAGCCTGCTGCCCCATTGATCACCTATATGGACGATGGCATTCCCGCCCGGTTTAAGTTTTTCAAATAATTTGGCTTTCGTTAAGAAATAGTCCTCCATATTCTTGTGATAATCTAAATGATCGTGATCGAGGTTTGTGAAGACGGTGATATCATATTCGATTCCTTCAACACGGTATTGAGATAAGGCGTGAGAGGAAACTTCCATGATGACATATTCATCCTTGCTTTTATGAAGGGCTTTTTGCATGGCAAGAGCATCCATTGTCGTATTTACAGTTGACTCTTCTATTTCACCATTAATGATGTTATAAACAGATCCAAACAAAGCGCATGTACTCCCGGCTTGCTCTAGGATATGCTTTAGCATAAAAGAAGTCGTGGTCTTTCCATTTGTGCCTGTGATACCGATAATGGTCTTTTTATCCTTGTGAGGATTGTAGAACTTTCTTGCTAATTCTGCGAGTGCTCTCCGGCCATCAGCAACGCGTATATATGGGATATCCATATTGATCCCCGTTTCATCTTTCTCGCCTATAATAGCTGCCGCACCAGCCTTAATCGCAGACTCGATATAATCATGTCCGTCAACCTTATAACCTGAAATGGCCACAAATAAATACCCTTCAGCTACCTCGCGTGAATCATTTGTAATGCCTTTTATATTTATTAAGCCTGCCTCAGCAGGAAGTTCATTCATTATTCCTTCTAGCAGTTGATTCAGTTTCATATTCTGCAACTCCTTAACACTCCTACCACAGCTATCCTGCTTTGAACCACTAATATATCTATCGCGGATTGTATGTATTCGTATATTTTGTATTTCAGCTTTTATTTATGCTAATCCCTTCTGTTTGAGTGTATTTCCACTTTTTTTCACAAATGAAACCTTTTTACTTCAGTTCATTGCAAAGAATGTGAAAAGGTCTGCCGCTTAAAGCGGTATATCACCCAAATGGATTCATTTGCATACCTATATTAATGAACAGGATAATCCATAAGCTTCATAGGTCTAATAATAAAAAGGAGGCGCGACGAATGAGTAATTTGAACTCAAGACAGCAATATCCGCCCATTGATACAGAAGTTTTTGCGAATTCCGCAAGACTTTCGAAGGAAATGATTACAGATTTATATACCATAAGCAACCAAATCGATACCAATCCACAATTTGCACGCACACTAATGGAGCTTGCCCGGGAAGGAAAAAAAGATCAAGTCATCTCGATGATTGACAGCCTGCCCCTTACCCATCGGCCGCAAGTAAGTTTCACACCAGGAGCCATAGTAGTCAAAATCCTTCCGGAAAATCCTGCAAATAATAGCGCCTATTTAACCTTGACCATGATTTGGAAACAATCTTTTTGAATTTGGACATAAAAAAACAATCGGCCATAAATTTCTGCCGATTGTCTTACATAGATCATAATTCTTTCCTAAAAGAATAGCACCATTTATCATATTGAAATTTATCTTCATAAAATCGATGTGCATCCATACGAGGCAATGCAGATTCAAGGGCAACATATTTAGCCCCATTCACTTTTGCCCATTCATGGATAAAGGCCAAAAGCTTTTCTCCAAAGCCCTTCGAACGCTCTTTTTCGGTGGTTACTAAATCATGCACAACTACATGACGCTTATTATAGAAATTCACACGCACGCTTATGCCAATAATCGCTGCCATCTCTTCCCCCTGAAAATAGGCGAATAAGCGATAGCCATCCTTTCTCATCTCATCCATCAATTCGAAATATTGATGTTTATCCAAATCGGTTCGTAATTGCTTCATGATTGGATAGGCCTCTTCCCACTGTTCCACCGAAATGAGTTCCATAATTGTTTCTGTCATAATCGTCATGCACTTGCCTCCTATATATTCATAGAAAAATAATCGGTCAAACAAGCTGACACATTCCTAATTATACACTGAATGTGAATTTCCGCTAGGTTTTTTGTCTTTTTTTGGCTGATATTAAATAGGAAGCGATTACAATCTTTTTAGATTCTCATTGAGGATTTTCGTCTGGTATTTGAAATAGAGAAAAAACAATGTCCAGCTAACGATGTAAATAGCCAGAAATATTAAAAGCTGCTTGATTATGATCGAAATGGAGACAGGAATCCAGCCAATCGTGAAGGATACAAGGAAGAAAAGCACACAAACTGTCAAAAAATGCAGCATGGTTTGTTGGATGAGATTCCATTTTCTTATTTCGAAATAGAGGGGCGTGACGGTAAAAAACCATGAGCATATCATCATACCTGCTGCGTTTTTCCCAAATGATTCTGCATTAATCGTTTCAGCATTCGTCGAGATGATTCCTATACAAACCAGCAGCACATGAAGGAATCCTCCAAAAATAATCCCTATAAAGCTCCGATAAAGAAATGTTTTCATTTAGACTTCCTCCTGTTTATTCTTAATGCTTCTTTCATGATTGGCACATAGTTTCTTGATACATACTCCTTTTTGCCGGATTTAAAGTAAACACAGAGTGTTCCATTGAATGATGCTTCAAATCGGCTTAATTCATATAAATTAGCTATGGCTGATTTTGATAGACGAACGAAGGTATGTGATGGAAGGATGTCCTCCAGCTCATAAAGCTTTTCTTTGACTAAGAAAGAGCCTTCAGCTGTCACCGCTGCCACATAATCTTTCTCTGAATGAAAGAGATGAATATCAGCAAGGTTTAATATATGCTGCATTTCTCCCTTTCTTCCGATTAAAAATGGACGTTCCCTCTCTTTGACAACATCCATAACCCCTTGGACATCCTCATTAATCTCAGGTGCTTCAATCGTCACTTTCGTTTCTTTGAATTCTTTGTCAATATTTAAAATCAGCCTCAAAACTATACTCCCCCTCTTGCCTGCCTATCTGTTTATTTCCTTTCTATTCCAATGGTAAGGAAATTCTCCTTTAAAGTCATCCCTCTTGCTATATGTGGTATGAAATAGGTGATATCCTGCAAAAAATGGCGGTTCACCTGCAGTTAGCTATTCTCTCCCCATCCCTTCGGACTAAGTTATTTGCCATACAAAAGGAGAACCTTCAGAAACATAAGTGATATTACCCATTACTTTCCGCATACACTCTAACCATTAATTAGACAAAAGATGATTCTTCCCACACTGTCTTGATTTATGAGTATTTTGTAGTATATGGATGATATGGCAAAAAATTTAAAGGAGCGTGTCACATGCCAACGTTTGTCAAGAACCGTGTATTCATTCCTGGTTTACTCTTTTTTCTCATTTGTTCCCTCCTGATCCCAGCGACAGGATCAAAGGCAGCAGCCCCCATTTCGGTTGCAGAAGCAATAGCCAATAATTCCGGGGAGGCTACCGTAAGCGGATACATTGTCGCTCATACAGCAGCTAGCAACAGCTATGATTTCGAAGCTCCATTTGGCAATGATTTTAATATTGCCTTAGCTGATTCGCCAAATGAACGAGATAACGCGAAGCTTTTGCCTGTTCAGCTTCCAGCAAGTTATCGAGCCGAGTTCGGCCTGCAAACGAATCCGGACATTATCGGAAGCAAAGTTCAAGTTACTGGTAATCTCGAACCTTATTTCACTGTCCCAGGCTTAAAGAGCCCATCTGCCCTCATGTTTATAGAGGAAGGCGAACCCACTCCGCAGGCTGCAGCTCCTGTGAGTTCAGTCACTCCCGGAGCCGTCACTTCAGGGACGGAAATTATCTTGACAACCGAAACAGAGAACAGCGCCATATATTATACAATCGATGGCTCTGATCCGACCGAAGACAGCACTCGTTACGCTGGACCAATTCAAATTACAAAGGATACAACCATCAAAGCAGTTGTAATAGCTGATGGCTTAAAGAATAGTGAAATAACCTCTTTTGCGTACTATATCGCTTTAACTGGTTTAGACATTCATGATATCCAGGGGTCATCCCATTACTCCCCTTATGAGAATCAATATGTAGCTGATGTTGAAGGTGTTGTTACTTATGTTGCTGATGCAAACAATGTATATATCCAATCGATTACACCTGACAAAAACCCATCCACTTCAGAGGGAATTCTTGTCTATAAACGGAACCATGGCCTCTCTTCCGGTGACGCTGTAAAGGTAAGTGGACAGGTGAAGGAATGGGTATTGGAAGGATACGCAGAAAAGTTAGAGACCGACCTTCCCGTGACAGAAATCAACGCTACTGCCATTACGGTTACAGCTGCAGGACAAGCGCTGCCAAAACCAGTTGAAATTAGCCCGCTTAAAGGACAGCCGACAAGGATTATCGATAACGACCAATTCAAAAGCTTTGATCCATGGCAGGACGGTATTGATTATTACGAAAGCCTGGAGGGGATGCTCGTAAAGGTGGCAAAGCCTAAGGTTATCGCTCCACAGGATTATGGCGAATTATATGTCGTCTCCAAATACACACTCTTAAATACTTTAGCCGGAGGACTGAGGATCTCTGAGAATGACTATAATCCAGAACGTTTAATCATTGATATTGATGACTCTTCCTTCGTAACAAAAACAGGCGATTCCTTTACTGGAGATATCACGGGTGTCGTTAGTTACGGATTCAGCAATTACAAGATTTTCTCAGACCGAGATAGCTTACCGGATTTAAAGGAAGGCGGCCTAAAACAAGAGAAAACAAAATTTAGGGAGCATTCGAAGAAGCTCACTGTCGCCTCTTATAACGTCGAGAACTTCTCCCCAAAAACAGGTGCGGAAAAGACAATGAAGCTTGCCAAAGCAATTGCTGAAAACTTAAATCAGCCGGATATTGTTGGGCTGACAGAGGTGCAGGACAATGACGGTGCAACCAACAGCGGCAATACGGATGCAAGTGCAAGCTATCAGGCATTGATTGATAAGATCAAGGAACTGGGCGGACCAACCTATGCTTATACAGATATTGCTCCAAACAATAATGAAGACGGCGGAGCACCTGGCGCCAATATTCGCGTCGGCTTCCTTTATAACCCTGAACGCGTCTCTCTTGTGGACGCTCCAAAAGGGACCGCAAATGAGGCAACAGCTTATGAGGACGGAAAGCTCACCTTAAATCCTGGGCGCATCGACCCTGAAAATGATGCATTTTCTGAGAGCCGCAAACCGCTGGCCGCTCAATTCACGTTTAATGGAGATGACGTGATTGTCATTGCGAATCATTTTAATTCCAAGGGTGGCGACCTACCTTTATTCGGAAAAACACAGCCAGCTGTCTTATCGAGCGAGGAACAGCGCATTCAAATTGCCGGCATCGTCAACCAGTTCATCAAGGATATCCAGTCTCAAGATAAAAATGCGAATATAATCGCTCTTGGTGATATGAATGACTTTGAATTCACGGAGACACTCACCACCCTAAAAGGCAAGGAAATGACAAATATGATTGACCTTATCCCTTCGATTGACCGGTACACCTATGCCTATCAAGGCAATTTACAAGTGCTTGATCATATCCTGGTATCGAAAAAACTTACACTTCGAACAGCTGTAGATATTGTCCATATTAATGCAGCTTTCATGGAAGAGCATGGGCGTGCGAGCGATCATGATCCTGTCTTAATTCAGACCATGCTGAAGTAGACCGAACCTTATTGACCAGTCTTAATAGAAGAAGAGAAGGCGACATGCCCTCTCTTCTTTTTTTGCTTTCATATACCTTGACCGCTTTTAATATACGCGTTATACTTTATAATGTAGTATCCATAACTACATATTAACAATATCTAAGACAAAATATATATATATGTATATTACGACCTATCAATGAAAGAAGGAATCAAAATGAATGAAACCCATGTCTTTACGAAAAAGGAAGAAATCGTCAACGCGATCACTCATGGCTTAGGAGCCTTGCTGAGCATAGCTGCACTCGTGTTGTTGATCAGCTATTCTGCCCAATACGGAACAGCTTGGCATGTGGTCAGCTTCACCATCTTCGGCAGCACCATGCTATTAATGTATCTTTGTTCTACCCTCGTCCATAGCCTGCCTGAAGGAAAACTAAAGGACCTATTCCAAATTTTCGACCATACCTCTATCTATTTCTTTATTGCCGGTACGTATACGCCCTTCTTATTCATTGCCCTTGACGGATGGACACGCTGGACAATCTTTGGGATTGTCTGGGGAATTGCTCTTGGCGGTACGGTTTTTAAATCCTTCTTCGTGAAGAAATATATGCTGTTCTCTACCATTCTGTATATTGTCATGGGCTGGATGATTGTCTTTGCTTGGAAGCCATTGACTGTCTTTCTCGCCCCTAATGGAATTGTCTTGCTGGTCACTGGAGGCATATTATATACAGCTGGATCTGTTTTTTATGTATGGCGGGGATTTAAGCACCACCATGCCATTTGGCACCTATTTGTTCTAGCCGGGAGTGCCTGTCACTTCCTCTGTATTTTTATCTATTTATTGCCTTGGTCATAACCACATCAAAAAAGGACTTCAGAGTGATCTGGAGTCCTTTTCTTTAGGTTAGCCAAGCCGCCCGCGGATGCTTTTCAGCCATTTGAGCGCCTCTTTATTCTTTTTCAGCATCTTTGGATTGCGTGCCAATGTCGTATACGGCTTTTTCTTTAGTTTATTTTCTTCTTTTCTTGTTCCCACTCGCCTTCTTGCTCCATTCTTCGCTGCTTTTCTATAGGTTATGCTCAATTAATGAGAATACCCACTAATATTTTGTTATCAATTGTATGTAAAGTCATAGGGAAACAAAAAAGGGGCAGAATCAAAGGAATCCCGCACCTTAAAATCTTTGTTATTGGTCCTTATTTGACCGATTGAATATAGGCTAAAGCCTTTTTATTCAGCTCTTTTAATCTTTTTGTCTGCTTGCTCATTGACTTATTGGAGAGATGTGTCCGCTTGACGCCAATTGAAGAACCGCTTGCGAGTAAGTCCGACTGATTTACCGTCTCGATATTCATCCGCTCTCTTCGTCTTTGTTTCATTTCGAATCCCCCTAGCCAATTCATCCTCCTATTATTATACCATCATTTTACATAAATGAATCATATATATGTACCAAATTTGCCGCATGAATCCCGTCTATTTCAATTGGACTGCCTTTCCCCTTCTTAATTACGACAATGAAGTGGTACTCGGGAAGCTGTATAGGGACAATGAAGGTCTCCTCCTCCTCAAGAGTGATGATTTCACTGTTATAGATGGAGGCAATATACTCTTCAAGCTTTGATTCCTCCAACCCTATATTATGAATATCATTCATAAGCAGCAGCTCCTGGCGAATTTTCTCTTGGATAGAAACCTCCAGGTCCGAACTATAATTAATATCATATTGCCGTACATCGAGCATTAGTCCAAAACGGTCTCCATATTGCTGCAAATATTGTTCAAGTTCAGTCATATACTCTTCATTCGTCTCAGGTATTGGTTTCTTTGCGAAGTAATAAATCGCATCCTGTACCAAGTAGGACATAAAGCTAACCTTTGCCATTGTGTCTCTGATCAGCCGCTCATTCTCTTTCAGCGTTTCTTCAAGGAGTTCGGATCCGTTCAGAAATTCAGCCTGCCAAATTCTCAAGATGCTAGGTGTCAAAAGGACAGCTAAGTCAGTAAACACGACAATGGATGCCAAGCTCACGACATATGGCCAATCATCAAGGTCAAGACCCCCAAAAACGACCCCGCTGCCAGTTGTTGCAATGAAGATTGTATATAATATTCGCCTGTGTTTCTTTAAATTCAAGTCAAATTGACTTGGCTTCAGTATCGCGCTCAAGCAAGAATAAATCGCAAATAGGACGATGAGTGCAACGCAAATTTTCCCTACCATCAGCATCTCCCCTGAATTTGTATTCAACAACTCCATTGTACCATTAATTACCAACATATGAATTGTCATAGCAGTAGGACATTCGATTGGTTTTTAGACATGTCCCTTCCATATTTTTGATTGTTTTAGGAAATCATGGGTAATGTATAAACTATATTGGAAAACCGGAGGTGCATTATGTCGAAGATCCCAACGTATTCAAAATCTTATTGGACAGAATATATCGACCGCAAGGAAGCGCACTCTTACCCCCAGGCTGTAAAGGATAACGAAACAGAAATCGTCATCATCGGTGCAGGTATCGTTGGTGTCCTGTCTGCTTACGAACTTGCCAAAAGAGGGCGTAAAGTCATCCTGCTTGAAGCAGACCGAATCCTCTATGGAACGACAGGACATACAACAGCCAAAATAACGGCCCAGCATGGCCTATTCTATGATGAGCTTATTCGAAAATCAGGCGAAGAGGCTGCAAAACTTTACTATAAAGCAAATATGGATGGCTTGAATTATATAAGACAAGTCATAAAGGAAGAGAACATCGATTGTGACTTCTCAGAGCAGACAGCCTACACCTATGCGGTAACAGACGAGTATGATGAAAAAATCAAAGCTGAATTCAAGGCATACGAGAAGCTTGGCATTGATGGAGAGCTTCTCTCCGAATTGCCGCTTCCTTTCCAGATTAAATCAGCTGTATCGATGAATGGGCAAGCTCAGTTTCATCCACTCAAGCTATTAAGCAATTTGTTAGTTTCATTCGAACAATTAGGCGGAGCCATCTATGAGCAGTCACCTGTCAAAGATATTGAAGAAGATGATTCTGGCCTTCATGCGATTCTTAAAAATGGACATCGTATAAGCGGACAGAAAATCATCATAGCCACTCATTATCCTTTTTACGATATGTTGGGCTTGTATTTCTCCAGGCTCCACCCGATGCGCTCCTATATCGTCGCGGCAACGGTTGAAGAGGAAATTCCAGACGGGATGTATATTAGTGCTGATCAGCCTACACGCTCACTTCGCTACACAGATTATGATGGAAGGAAGCTGTTGCTCATTGGCGGAGAAAGCCATAAAACAGGTCAATCTGAAGATGAATTATCCTGTTATAACGCTCTGGAATCCTTCACAAAGGATTATTTCACCGTAGATGATTTTCCTTACCGATGGTCAGCACAGGACTTGGTTACCTTGGATAAGCTTCCGTATATCGGGCAATATTCCTCATCAAAGGAGAACCTCTTCATTGCGACAGGATTTGGAAAATGGGGGATGTCAAATGGCGCCGTAGCCTCCATGCTTCTATGCGATTTAGCAACTGACCAGGAAAATCCGTATGAAGAATTGTTTTCACCAAGCCGTTCTGAGACAAACCTGCAGAGTGCTTCAACCTTCGTGAAGGAGAATGCAAATGTAGCCAAGGAATTAATCAAAGGAAAAATAAGTCCAGATGATGTTGATCCAAATGATTTAAAACCAAATGAAGGCGGTCATATAAAATTCAAGGGCAAGCGAGCCGGTGCTTACCGAGATGAGAATGGCTCTTTATGCATCTTGGATACGACATGCACCCATATGGGCTGCGAGGTAAACTGGAATAGCGGCGAACGCTCATGGGATTGTCCATGTCACGGCTCGCGCTTTGACACTAATGGGGAGGTACTCGAAGGTCCTGCCGTTGACCCGTTAAAAAAGCTCAATTAGCTAAAAAGACACTGAGAACATATAAAATACCCTATCAGATAGACACTTTGAAAAAAGGTCAACTGATAGGGTTCTTTGTTTATCATGAGCGTTTGTTCCTTCAAGCCGGGCATTTCCAGCTTGCAACTTCAAATTTCATGTTACCATATACGCCTCTTCGTTAAGATAACCGTTACTACATTCTTCACAGCTCGGGACTTGTCCCCTATAGACAGCTCCCATACTAGTTACGTGGATTTATATCAATTTTATGTTTGATATCATCTCCATACCATATTATAGCGGGGAGTATTATTCGCTTAACTTCTTCATTTCGGTTAACAGATCATTATAAACAGCTATTTCCTCCAATAAACCAATCTCCGAAAGTAATTCTGTGCTTAATGTTCCCGTCTCGATTTTTTCTAAATACAGCTCAATCTTGCTTGTTAGTTCCTTATTATGCTCGACCACCTGATTATGGATATCATCTAACATAGCTGGTGCTTCAAGTACATTAAACCCTTCAATTTCGCTTTGCATTTCCGTTAGTAATTCTTCTAATTGGATTTTTGAATTCAAATCGGTTACGGCGGCTTCTGCAACAGCAGGTAATTCGTCTGCGAATTGATTTAAATCATCAATGTAATCTGTCGCTTCCGTCACATAATTCAAAGAATCTGATACTTCTTCTATTGCTGAACAACCCGTTAGAAAAATGACCATGGGCAAAACAAGCATAGATAATAATTTCTTCATTCTTTTCCCCCATTCATTCGTCAGTAAGACAAAATATTTATTGAAAACACTCTCTTCAAGCAACAATGAATGTTTATATCCTTTTTAAATTTAATAAATGAATTGCGCCAAACCATATAACTATTTTACAACTTTCGGAAGTAAGAAGCGCTATAATTGCTCAAACATAAGGATAATCAATTAACCAAAAATAACGATTGTAGATCCATTTAGTAAGTTTTCTTCACGATATTCCCGCTTCTCCACTGCAACAATTATCATGGCTAAGGAAATGAAAAAGCTGCCGCCTGTAAAAACAGACAGCAGCTTCTATAAGGTATCTCAGCTTTCTCAATTGACTTTATCATCTTCGCGATTCAAAGAGTCTTACTTATTAATATGGTTCAGCATCATGTCCCATGTCTTCCGCTTTTTTCACAGCTTCATCAGCCTTAGGAGAGCTAGTGACATCCTGCTGTTCCATCTCCTTCAAGGCATTTGCCAAGCCTTCCCTCACTCGGCGGCCATATTCTTCATCCGCTTTCGTGAAGTGCTCGATCATTTTTTCTTGGATGATTGGGGCACATACCTTTAGAGCGTTGACTAGGTTGTTAATGAGATCATCTTTTTCCCAGTCCTCAAAATTACGATATGTTTCACCTGCTTGCTTGTGATCATTAGCCCGCTCTATTCTTTGTCTGACAAGACGCTCATTGTAATGAGGCTCGTGATCTTTCCCTTCTTTTTCTGCTTCAGCGAATCCGCCGAGATTAGTCGGTTCATAATTGACATGAGGATTAGATTCATTGGCAAAATCAACGGAATAGGTCATTTGACCATCGGATTGATTTGTCCTTACCTTCGTTTTCGGTGCATTAACCGGCAATTGAAGATAATTAGGGCCAACCCTGTATCTTTGTGTATCTGAATAAGAGAAGGTGCGTCCTTGCAGGAGTTTATCATCCGAGAAATCTAACCCATCCACGAGTACCCCTGTACCAAAAGCTGCCTGCTCAACTTCAGCAAAATAATTAACTGGATTACGATTGAGCACCATTCTTCCGACAGGCAAGAATGGGAACTGATCCTGCGGCCATAATTTTGTTGGGTCTAACGGGTCGAAGTCTAATTCAGGATGCTCATCGTCGCTCATGATTTGCATGCATAGCTCCCATTCAGGATAATCACCGCGCTCAATTGCTTCATACAAATCCTGTGTCGCATGCGCAACATTAGTGGCTTGGATTTTCTCTGCTTCTGCCTGGGTAAGATTTTTGATTCCTTGTTTAGGCTCCCAATGGTATTTAACGAGAACGGCTTCCCCATCCTTGTTCACCCATTTATACGTATTGACACCTGAGCCTTGCATTTGTCTGTAATTCGCTGGTATCCCCCAAGGAGAGTGCAGGAATGTAGCCATATGGATGCTTTCAGGTGAATTAGAGAAGAAATCAAACATTCCTTCAGGATGCATAAGATTTGTGACCGGGTCAGGCTTAAACGCATGAACCATGTCTGGGAATTTAAGCGGATCACGGATGAAGAAGATTTTTAAGTTATTACCGACTAAATCCCAATTCCCGTCCTCTGTATAGAATTTGACCGCAAAGCCGCGCGGGTCACGAGCCGTTTCGCTCGATTCACGGGCACCCGTCACTGTGGAGAAACGAATAAAAACCGGCGTTTGCTTCCCAGCTTCCTGGAACAGCTTCGCTCGGGTATATTTAGAGACTGGCTCGTCCCCAACTTTTCCGTAGGCTTCAAAATAGCCATAGGCACCGGCTCCTCTTGCATGGACGACCCTCTCTGGAATTCGCTCCCTGTCAAAGTGCGATATTTTTTCAAGGAAATGATAATTCTCTAAGGTCATAGGACCGCGGTTTCCAACCGTCCGGACATTTTGATTATCCGTAATCTTATGACCTTGACGATTGGTCAGTGCATCTTCCTGCCGATTTTCTTTTCCGTTTTGATTTTGATTCATTTCGTCTTTTGATCGATCCACTAGTATTCACCCTTTAAAAAGTTAGCATCATTCCTCACTTCCCTTTGGGGAAATAACATAAACTTATTCTTAGTTATTTTTTACCTTTTAAGATACTTTTTGCTAATAATGTGATTGAATCTGGAATTTCTTTAAACTGATTTTCTCCCTATTAATCAAGTCCTTATAATGTCCCTGTATCTATCCCGGCATTTAGGAATTCCTTAAAGACAGCGTGATATTTTTGATTTTTTCCTGTATAGTACTCATTAGTTAATTTAGCTAATAAATGTAAACGAGATGATAAACATGACCATTAGCCTTGCCCTTTTGGCAGCGGTATTTGCCGCCTTAACCTCCATTCTGGCCAAAATCGGCATCACAAATGTTGATTCCAATCTTGGCACAGCTGTGCGAACAATCGTTGTTCTTATCATGGCAGCTATAGTCGTTCTCATAACGGACACTTGGCATATGGTAACTTCCATATCCATTAAATCATGGACTTTCATTATTCTCTCAGGGCTGACGACTGGTTTGTCATGGCTTTGCTTCTTCAAAGCCATCCAGCTCGGCGATGTATCAAAGGTCGTACCTATCGATAAATCCAGCATTGTCTTGACTATCATCCTTTCCTTCATCATTCTTGGAGAGCCTGCAGCCCCAATGGTTATCATAGGAGGTCTTTTAATCAGCATTGGTACATTCATCCTCATTGGAAGAACAAAGAAGAAAAAGAATGTCAATCTGAAACAGTCATACATATTTCTTGCTCTCATGTCCGCTGTCTTCGCTGCCTTAACAAGTATCCTCGCCAAGATTGGCATTGAAAATGTTGATTCCAATCTTGCTACGTTTATTCGGACGATTGTTATCCTCGTCTTTGCTTGGGGAATTGTTTTTTGGCAAGGCACAACCCATGAGATAAGGAAAATCACGAGAAAATCCTTCCTGTTCCTCATCCTTTCTGGAATAGCGACTGGCTTATCCTGGCTTTGTTATTTCGGGGCTATCTCACTAGGCAGAGTTTCAATTGTTGCGCCGATTGATAAATTCAGCACTGTTCTTACGATGATTCTCGGCGTCATCGTATTAAAGGAAAAGCTATCGAAAAACACAATCATTGGTGGCCTAGTCATTACGGCCGGCACGATTTGCCTCATTCTATAAGTCAAAATGCAAAACCCCCTTGGGATTTATTCATCCCAAGGGGGTTTTCTAAAATGGACAATGATTTATGGTTTAAAGGGTTATTTCTCTCCCTGAAAGCTGTTCAAATTCTTTCGTAATATATTCTTGCCCTTTGTCAAACTCTTTCAGCAGCTGCTTTAATCGCTTAGCTCTCTTATACTCTTTAATTTTCTGCTGATAGACATCTGCAGTAACGGAAAAGTCAACCTTCCGCTCCGCTTTTATGATTTCAATTCCAATCATGCTTTTCAAACCTGTGTTAGTTACAATCTTTTCCATTAAAAACCACCTCATAAAAAACGATGCTAAAAAATCATGATTTAATATTAGCACACTATTTTTTATGATAATGGATTACTAACAAAACTGTTAGAAAAATGGACCTGACTGTTATATAGCAGGTCAGATTAGTCGTATAAATCGGAAAAATTCACCACCGCCAAGCAGCAGGCTATATACATCACTGGATGTGCGAATACGCTTTTTTTAATATTCCCGAATCTCATAGCCGACATTTTTAATCGTGCTGATGATTTCTCGTCCCAGCTTTCTCCTGATACGATTAATGGTCGTATTGATAATATCTTCGCTCATCTCTCCATGCTCAGACCAGATAGCTTCCCATAATTCTTTCTTTGTAACAATCTGATCTCTATGGTCGAGAAGGTACGTTAATACCTGCATCGGAATTTTTGATAGCGTTTCAACCGACCCATCCTTTAGCGTAATCGTTCCTTTCAACGGTTCTATTTTATGTCCTGCATGGATATATTCATGGCTTTTTCTTACCCTATTATCCATTAGATTTTTGATATTCAATACAAGTTCCTTGTAACTGAATGGTTTTGTAAAATAAAGCAGCGCACCCTCTTGCAGCCCTCTTAATCTGGCATCAGATGAATCCGCACCTGTCACGAGAATGAATGGTATATTTTTCTTTCTCCTTATAATCGAGGCTGCTTCCAATCCATCAATTATGGCTCCGTGAATGGTAATATCAAATATTAACAGGTCGTAGTCATATTGATCACAAGCAATGATGGCTTCTTCTGGATCATCAAATTCATCCACCTTGTATCCTTGAAGTTCCAATCTTTTCTTGAGAACTGCTCTTGCTACTGGCTCATCCTCTAATATTAACATTCTCATGACAAATCACCTCTTAACTAAATAACCAATAACTTTTTTGATATAACTTTTATAAATATAATACATAATGTATGGATTTTAAAGCAGTTTAAGGAATCAAATTATCATTATTGGATAAAAATAATACCGAGTTACTCAAAGGATTTTCACTTTTTAAACCCTCTTTTCCATATTTTTCTCAAAATACGACTTGAATTTCGAATAAAAAACGAATAATATATTAAGGGTCGTTACAAACGTTCGGATTTAGACGAAATATATTTTGGAGGTTTCCATTTTGCTCGAAAAATTCTTTTCTATTTCAAAACATCAATCTTCTGTCAAAACGGAAGTCCTAGCAGGGATTACTACCTTCTTTACAATGGTCTACATTGTTATTGTTAACCCGGCTATTCTTTCTTCCTCTGGAATTCCATTTGACCAAGTCTTCATGGCTACGATCATTTCGGCCGTTGCCGGTACGCTGATTATGGGTTTATTCGCAAAATACCCAATCGCTATAGCTCCAGGTATGGGCTTGAACGCCTACTTTGCTACAGTAGTCGGAGCGCACGGATTAAGCTATCAAGTAGTTCTTGGCACGGTATTTATTGCCGGATTGCTCTTTATCCTATTGAGCTTTACAAAGCTTCGTGAAATGATTATCTCTTCCATTCCCCCTGCCATTAAACATGGGATCTCAGCAGGGATTGGCTTATTCATTGCTTTCCTAGGTCTAAAGCAGGCACAGATTTTGGTTGCTAATGAAAGCAATCTAGTGGGCCTTGGTGATTTGACGGCTCCGCTGCCGCTCTTAACGATTGTCGGTTTAATCATTACACTTATTCTATTAGTAAGAAATGTGCCTGGTGCTTTCTTCATCGGCATGATTATCACGGCCGTGATTGGTTATTTCACAGGGATGCTTGAACTAACTGGATCTGATTTAATTCCATCACTGCCTCCTATGCCTGTCTTCTTTGATATGGACATCGCAGGAGTATTCACGAATGGGTTATTTGCTGTCGTATTCTCTTTCTTGCTAGTCACGATTTTTGATACAACCGGAACAATGGTCGCTGTATCTGAACAAGCAGGACTAATGAAAGACGGAAAACTGCCAAGAGCGAAGCAGGCCTTCCTAGGCGATTCTATTGCTACAACTCTAGGGGCCATGTTTGGTACAAGCCCTTCAACAGCCTATGTTGAATCTTCTACCGGCGTTGCCGCAGGAGGAAGAACCGGATTAACGGCTGTCACTGTCGCTGGCTTGTTTGTCTTAGCGATGTTCTTCTTCCCATTCATTTCGGCTATTTCTAGCTTGGCTGCCATTACATCACCTGTTTTGATTATTGTTGGCTGCTTCATGATGGGTCACTTGGCGCAAATCAACTGGGGTGAATTTGACGAGGCATTTACAGCCTTTATCATCATCCTGACCATGCCTATGACTTCTAGTATCTCAACAGGGATTGCGTTTGGATTTATCCTTTATCCGTTGCTTAAACTGTTCAAAGGCAAAGGGAAAGAAGTACCAGTGCTTATCTATGTGTTTGCGGTATTATTCTTAATTCAGTTAATTTGGTTCCCTTCGCACTAATCAGCAAAAAAAGCTCTCATCCCCGCAGGATGAGAGCTTTTTTACGCTTTATCTCTTAGTTCGTCATTAAGCTTAAATTGCCTATTGGCAAATTTGCGATAAAGAGCGTGTGATTGCATGAGCTCATGATGTGTGCCAACACCTGTTATTCTCCCCTTCTCAAGGAATATCAGCTGGTCGGCGTCAATGACCGTTGACAGCCGATGGGCGATGATCAATGTCGTCCTTCCTTCCATCAGCTTCTCCAAGGCTTGCTGCACGAGCTGCTCGGATTCACTATCCAGGCTTGATGTTGCCTCATCAAGCATCAATAGGCTAGGCTGACGAAGAAGGGCCCGAGCGATAGCAATCCTTTGGCGCTGTCCGCCTGAAAGCTTCAGCCCTCTCTCCCCTACCTCTGTATCAAATTGAAGGGGGAATTGTTCAATAAAGTCCAGGGCATTCGCCATCCTTGCGGCATACAATAACTCCTCCATCTCCACTTCTCTTTCAATGCCATAGGTAATATTATCTCGTATCGTGCCGCCAAGAAGCGGGCTTTCCTGCGAGACATAGCCGATATGACTTCTCCATGAGTGAAGGGAGTACTCATCAATCTTGCGCTCCCCTATAAAAATGCCTCCTGAGGTTGGCTGATAATATCGTTCAAGCAACTTGAATAAAGTTGTTTTTCCGCTCCCGCTCGGACCTACGACAGCGGTCACTTTTCCTGCCTCAATGGTTAGATGGATATCCTCTAGAATCAGTTCTCCATCGTCATAGCCAAAGCATACATCCTGAAATCGAATCGGCTGTTTTGCATCCTCAAGCTTCGCTCCCTCAGTCAATACCTCTTCCTTTTCATTCAAGATTTCAATAATACGGGTTGTCGCACCAATGGATTTTTGCAATTGAGTAAAAAACGTCGTGATCTGCCCCATTGGCATGATAATTTGAAATAAATATAAGATAAACGCCACTAATGAACCCGCCGTGATGATGCCGCTTGAAACCTGCATCCCCCCGTAGCCAATGACTCCTACCAATGCAGCCATCAGCACAAGCGTGATGATGGGTGATACTAAGGCAAGGACTTTAGCCTCTTTTTTGCCCAGCCTAAATAAGCGCATGATCCCTTCTTTTCCCCTGGCCGTTTCGATTCCTTCTGCGTTTGAAGCCTTCACAAGCTTTACCTCTGGCAAGACCTCATTCAATACCCCTGTAAACTTGCCTGTCTCTTGCTGAGTTTCCTTAGATATATGGAGCATATACCTTCCAATCGGGATCAGTATGGCTGCTGCTACCGGGAATACAATGAAGATTAATAAGGTAAGCCTCCAGTTCATCACAAACAAGATGATAATCGATCCGATGACGGAAATCATTCCGGTGATGGCGCCAATTAAATGAGTCGTAATCAACTCCTTCACAACCATCGTATCATTTGTCATTCTGCTGACCATCTCACCAGAACCGACTTTATCCAGGAATGAGACGGGCAGCTTAATTAACTTTTGATAGAGCAGCTCCCTTAAGCCTGCGATAATTCTTTGCCCATTCAGCCCAAGAACATAGGTTGAATATGCGTTTAATACTGCCTGAAGAAGAAAGACAGCAATAATTCCCGTCACCTGTCCCGCAGTTAGATTTGAAACACTGAAGCCATCGACGAGGTTTTTCGTCAGGATAGGGATTGTTAACCCAACAAGCGTCGTCAAGATACTTAATATAAGGGCAATCCCAAGCTGCCCATAGGATGGATTTGATTGATGAATCAGCCGGATAAATCGGCGATAACTGCCTTTTCGGCTATTTTCCTTTTTCAACGATTGTTTCTCGCTCCTTTCCCGCTCGGTCTATTTAATTCCACTTACCTCCATTATACCTTCAAAAAATATAAATCACTCGCTCTATGCCAATCCTCACCAGCTGCAGTAATACAGGATAGGAAGATTCATTGCTGCACATACTTACTATATTCTATAGCTGTTCGTCCAAACCATTGGCACGAACTTATCAAGGGAGCTGTAAGAGGTGCGGAAATTATTTCGTTATTTAACTTCATTTAAGGGCCCCATTGCTTTAGTCATCGGGCTAGTATTCATTCAATCCATGGCCGAGCTCTACCTTCCAACTTTAATGGCCAAGATTATTGATACAGGTGTCATTAAGCATGATATTCCCTTCATCTTGAGAATCGGAGGGATGATGCTGCTCGTCGCTTTTGCCGGCACGATATGCTCTGTAAGCGCAAGCTATTTCAGCGCTAAAGTTGCTATGTCATTCGGAAAAATGCTTAGGTCAAAGGTATTCACACATGCTGAAGGGTTTTCCCTTCTTGAATTTGGCCAAATCGGGACAGCTTCCTTAATCACAAGGACAACCAATGATATCACCCAAATTCAAGTCGTGGTAAACATGATTCTTCGCATGATGATATCGGCGCCATTGATGGCGATTGGCGGAGTCATTATGGCTGTATCCGTTAATCCTGGCTTATCAAGTGTCATTGTCATCTCTGCCCCCCTCCTGCTCACAGGGATTGCCTTCGTCATTTGGCGCGGAATTCCCCTCTTCAAAAAGGTGCAGATACGTTTAGATGCAGTGAACAGAGTATTGCGGGAAGGATTAACGGGCGTTCGCGTCATTCGTTCCTTTAACAGGATTCATTATGAAAAGAACCGTTTTCGAAAAGCTAATGCTAATTTGCGTGATACGACTATCAAGGTTAATAAGCTTATAGCTGTTCTCATGCCCTTTATGATGCTCGTCATGAATTTCACAACGATTGCCATCGTCTGGTTTGGCGCAATCAAGATAGATGCCGGGAATATGATGGTCGGGGATTTAATGGCCTTCTTGCAATACGCCATGCAAATTATGTTTTCCATGGTCATGCTGTCAATGATGTTCATCCTGATTCCGAGGGCATCTGCCTCAGCTTCAAGAATCAATGAGGTTCTCGCCATTAAGCCAAGCATCGAAGAAAAGCCTGCCAATCATGAGAGCCGTATGGCTGGCACGATTGAATTCAAAGATGTCAGCTTTCATTATCCAGGTGCCGAAAAGCCAGCATTAAGAAACCTTTCCTTTACTGCAAGACCAGGGGAAGTCACGGCTATTATTGGCGGAACAGGTTCTGGCAAATCCACCTTATTGAAATTAATCCCCCGATTCTATGAACCAAGCTCAGGCTCAATCCTTATTAATGGGGTTCCAGCAAGTGATTATCCGCTAGAGGTATTGCGCAATAAGATTGGCCTCGTTCCGCAAAAAGCCGTTCTTTTTACCGGGACGGTGAAGGAAAATATCCGTTTTGGCAATGAACGGGCAACAGACGAGGAAATCGTTCATGCCGCAAAGGTCGCTCAAGCATTCGATTTCATCTCCGCGATGAACGATGGTTTTGACAGTCTTATCTCACAAGGCGGAACAAATGTTTCAGGCGGACAAAAACAACGCTTATCAATCGCAAGGGCGATCGTTAGAAAGCCGGAGATTTATTTATTTGATGACAGCTTCTCTGCCCTTGATTTCAAAACGGATGCTAATCTTCGCAAAGCCTTGAAAAAAGAGACAGGCGATTCCACTGTCCTCATTGTAGCTCAGCGTGTATCTACCGTGAAGGACGCAGACCGGATTATCGTTCTCGATGACGGCAATGTAATGGGAATTGGAACCCATGAAGAGCTGCTGAGGATGAATGCAACCTATCAAGAGATTGTCAAATCCCAATTGTCCGAGGAGGAGATCGCGTGAGCAAGATGGCGAAGCATGGCTTTGGACCGCGCGGCGGGCATGGGGGTCCCGTTGAGAAAGCAAAGGACTTCAAGGGATCCTTGAAAAGATTGATTACTTATTTAATCCCATATAAATGGAGGCTTTTGGCGGTCTTTCTCACAGCCATTCTAAGTACTCTTTTTACTATTTTGGCTCCAAAAATACTGGGAAAAGCGACAACGAAAATCTTTGAGGGAATTGTCTTAAAGATGAAGGGAGTGCCAGGCGGGGGCATAGATTTCCATTATATTGCCCGAATCCTCATACTGTTAGGCCTGCTATACTTATTCAGCTCCCTTTTCACCCTAATACAAGGGTATATCATGGCAAGTGTAGCTCAAAGGACCGTCTTTCAATTGCGCGAGGAAGCAGAAGACAAGATCAGCCGCCTACCGCTCAAATATTTGGATCAAACGACAACCGGAGAAATTTTGAGCCGCATAGTCAATGATGTAGATAATATTAGCACCACCCTTCAGCAAAGCTTAACACAGATTATCACAAGCATCGTTACCATTATCGGCGTTATCATCATGATGCTCTCCATAAGTGTATCCTTGACGATCATCCTGCTGTTAACCTTACCCTTAAGCGGGATAATCGCCGTTTTTATCGCCAAGAAATCACAGGGCTTTTTTGCGAGCCAGCAAAATATACTTGGACAATTAAATGGACATGTAGAAGAAATCTATACCGGTCACGAAGTCGTAAAGGCCTTTGGCCATGAACATAAAGCCATTGAGGAATTTGATGATATCAATGAACGGCTTTATCAGTCATCCTGGAAGGCACAATTTATCTCTGGTGTGATCATGCCGCTTATGCAATTCGTAGGTAACATAGGGTATGTCCTCATTTGTGTCGTGGGCGGGATTTTTGTGGCCAACGGGCGCATTACCGTTGGGGACATTCAAGCATTCATCCAATATGCCCGTCAATTCTCCCAGCCTATTACACAGACCGCCAATATTGCGAATATCCTGCAATCGACAATAGCCTCTGCCGAACGAGTCTTCGAACTGCTTGATGAACAGGAAGAGGAACCAGAGGCGATAAATCCTAAAACGATTCAGCACCCTCTTGGACAGGTGTCCTTTGAGCATGTTGATTTTGGTTATAGTCAGGATCAGTTATTAATCAAAGATATGAATATTAGCGTAAAACCGGGCCAAAAGGTCGCCATTGTGGGTCCAACCGGGGCTGGTAAAACAACGTTAATCAATTTATTAATGCGCTTCTATGAACTTCAAGGCGGCGCCATTCGTATAGACGGTGTCAATATAAAGGACATGAAACGCTCAGAGCTTCACAGCTTATTTGGAATGGTCCTGCAAGATACATGGCTATTTAATGGGACCATTGCCGAAAATATTGCTTACGGAAAGGTGAATGCAACAAAGGATGAGATCATGGATGCCGCTAAGGCGGCACATGCAGACCATTTTATCCGGACCCTTCCGGAGGGCTTTGATACCATTTTAAATGAAGATGCCACAAATATTTCACAGGGACAAAAACAGCTTTTGACGATTGCTAGGGCGATTCTTGCCAATCCAGCTATTCTGATTCTCGATGAAGCGACTTCAAGCGTTGACACTAGAACGGAACTCTATATCCAAAAGGCGATGAATCGCTTAATGGAGAACCGAACTAGCTTCGTCATTGCCCATCGCCTATCCACCATTAAGGATGCCGACCTCATTTTGGTGATGAATAAAGGAACAGTGATTGAACAAGGAACACACGAAACCCTTCTCGATCAAAAAGGGTTCTATGCAGACTTATATAATAGCCAATTCGCTGGCTGAGCAAGATAGAATCCAACACTTTAAACTAAACTGCACTCCGTTTATTAGATGTATCTAACAAATGGAGTGCGGTTTTTCTAATGGAACAAAAAAACAAATTAGTGAGGGAGTTTGTTGCGTTCTCCCCGTTCTAGTTCTTATAGCAGACTTGCTTGTAGAAGTCTTGCTAGGCTTCAGTAATATGAAATTTAGATGGCATAATTAAAAATGAGACTGGTCTAATACCAAACCCATTCCATAATTGCCCCTAGCTTTTATAGGTCCATTCAATACATGACTCGGTGATTTAATGAACCAATTTGCCAGAAAGAATTATCTGCCTTTTAAAAATATTTATAATATATTCGTTATTTTGAAATTGTGATGGAATATACAAAATTTTATGATAATATAATAATAGATTACATAAGCTAAGGAAGGTGAGTGATATGCGTTCAGACCAGCTGTATAACCAATTAATGAATGAACTGCGAATCAATTATCAAAACTATTATGATTACCATATCATATCAACACCTGATTTCAATAAACGGAGAAACTCACTGATTCTCCGCTTACGGATGGTTTCTTATGAAAGAGAAGCACAAATGAGCAAGCAGCATCACTATTCTTGATTAAAGATCGAAAATCAACTAAACCTCTGTTTATTCCCATATTACAGAAAAACTTGGCTGTGTTCGCCAAGTTTTTTTCACACTAAATTATAATTTTAGTATAATTTCTTCAGCTCGATAAGCTCCTTTGCCAGATTTTCAATCCGCTCCTTTTCTTCCTCATTCGTGATTTCATTATTTGGACCGAAGCATGATGTATGTAAGAAAACATTATTCAAGGGCAGGATGGCCTTAAAATACGAAAGGATTGGCTTCAGCTGATATTCCGTCATTAAGAAATGTTTCTCAGAGCCGCCGTTTGTCACAATACCGGCTACTTTCCCTTTAAAGCAATTCGGTGCAAGATGATCAAAAACATTCTTTAGAACACCCGGAATCGATGCTTGATAAATGGGTGTTCCAATTACAATCACATCAGCCTCATTTAACTTATTGACCACGTCTTGTGTATCTTGATTATATTCAGAGAAGGGCACACCTCGCACAAACTCCACGTCATAATTGCGCAAGTCCACCAATTCCGTAACTACGGATTCATCATAATGATTAATGGCCGTTAACACTTCCTCAACGGATTTCGCTGTTTTCGCTCCGATGATTGCTCCCGATAAACCGACTGCTTTCATTCTTCTTCATCCTCCTAAAACTATGTACTTCCGTTTAAATATCTTCATAATGATTTCATCATACGATGATGAAAAAAGATTATCCACTATTCCGCTTTTTCATAGAAAAAGACCCTTTCCTAATTCCAGAGAATTAGTCAAGAGTCTGGGTAACCTGTAATCAGGATATCTTTATAATCGTTATTGCCTTCTAATATCATTTTGGCAAATGGACAGACTGGGATAATCAGTCTATTTTCCGAGCGGGCATGTTTTACCACTCGATTAATTAATTCACGGCCAAGCCCCCTTCCTCTATACCGTTCGATGACAAGTGTATGATTAATTAGAATAACTTTATGCTCATGCTCCCTTACACAAGGAACAAATTCTATTTGAGCAACAATATGACCGTCCATCGCTATATAAAATTCTGTTTTTGTATCAGCCATTCGCATCACCTTCCAGCAGATGTTTGCCTCTAGCCATGACTGGACGCCCAATGCTTCCAGAATGCCCTCCAGGCATCTCTGTTCATTTGAGAATATGCGCCTGACAGCAGATTAATTCCAAATAAATATCATTATAGATATATAGCCTTGGCTTGAGCCCTCAACGAGTGATACATTGACCAATCTAGCCCATCAGGGAATTAAGCATGTCCATGTCACCATGCTTCACAGCTGACTGTCTGAAACACTTGAGGAATTAGAAAAGGAAAATAAGCAAAACATCTTGAATAATGGCGGGAAAGAATATCACTATCTGACAGCCGCGAGTGTTGATCCTCTTTTCATCGATTGTTTAGCCAGTATTCTCAGTCCCTATCTTTATGCCAGACAGGATTAAGTACTTAATGCTGCCCGTTATAAATGACGGGCAGCATAGCCGATTCAAACCAGAACAAGATCTAAGCTCGGCCAACCATAGCCCACTTCCTGCAATTCCTTTCCCGAAATAATGAGCTTTTCTTTAAAGAAAGGCTTTCCCCCAATTAATTCATAAAAACATTTAGACGGATTCTCTTCAATCACCCAAACCAGCATATTCGTTATATGCTGATTCCTCATTTCACGAATCAATTCCTTAACTAATTTCTTGCCTACCCCTTTTCTTTGACAATCCTTCAAAAGATAGATGGCATAAAGTTCTCCTTCAAAAGGGGATTTTCCGCTCCTCTCTCTTCCGCCGCTGATATAGCCGATGATTCGTCCACCCTCCAGTTCGGCAACCAGGACAATGGAATCCGGGTTCTCAATGATCAAGCGCCACTGCCTTTCTCTTTTTTCGAGTGACATTCCGTTTAAATATTGATCTGGAACAATCCCCTTATAGGTAGAACGCCAGCTTTCCACATTCACTTCCGCTATATAAGGCGCATCTGCAGGGACCGCCTGCCGAATTCTCATCTGCATCACTTCCCTAATTGTTTTTGTTGAAGTATTTTTTTGGAATTCGACATAACAAACGGTAAATCCTCCCTTTTCTTCTTTCAATCTTCCTGTATAATTTACAATATATAGTAAAAACAGACTTTCCTGTCTGTAACCTTTCCTTAAACCATTGATAAGAGATTAATAGTTTTTTGCAAATTAGCGGTTCTATTCTAAAAACGGATGGGGATTCCCTTTCTTTCTTGCTATTTTGACAGGTAGAAACGAGATTAAAGGAGACGTAAAAATGGGTTTGTTCAAACTGGTTAAACAAAAATTATGTACTCATGAATGGCATCGTATTGGCCGCGAAGGCAGTCTAATCGTTGGAATCTATTGTCCGAAATGTGAAAAAGAAGAGCATGTTGCCGAGGAACGCTGGGAAGAACTAAAGGAGATAGAGAAGGTCCGAAAATCATACCGAGGGCAGCAGCATTAGCCAAACACAAAAAGCTTGATTTATCCGAGACAAATCAAGCTTTTTGTTTTCCATCACGCTTTATGAAGCGATACAGACCAAAAAATGTATTGAACAAAATATCCGATATAACGATTCCGCAGGCAATTCCTATTGCACAATAACCGACATTCAAAAACCCCATAATAGCGGCATCATAGTCATTCATGGTTAGATGGCGAAACGCCTGGAAGGCTGAAATGCCCGGCACAATAGGGACTAGACCAGGCACATAAAAAACGGTCAAAGGCATCTTGAACATTCGCGCAGCAATTTGCCCGGCAAAGGCTAGCAGCAAGGAGCAAACCACACTTGCTTGAAAGATTCCATACCCATTGGTGCTTAAAAGAATGTAGCCCATCCATCCAAGCATCCCTACGATTCCGCCCATCGGGATAGACTTCTTCGGCACATTGCAGATGATGGCGAATGAGATGGATGATAAGAAGCTAAAGACCATATGAAAAATGAGATTTAACATCCGTAATGACTCCTACTGTATGAAAATATAATAAACCGTCGCTATTCCTGTTCCAATGGACCCAGCAATAAATATCCCCTCCACCATACGGATGGAGCCGGAAATATAATGCTTTGCCAAAATATCTCGTATGGCATTCGTAATCGCTATCCCCGGAACCAGCGGAGCCACCGTTCCAATCATCACAGAGCTCAAATGACTTCCGACCATTCCGTTGACAAAGAAAGCAGCCAAACCGCCTAAAAAGGCGGCTATATATTCTGTTATAAACGGTATTTTCAAATATTGATAGCCCAGCAAATACGACACATAACAAACCAAACCGCCAATCATGCTTGCTGGCAAATCTATAAAGGTGCCATTCATGATTAGCATAACACTGCCGCTTAGAATCGCTGTGAAGATCAATTTCATCGTGAGGGAATAACCCATCTTTTCCCGGTCGACCTCCTGCAATTTTTCATACACTTCTTCAAGAGTAAGGAGGTCTTCAGTGAAAAGACGGGATATTTGATTCACTTTTGTAATTTTATTCAAATTATGATCGCGATTATCAATTCGGATAAAATTGGTATTATTCATATCCGTTTTCACGAAAATCCCACTTAAAGTTATGTAGGTAAAGGTCTCCTGATTTCGCTCCACGCCGAGCGCTTTGGATATCATCCTTTCCATTGTGTCCTCTACCCGGCTTGTTTCCGCTCCGTTTTCAAGCATGATTTTGCCGGCTAGAAGACTGGCCTTTATTAAACAATCATTCTGACTGGATGCCAAACGTATCACTACTCCGCTTTAGATTATCAATTCTTTATTAATATATTGTACAATAATATCTTGGAAAAGCTAGACTCATTTAGTCCTAGCTTCCTGCCTTTTTCTGATAAACTGCTATAATAGAAGAATGCTTTCATATAGGAGCCCCATCTAAAGAATGAATCAGGAGGTTTGCAAGTGGAATTTATCGCGATTGATTTCGAAACAGCCAATCAATATCCGAATAGCGCATGCTCTATCGGAATCGTCTATGTCAATAATCAAAAAATTGCAGATGAGAAGTATTTCCTTATACAACCACCTATCATGAAATTCGACCGCAAGAATATGGAGGTGCATGGCATAACGCCTGAGGCCGTTAAGGATGCGCCTGCATTTAATGAAGTTTGGAAAATAATCGAACATGACTTTAAAGACACCATGATTATTGCCCATAATGCCTATTTCGATATGAGCGTCTTACATGCTTGCCTGAAGGAATACGATTTAGCTATACCCGAATTAACCTATTGCTGCAGCATCCCTATTTCTAACCGGGCAATTGGGGGACATCGTGTCAGACAATCACTTAAGGAGCGGACCCGTTATTTTGGCATCGACCTAGAAGAACATCATCATGCCTTAGCTGATGCAAGGGCCTGTGCAGAGCTTGTGCTAAAAAGCATCGAAGCAAGCGGTCAGCCATCCTTTCCTGATTTTCTTGAAGCTCACCCTTCCTTGCCTATTAAGCGATTATCTCAGTTAAGGCCAATGAATGCCTTCACGAAGGAAAAAGCTCCAGTAACCAAAAAATATAGCAAAACCGTTAAAATAGGTGATATAAAACCAACGATTGACCCAGATGAAAATAACCCTCTCTATGGAAAGACCTTTGTCTTTACGGGTGACCTTGATTCGATGAACAGAATTGATGCCATGCAGACAATCGTAAATTTCGGCGGTATTCTTAAATCAAGTGTCAGCAAGAAGACAGATTATCTCATTATAGGGAGACAAGATCACTCAATAGTTGGAGACCAGGGAATCAGTTCGAAAGAGAGTAAAGCACGGGAACTTCAGGATAAGGGCATTCCAATCGAGCTGCTCGATGAGTCTCGTTTTCTAAGGCTGCTAGCTGAGGCCAAAAGCGGCCACACTTCAAAAAAATTAATCTAAAAAAGCGGCTGGGACAGAACTTATAAACGATTCCGCAAGACAAACGATAGCTTCCTTAATAGACTTTGTTAGGATATCTATTGAAACAAACAAAAACCCGAACTATTAAGCGTGATAAAACTATCACCTAATAATTCGGGTTTATTATTGACTGAAATACTGATACCTCAGCCCTTTTATGTTTTTATTTATAATTCATTCAAAAATTCCCTGACTTGATCAGGTGTTTTGGCATTGGCACTGTGCAAATGTGCAATTTTCTCGCCGTTCTTATATACCAGCAAGCTCGGAATTCCCATCACATTATGTTCCTCAGCCAACTCAGGGAACTCATCCTTATCTACCATATACCATGTTTTATCCGCATGCTCGGCCACAATCTCATCTATGAACATATCTAGCCTTTTGCAATCCGGACACCAGGTTGTCGTAAAGATTTCCACGGTGAGCTGGTTATTGGAAATTTGTTCGTTAAATTCCTCTATTGTCTGTACCTTCTTCATTTCAATTCCTCTCTTTCTGACTAGTCGCTCTTCTTATTTTACCTCAAGCGTTAAAAAAGAGAAATGAATCAATTCGCATTTTCCTTTTCAATCTCAGAAAGTGGAATTCCGGTTGATTTCTCAAACTCCTCTAATGCTTTTTGAATTGTGTCATCTGATAGTCCATCAGTCCATTCAGAAATCTCCTTGCTGTTCCCCTTTTCAGGATTTCCAATGTAAACCTCAATTGGTTCACCTTTATATTCAACCTTGGTCTTTGGCAGCTCATCTTCCGTTGACTCACTTGATCCGGCATAAATGGAAGTCGCTGCTGCATATCCCAATCCGATTACAAGCAGGAACCCAATCGTGGTCTTCGTGAATTTTCTCATTCTTTCACTCCTTATTTATCACTCGAGTCATTAGTTAACGGTTAACCTCCATCCAACCTTCTTGATATTATAAGTGAATTTTGTTAAAGCTTACGCTATATGTGGAGGAAACATATCGCTGACTTTCTAAATAAACCAATCACTCCTTACTACCATTTCCATTATCTTCTAAAACAAAACCTATAATCAATGGTCCATTGGAATTGTTAATACCTTTTTCCTTAAAAGATTTACGGATGAAACACGAGGGATACCTCCTTCTTTCCCCTGAATCCTCCACATAGATTGATTGACATAAATCGGCTAAAATGACCATAATATGGGGTATGAAATTTTTACCTTGAGGAGATTGAATATGATTAGTGTAAAGAAGGGGCTTTCAACAGAAATGAGTCCCCTGTATGACCCTTGGGAAGCCTATATGGATGTATCTCAATATGGTAAAATGACTCTTTCCAATATAGAGTTCACTACTACCACCCTATGCAATATGCGATGTGAGCATTGCGCTGTCGGTTATACATTGCAGCCAAAAGACCCGAATGCACTGCCGCTAGAATTATTGATTCAAAGACTTGAGGAAATCCCACATCTGCGCTCCATCAGCATTACCGGAGGGGAACCGATGCTTGCTAAAAAAAGTGTCGAGAGCTATGTCGTGCCATTATTGAGGTATGCATCTCAACGAGGGGTCCATACCCAAATCAACTCGAACCTTACCCTGCCGCTTGAACGATATGAATCAATCATTCCTTATTTAGATGTATTGCATATTTCCCATAACTGGGGAACGATTGATGAATTCGTTGAGGGCGGGTTCGCGATGATGGAAAGAAAACCATCCTATAAGCAAAGGGAAGCCCTTTTCCAGAATATCATTGACAACTCCATTCATTTGAACCGGGCAGGAGTTCTTGTCTCTGCGGAAACCATGCTGAATAAGCGCACATTGCCTTATTTGGAGAACATACATAAACAGATTACGGAAGAAATGGGCTGCAGAAGACATGAAATTCATCCCATGTACCCGAGTGATTTTGCCTCCGCACTAGAAGTTTTGTCCTTAGATGAAATTAGAGCAGCTATTCATCGATTGCTCGATTGCAGGAATGAGGACGTATGGATGCTCTTCGGCACATTGCCTTTTTATCCTTGCAGCAATAACGATGAGGATCTTAACCTTCTGAAACGCCTGTACGCAAGTAAGAATGTGACCATCCGAAATGACCCGGATGGTCGCTCCCGCTTGAATGTCAATATCTTCAACGGAGAAGTAATTGTGACCGATTTCGGCGATGCCCCGGCACTCGGCAACATCCTCCACCACTCCTTGAAGGAGGTTTATGAGAAGTGGATGAATACAAAGCTAGCCCGCTCGCTTAACTGCCATTGCCCAGCAGTGAAATGTCTCGGACCAAACGTGCTCGTGAAAAATGCCTACTATCCAAATGAGGACTTCAACAGCCTAAAATCCAATTTATAGCTAAATGGATATTTACATAAAAACAGCGCTTAACCCTATCCGGTTAAGCGCTGTTTTTAAGTTAGAACCATGATTGTATAACTTTATAGGCTTGATTATGTTTTTTAATATAAGCAGTAGCTTTACCGTACTTGGCAAATCCGCCTTCACCTTTATTATAGGCACTTAATGTAGCTTCACGAAGAGCTGTTCCTTTATAGCCTTTTTTAGCATATTTTTTCTGCAAATTTGACAGCATATATGTACCCCAGTTCATGTTTACCTTTACATCATATGGGCTGTTTTTGGTTTTCGTCACTTTAGCCAAATTTTTATGATTTACTTTATTAATTTGGAATAAACCATAGTTTGAACCGCCTTTAGCCTTAGCTTTGAAATTACTCTCATGCTTAATAACGGCTAATGTATGCTTATAGTTCAATCCTCTTTTTACACAAAGGTCATATAAATATTTCTGTTGAGATTTAGATAATGGAACTTTACTCGAATACTTGAAACCAGCTGCTTCAGCTGTATTCGACGTTCCCGGTATAGTTGTACTAAAGACAAGAGCAACAACAAACATAGAAAGAAGAAACAGTTTCAGCAGTTTGTTTCCTTGATTGTTTTTCATACATACTCCTTTTGGTTTAGGACTTTTTCTTAGCATCTAGCTTGCTACTCTTGTACTATACCAAAACCAAAACAAAGAAATATATTAATTCATCAGAATATAACGTTAATGTAAGGCTAATGTATTCAATGTAATAATTACGTAATAAAACATCACTTAAATATATACAGAATAATCGTTTTCCCTACCATGGGTCTCTTTTGGTAACTGCTGAACACCTTGTTTGACTTATATAAACAATCGATAAAAAGCAGGTGTCTGCAATTAGCAAACACCCGCTTTCTATTGTAAAATCTCGTTAATTAAATTCTAAAATAATGGTCATACCACTTATTCTCAATAAATTTTCCTGGCTGCTGTTGCTCTCTTAATTGCTTGAACATTCGCCAAATGAATCCCCTCGTGAAATATAGTCCTAACTAATACTTGAGCAATTGTTTGCATTCCCGATTCAGTTGTCGGGAATTGCTCATCAAGCCGCTCCCCATATAAATCACGAATCATAAACGGCTGAATGGCCAGCAGCTTTTTTAAATAATCCAAACTTGGTATATTCTCTCCCCAGTCCAAAGGACTTGTTCCGTAACCGAACCATTCTACGAAATTCTTCGGCATGACGACCTCTTCTTTTGTCAAATGCTGAATCCATAAATACTGATCCACATAAACATGACCCATATGCCAGCGAATATTATTCCGATACCCTTCCGGAATCATATCTGCTTCCTCTTCTCCAACACTCGAAACCGTTTGTAGAAATTCATGGCGATAATCGGCTAACTGCTTAATCAGAACTTCATGCCTTTTTAGCATACTTCATCCCTCCAAAGCTCTTTATTACTAAATAAACATTCGCCCGATGCAAACTTAACTCCTTCCGACTTTATAATCATCTAAATGTATTATATAGAAGAAACACGAAAACACCCTATTTATAGACCCTCTTTTATTGAATCTCCCGCATGTCTTGAAATGGGTAAAAAACATATTTCCCTTTCCCGATAATCCGCTCCTCTTCAATAAACCCAAGACCATTCCTGCTGTCCATACTGACTGTCCGATTATCCCCCATCACAAAATAACAATGCTCAGGAACCAGTGTGGCACTAAAGTCATCTGTACTGACACCATCTAGATATGCTTCGTTCCACTTTTTATCATTGATGTATAAATCCTCACCCTTTACTTCTATTTTATCCCCTGGAAGTCCAATCACTCTCTTTACATATCGTTCATAGCCATCACCTTTTATGACGACAATCTCCCCGCGGCGATAGGAAGCTTCCCAACGTACGGGTGTCACAAGTATTTTCTCTTGATCATGCAAGGTGGGTTCCATCGAGAGCCCCTCCACCTTATAAGGTGTCAGCAAAAACATCCGTATCATAACAATTAAAAGAACCGAGGCAATTAATATCTTAATTCCACTCCAAATACTTGCGCCCGAACCTTGTTCCTTTACTATCTGCCGTCCATCTCCTCTCTTTTCTTCCTTACTATTAAGCTCACCTTTATTTTAATTCATCTATTTTCATTAGTTTGTCGAATTCTAGAAGCGAGCATAAACTTATCCTCTTTAAACGGAAGAGTTGCACACCGCTAAATAGCACTTCTTTCAATTTTTAAAGGTGAGGAAAATTTCAACAACTTTTTCAAAAAAAGCTTAATTTTTGTCAGATATTCGTATATACTATAACTATATCTTTCTCAATTGGTAAATCGAAAAAATTGATTGATCCCTCGACCCACTATTCTGTCATGGAAATACAATCGATTTTACATTTTCAACCAATTTTGAGTCCTATCTTCCAATTTTCAAACCTCTATTTTAGATTTTTCGTCATTTTTTCAATGAAAATGAACTTACATTTTTTACCATTTACGACAGTAAATGGATATTTGTGTTACATTTATGACAAAAAATCACTTTTAACCAATCTAACTCAAAGCCTATCATACCAATAAATCATCCCTTTTTTCGCCTTTATTTATCTGAATTTTCAGATAAATAGACATATTACTGACATAATAGCGTTATATCGGTAACGAATTTATCATCTGCTCGTTATTACTTCTTTTGGATAAACCTGTTAAGATTGTCAATGTTAGCTGATACAAACAATTTTAGGAGGTTAAAACTACATGAAGAAGACTTTATTATCGTTTGTAGCGGTAGCTTCCATCACCGTTGCTATGAGTGGGCAAAAAGCATCCGCTCAAGAAATTACAGTAAAAAAAGGAGATACTCTCTGGGGAATATCTCAAAAATACGACACTTCAGTAGATAATATAAAAAAACTGAACGGTCTCGATTCAGACACAATCATCGAGAACACTAAATTGGTTGTCAAAAAAGACACACCAACTTATAAAGTAAAAAAAGGAGATAGCTTGTGGAAGATCTCCAAAGAAAAGAATGTATCTATTAAAGACTTACGTTCTTGGAATCAATTAAACTCTATTGTGATACATCCAGGACAGGTTCTTAAACTAGCAGGTGATGGTCAAGCACCCGCAACAAACAAGAACACAGCTGCTGCTAAACCTGCAGCAAAACCTGCCGTAAAACAAACTGCTCAACCAACAGCCAAGAAAGAACCAGCAGTACAGAAAACAGCAGCGACTGAAGCTAAACCTAGCGCCGGCAAAACCCTTACAGTATCAGCAACAGCCTATACGGCCAACTGTAACGGATGTTCAGGTACTACAGCCACAGGCGTTAACCTTAAAGCTAACCCAGATGCCAAAGTTATCGCTGTAGATCCAAATGTCATTCCACTAGGCTCTAAAGTCTATGTTGAAGGATACGGATATGCTACTGCCTCTGATACAGGCGGCGCGATAAAAGGCAATAAGATTGATGTTTTCATTCCTTCACATGATGCAGCGATGTCATGGGGACGCAAAACAGTCCAAGTTCAAGTATTAAACTAAATACCTACTGACTAGACACCTCTCGAGTTTACATCCAGTTCTTGAGAGGTGTTTTTTTATCCTCTATTCCCAATCGAGAATAATAGATACTCAATGTTTATCCTTCACCTTTTATTCCGATTCACTATCTTTTTGCAGCTTCATATTAAATTCTTTCAGCTTTTGGCTGACGGTTTATATATTTATACCTCTGTTTGGTAAGCGCTTAACCAAAATTCCATTTTTTCTATATTTTATTCTCCTATCCTCTTAAATACTGTTTCCGCAAGCTACCTTTTTGCGTCCTTTTTGTTTATTCGATACAATATTGACGTAATCAATTCAAGGGAGGATATGGATATTGGGGATTTGCAGAGATTGTTTTGACGGCAAAATTTATGATGAACATCATCAACAATACGAAAATTTAGATAGAGAGATTATTCGTCTGACAGAAGTCAGCCATTTTTCATACGAGGAAGCCTTTAAGCGTGCGATTCGTCTATATCCAGCTGTCAAGAATTGTCCTGAGTGTAACGGCACAGGAAAAATCGGCGATTAAGATGATTCTATTTCATTACTTAAGGCCAAATCATATTAGATTTGGTCTTAAGTATTGTTTTAGAAACAATGATGTATGTTTCAACACTTTGGGATTCTAGCAGCCTCATACTACCTCTATACAACTCCAACTAAAACCGCTCCCTTCCTCTAGACCCTTCCTTTCACCTTGCTGCTACAGTTGGAAAATAACTCAAAAGTCCATTCCAGTTATTTTACTATAGAGAAAAATCCAATTAATCTATATAATTAAATACTATAAGATGAAATGAGTGTACTCACTACTTAACTGGAGGGATATTGAATGAAAGTCATTATGTATAAAAAAGACGTGGATCACTTTGTAGAAAACTTTAAATCAATCTCTTCTTTTGATGAAGAGGGAAGCAAATTTTATTTCGTCTTTGAAGATCATATTAGAGGCGGACAATGTACACTGATGTTTTATGAACATGAACAGAAATGGACCATCCATGGAAAAGGAACCGATTATTGTGATGTTTCCGAGACTTCTTTAACCAACGAAGAATTAAAGACCATTATTTACAAACGCAGGAAATATATAAACAATGTCATTCGCACCATGCGAATGCCTGTCATGTCTTGATTGACTCCTGCACTTACCAACCATCTGATAAGCACATCATCCGGGGATGATTCATTCCCTCAGTCTGTAGACAAAACCCATTAAGGGGTTTTGTCTACAGTTTTTTTATACTCTCGCACCCCCATATGGTCTTGAAAGCTATTTTCGACAGAATGGGCTCTAGCTTTCCGTAGGGATGCTGCTTTCGCCAGCTCTCCTTCGGCAAGAGCTCCGTACCGAGAGTCTCGCCCATTCTGCCAAAAATAGGAGTCTGCGCTTCATAAAAATTAGCACGTACAAAACAAATTCCTCATTTTTGTGTAATAGTTAACTATTCTTATCGAAGGGGATGATGACATGTTAACCAAATATACCTCTAAAAACCGCGATTAATTAGAAATGATTACATTAGATCAGCCCGTACCCGAGAACCATAAAGCAGAAGCCACCATTGATTTCTCCTTCGTTTACTCATAAGTCGAGGATGCTTATTCGGCTAAACGAGGTCTCCCCAGTATTGACCACGTTACCCCCCCAAATCATTTGCTATTCAGGCTAGAAGGAATACCGCTGCTCTTTATAAGTTGTGTTCCTCTTATACATATCCCTTTTCTCACCAGAAGGTAAAAACGCTTAAGTAAAGTCATTTATTTTATCTCAATTTATAAAGCCCTGCTTTTTTACTCAAATCAGCTACTTTTAATCACATATTATTCAATAAGTCAATATATTTTAGGAAATAATTATAACAATTTAGTGAAATTATCACTTTCACAAACCTATCCAGTATAGTAAAATTATGTAAAAGGTCTTGCGAAGGAGGAATGAATGATGTATGTCACTATGGCATTCGCTTTAGCTGTCTTAATTATCGCCCTCTGCTTCCTTGTCACAGCTAGCAAACGAACAGATAGAATCCTGTATTCTGTTGGGATTTTCATGTTTATGTTGTTCTTTTACCGCGTCATTTTCCAAGTAGCCTATTCTATAGGCGGTGAAGCTGTATCATCAAGCATCCTTGTCTTTCACACAACTCTCATGGCTGGCAGCCTATTGCTTTTAATATCCGGCTTAATTATGAAAGCGATTCCAATGGCCGTGGCCGAAAAATAAAATTTATCTTATATGATAAGGCAGGCTCATCATTTCGTGCGAGCCTGTCTATTCGTATTTCTCTACACCTGATAGCTTTTGCCTAGTATTAAACCGACCTTTACTTTCTGTTAAGGGGATGAACAGTAAATTATTTTAGGCTAAGCACCCACCATTTTTTCGTTCGAACACGCGCTTCGGCGACTCCCTCATAGGCTCTTAACCCCTTATTTTCCCCTCACTAATAAATACCTGATCATTTATACTAAGCGGATTTTAATTCTATATCCACTCCTAAGGTGAGCTGCAACTAAGATTCATGGTTAGTCTATAAAGTAAAATATATTAATATAAAGAAATAAACTATAATATACTGTTCACCTTCTTTCTAATACCTCCTTCTTTACCTATTTATTTATAGGATATAAATCTATTCTCCAGGCGAATCCAAAACTAAAAATACTTATAAATTTCCGTCACATTATATATTAGAAAAATCTTTTTAGATATAATAGATATATACATACTTAGGGAGGATTGACATGAACAGCATGAAAAGAAAAAACTTAAATATTCTCACGCTAGCAATACTCGGCATTTTGCTGGTTAGTGGAGTAATAGCCTACGTATTGTCTTATTCCCGCTACACATCTGAAATTGATCAACTGACAAATCAAATCGAGGGTTTACAGCAATCCTTGGCTGAACAAAAGAAAGAAAATGAGGATTTACAAGCAAGTATTCTAGAGGCGAAGAAAACGATTACTGCACTTGAAGAACAAACAACGAAGTCTGACTTAACGCAAGATTATCAATCTGACAATGAGGCAGCTGAAGCAAATAAAAATCAAGCTACAGCGGATTCTTCAACCACCAAAAATGAGGGAGCCTCAGTACCATTGGACGAAGAAACAGATTCAGATACTCATTCAGAGGAGCCAATTTTCTCAGAACCAACAGAAGCCATTGAGCTTGTTAAAGAATATATTGGATACGCCAATGAATCTAATGTTCATTTTGATATAGAAGGCAATGTCCCTGGCAGCAGCGACATCTGTATTCATGTGTATGAGGTTGTTGATGACGGAGAATCCCAGCATACCGCAACGCGAGGCTGGTATGGAGTAAATCTAAATTCCAAATCTGTTTATGATACCGACGGACTATAGGACAAGCCTTTGGTCCTGAGCAGGGCAAAAGAATGACAATAATGCATCGAATTGTTGTTCAGAAATGTTGTTCTTTACTTAAAATTCATAAAAACATTAATTATTGTAATTATTAGATTCATTTTACACCATTTTACTCGCTCATTTAGCTCTTTTGTCCTATAATAAAAATATACAATACGTTTCGTAAAAAGGTGGGATCTATAATGACATCTTCTTTTGGATCCAGATTAAAAGAATTACGTAAAGAGAAGCGTTTATCACAAGAAGAGCTGGGAACTATCATCGGGGTAGCCCAGTCCACACTAGGCTCTTACGAAAGGGAGACACGCGAACCAAGTATTGAAGGTTTATTACAATTGGCTCACTATTTTGAAGTCTCTGTTGATTATCTGTTAGGAAATTCGGATTTGAGAGAGCCAGCCACTACTTCTCATCCATATGGATCCTATGATTTACATCAACTATTTCATGATAATGAAGTCATTCTATATGGCCGAAGTTTGAGTGAGGATGAGAAACAGCGGCTACTGGATATTTCCTTAGGTTTATTTTATCGATAATAATTTAGAAAGAGGAGCCGGCACCCACAGCTTTTGGGCAGCTCCTCTTTTTTTGATTATTGGGCCAGCCTAAAGATTGCTTTGCCTTTTAGCACATCAGCACCACTTTGATTGGACGCTGAAACCTGAAAGGTTAATAATTGATCATCCTTCGACTCCAGCTTAGCCTGCAAGGTAACGATATCTCCCAAAAAGACCATCCCTCTGAAACGGATTTGATAATCTTGCAGGAATCCCTCTTCATAATAAGGAGTGAATAGTTTTGTCAAATTCCCCATCGTCCACATGCCGTGCGCAATGATTCCAGGTAGACCAAGCCGCTTTGCTTCATCTTCATCAAGATGGATTGGATTATGGTCTCCTGAGGCCTCTGCGTATTGAACTAGAACATCAGGTGTGACCGGAGGCAATTGGACCGGAGCAATTCCTTCACCAACCTTTAGCTGTTCAATTGTGTTCATTGATTCATCCCCTTTATAGCAGCCTCATTAATAATAATGACAACGGTCGAAGAAAAGATTGGTTTCCCTTCGGCGTCCTCCCCGTTGTTTTCGATGCGCATGATTCCCATCCTGCCATTTTTTCCTTCTCGTTCCTTATAATCAGCTACTCTCGCGTAACAATATACCTCATCCCCTACAAGAAGAGGCCGTTCATAATGATAAATCTGTTCCCCATGAATCAGTCCTTTTGGGGGAAGCGTCAATCCTTCTATCTGGCCATAATTAAACACTCTTGGATATGTAGGAGGTGCCAGATTGCTCCCGTACCTTGAGGAAGCCCCAGTCGCTTCATCTACATAAATCGGATTTTCATCTCCGATTGCACGGGCAAACTGCTTAACCTTGTTTCGGTCAATCACATTTCTAACTCGTTCTGATCGCTTTCCTATTGCCGCCTCATACATGGACAATCCTCCTTAATTTTTCGGACCTCCGGCTACATATAGTACTTGTCCGCTGATAAATGATGATTTTTCATCCGCAAAGAATGCTACGGCATTTGCGATATCCTCCGGCTTCCCGCTTCTGCCAACAGGAATGACAGAGACACTTGCTTCAATCAATTGTTCAAATGTGATACCGATTCTCTCGGCGGTTGCTTTCGTCATATCTGTTTCAATAAAACCAGGTGCTACGGAATTAGCCGTTATCCCATACCTTCCTAATTCAATAGCCAATGTTTTCGTGAAGCCTTGCAGTCCGGCCTTCGCCGCTGAATAATTGACTTGACCACGGTTCCCAAGTGCTGAGGTAGACGAAATATTAATGATTCTCCCATATTTCTGTTTAACCATATGAGCTTGAACCGCTCTTGTCATATAAAAGGAGCCTTTTAAATGAACATCCATCACCATTTCCCAGTCTGCATCTTCCATCTTATAAAGGAGATTATCACGGATGACTCCAGCATTATTGACAAGGATATCTATATGGCCGTATTGCGAAATCACTTCTTCTACCGCTTCATTTACCTCAATAGAGGAAGTGACATCCGCTTTCCTTGCAAATATCTCGTAGCCTTTTGAGCGAAAATCCTCTGTGCATGCCGCCAAAGCTTCCTCATTCACATCCAGCACGACTACTTTCGCTTTCTCCGAAGCAAACTGTTCGGCTATCGCTTTGCCGATACCTCTGCTTCCTCCTGTAATCACTGCTACTCTTCCGTTGAACCGTTCACTCATGAAATAAGCCTCCATCCCTTCATGTAATCGCTTACTATTTCGACAAAAAGCTTCCATTCTCCTTCCTCTTTGCTGAATTAACAAAACCATTGGACGTCATAGGCAAGCCGGGTCAGCAGAGTGACCCGCTGACCTGCTTTTCATATAAGGGATAAATCATGATTACTTGCTGAATAAATTTCATCAAGCTTCTTGCCCTTTGCCCGACTTAGCACATCCATCCTGACCTGCAATTGTTTCAGGGCGAAATTCATGACTTCATCCGGTTCCGCTCCAAATGCATCTAAATCTCCATCGACAAATCCTTCTTCTACGATTCGCAGAGCTAAAGGCGCCATCACAGCCATTCTCTTCATGATGACATCATCGAGAAGATGTGGATGCTCACAAATCAATCTTTGTAAAAGGAAGGTCTCATATCCTATATGCCTGGACTCATCCCGCTTCAAGTTCCCGATGCCCTCCAGCAAGCCAGGCATAATCCCTGACTCTTCCAATGATTTGTAAAAGGAAAAGTAGCCAGTCTCGGCCAGAACACCTTCAACGAACATATTATAAACAGTAGAAGCGTCAGCGATCGCTTCTGGCGATTGGTCCGTGATCAATCGCTCCATTGCTTCCGGCAGAATAACATGAAAAACCTGCTTATAGGTATCACTTAGCAGCGTATTCAATTCGCTAATGCCTCTCCCCTCCTGTTACCGCGTTATCTTAAAAATAGGAATCTCCCGATAAAGCGCTTATACAAGATGAGACAGCTTTGTGTTTATTTCTCCAAGTGACCTATAAAATCCTACTAGACGATTTATGTTCATAAAAAAACACCCAGTTTTCACTAGGTGCAAAAAATAGGGGTTTAACTATTCATATGATAGCATGGCTTGCTAGCCCAAAATCATTCTTTTGGGCATAATCACGGTTCTGCCGCACATTGAATCATTACTCCTAAGTATTATGTATGCAATCTTGCCTATTTCCATTATGTATTAAAATTCTGCCTGGCTTAATTTACTGTCATAGATGCTTTCAGGATTGGAGATAATCTTATAATTACCGTGGCGAACAACTGTCTTAGGAGTCTCATAGTCAAAATAGGTCGCCACATCTGTGTCTATATCTACGATACAGGATAGTTCCTTCACTAGAGAAACCTTGCCAATGATTTGCAGATTCCTTCGCTTAAACTCCACCAAATCACCAATATTCGCCATATTTGCGAGTAAATCTTTATTGAGTTGCCCTTTCTCCATTACCTTTCTCCTCCTAATGACCGTATTTGTTTACGATTACATGACTTTTATACCATAAAAATATTTAAAAAAGTGTAAATTATAACTTTATACATAAATTTATCACATTTAGTATTGAGAATCAATTAAGTTTTCAAAAAACAGAGCCATATTACTCATTTTTATGGCAATGGGTAAAGTGTGTTATGAAAATTCTGAATACTTATATAGTAACATATTATCTTATGAGAAAACGAAAACCCGTCAAATGAATTTGACGGGTTGTTGTTAATCATTATTTCATGCTCATGAGAAAATTATCAATCTTATTCTTTAAGGTTAAGGCCTTGTTATAGCGATGCATCAACAAGGTGGTCTTACATTCAACAATAATCGAAGTATCATGGGATAAATAAATGCGTGTATGCAAACCGTCTACTCGCTCGCATCCTTTATAATGTTCAAGAGCTATCCACACACATTCTGCATGCAGGCAAGCTTTCGTCGGAAACATGTAAATCTCATATTGACCACTTATCTGCAAGGGGAGCGCATAGCTTCCGCCTAAATGGTGTTTGCGCTTTTTACTGCACCATCATAATTAGAACCATAACGAATGATACTTTCCTTAATAATTTGGATAGTAGGCATTTGTATGATTGATTCGCCGCTGACTGAAAAGATCTTCGTTAACGGATATCCATTATCAAATACCGGGTATAGGGCTTGAGTGCCAGCCCCTATGTAATTATTTATATATGCATTCACTATATCCACCTACTCAGCAAAATTGTCACTCTTATAAACAGTATTATTGGTAACTCGTAGCAGTTTAATTCATATTGCATCCGTATATCTCTCTACTATTAATCATCCATTTATCCTACTCACCCTCTTCCTAAAAATAGGACTTTAAACCCACCCTTCCAATATTATACATTAAATTTCAGAATTATCCAATTTTTTCCTTTGCTTTTTATTACGAATAGCTTTTATCTAAAATATTATCTATTGAAAGGTCCCGTTTCGTAATGTTGAAATCTCCCTCGGAAGCGAGCTTCTATACGATAAGAGCCATTAAAAAAGATAGAGAATCTTAAAGATTCTCTATCCCGGTTAATCTTGAACTATTACTCACCCAGTATTACGTAAGCCAGCTGCTATTCCATTAATTGTATGCAGGACTTGAATGAGCAATTCAGTGTCTCTCCCGTCCTTTTCCCTTAATTCATGAATTAAGTGAACCTGTATGAAATTAAGCGGGTCGACATATGGGTTTCTGCGATGAACAGAATCCTTGATATTTGGCGTTTGTTCCAGCAGCTCCACATCCTCTGTGATTTCGAGAAGCACCTGCTTAGTAAGATTGTATTCTTCCACTATATTAGTAAAGATTCTTGAACCAATTTCATGATCGCGTACTAAGGCTGCATATTCCTTGGCAGTCTTTAAATCAGCCTTCATCAGCGCCATCTGCAAGTTATCTATTGTCGAACGGAAGAAAGGCCAATCTTTATACATTTCTCTCAAGGTATATATATGACTATCCGCCTGATCGATGTACCACTTTAAACCAGAGCCAGCAGCATACCATGCCGGGAATAATTGTCTGCTTTGTGTCCAGGCAAATACCCATGGAATAGCTCGTAAATTCTCGAATTTATCGCTATTCTTCCTGGCCATTGGACGAGAGCCGATATTGAGCTCCCCGATTTCCTTCAGCGGAGTAGCCTGGTTAAAGTACGTCAGGAATCCTTCATCTTTAAATACAAGAGATTGATATTTCTTGTAGGAAACAGCCGATACATCTTCCATGATCTTTACCCATGCCGGATCGCGGAAATGGCCTTGTTCAGAACGCTTTGAAACATTCGCAGCTGTTTCAATCAAGGTTGAAGCTGCTTGCTCTAGTGAGCGAGAGGCAATTTCTTTAATAAGATATCGGGAAGATAGCACTTCTCCCTGCTCTGTAATCTTCACCCCATCTCCAAGCGTCTCAAGAGGCTGGGATAAGAGGCTCCTGCTCAGAGGGCCGCCTCCTCTTCCAAGTGAGCCGCCTCTTCCATGAAAGAACTTCGTTGAAACACCATATTCCTTCGCCATATCATGTAACTCGATTTGAGCCTTGTACAGTTTCCAGTTCGCCGTTAGCGTTCCGCCATCCTTGCTTCCATCTGAATAACCAAGCATAATTTCTTGCTGATTATTCAAGAGCTGCAAATGATTTCGGTAAACCGGCATATCGAGCAAGGTCTCAAGAATTGCTGGGCCATTGGACAGGTCCTCAATGGTCTCAAGTAAAGGCGCTACGTTCAAGTCGCTCTCGACCGTGCCATCGGCATGGAGTCTATATAATCCTGCCTCTTTTGCTAGAAGCAGCACCTCAAGTAAATCACTTGCCGACCTTGTCATACTGACAATATAGACACGGATCGATTCCTTTCCAAATTCTTTGTGTGCCCTTTTAATTAAATCGAAAACCTCAATCATTTCCCTTGTTTCCTCACTATATTCCTCACGATCGAGGACTATAGGACGGGGGTCGGTAAGCAAATTATTAAGAATCGCCATTTTCTTCTCTTCTGATAGGCCTTGGTAATCCTTCTCCACATTCACCTTCTTCAAGATTTCTGCCAAGGCGGCAGAATGCTCTTCACTATGATTCCTTATATCCAGCGTTCCAAGATGGAATCCGAATAATTGAACCTGACGGATAAGCTTCTGCAGAAGTTTTAATTCATGTGCTTTAGGATGATGCCCATAAATACTGTCTTTAATCATCAATAAATCGTCCAGCAATTGACTGGATTTACCATATCCTTTGTTTTTATCTCCAACCATGCGCAGACGCTCAATCATAACCGCGAGCATTCGCCGGTATACCTCATTATGTACAGGCCATCTCTTGTCGGCTGTGATATAGTTCTTCTCGCCGTGTTCTACTGCTTGAAGAACAGATTCACTAATCTTTGTTCGCGCATTGGAGTGAGATAAACGCTTCATTAATTCAATTAATCCCTTTTCATACTTCTTTAAGACGAGTGACCGATGGCGTATCAATGTTTCCCACGTAACATCCGACGTTACGAACGGATTGCCATCTCTATCCCCGCCAATCCAGGAACCGAAGCGAAGGAATGTAGGCACGTTCCAGTCATCCTCGGAATAATGTTTATTCAGGCTTTCTTCCACCTCTTGATGAATGTCGGGTAGGACATCAAAAAAGATTTTATCAAAATAATAGAGACCATTGCGCACTTCATCAATGACTGTAGGCTTTCTGTCCCTTAGTTCATCGGTATGCCATAAAGTCGTAATTTCATTATATAAGCTTTCTTCAATATTTTTTCTTTCCTTATTTGTTAATAGAGGGCTATCTAAGCGAATAAGCAGATTGGCTATCCTTTTCTGTATTTCTAGAATGGACCTCTTTGTTGCTTCGGTTGGATGGGCAGTGATAATTAAATCCAAAGATAAACGCTTTAGCACATCCTGGATGATTTCACCGGATATTTGTTTATCCTTCATAGATTGAATGGCCTGTTCAATGGATCCAGGCTGCTCATTATCCGTGTTTAATTGATAGTCTCGGCGGCGGCGTATCCGGTGATTCTGTTCAGCCGCATTAATCAAATGAAAATAAACGGAAAATGCCCTGATAACCTGCATTCTCATATCAGGTGACAAAGAAGCTATTTCTCTTTTCAATTCATGATATGTCTCATCCTCGACATGAAGGCGAAGGGACTTGCACATGATTCTGATTCGTTCAACTGTATCAAATAGTTCATTCCCGCCTTGGTAAATTAAGATTTCCCCTAAAATATTGCCGAGCATCTTAACTTCCTTGCGAAGGGGCAAACTTGTATCCTGCTTTGTTACCATTAAAACCCTCCTCGTCCCTAATAAATCGTGTTGTTCTGAATATTCAGTCTTTATTATCCATCCTTCTCACAATTAACAAAGAATACCAACACTCTCTATTATTCTAATCAAAATCTGGTATTCTCACAAATTTTTACCCTTTATTCCGTTATATTTTACCAAAATTTTTCGACATATGGAAATAATCAATTAAATATATGTGAACAATGTTTAATTTTAATCTATAGGCAAAAACACTTCTAAAGATGTATTAAGACTATAATTGTTTATATTTTCTTCAGTTTTATTTGATATAAATCTAAATGAACAAGCATCCTTTGATTTTTTTCGACCTCTGCCTACATATTTAGTTACTATTAACAGATTTTTAGAATTATTTGTAAGTTACTAATTTCTCAATGGTACGTTACACTAAACATATCGACGTCCATAGCGAGATCAAATTTAGAATTGGGGAAATAAAATGAGACCATTAACAGATATCCAGCTGTATGACTTTTTAAAAGAGAACAATGATTCCATTATTAAAGATATGACAAACGTACAAATAAGCCACGAAGGCCGTTCTATGGATGTTTCAAAAGAAATCCCAATCATTACAACCAAAACCATCACGAGTCGATTGTTGGACAGCTCTCACTTTTTTGAATCCCATTTAAACGAGTGGCTAGCGGTAGTCAAAAGCAATTTATACCTTAATTTTTCTGTATCCTATTTGGCTGATCTACTGACAAATTATCGTCAAATTTATTCCCTATATATTGAACAATTTATCCTGAGTCAAGAAACTTCCATAAAGCCCGAATTAGCCTGTCATTGGCTTCGGGTTATTAATGAAGGGTTTGACCGTCTCTTCTCTCTCTTTATTGACCAGATGGATAAAGCTAAAAACACGCAATTATCCAAGCAGCAAAATCTTATTAATGAAATAAGCACCACTGTTATTCCACTCATCGGGAACATAGGAATTCTTCCTTTAACCGGGCAGATGGATGCTAATCGCTTTGAATTTATTCTAAGTGCTGTTCCTCGGCAATGCATCAGCTTAGATGTGAATCGTCTTTTCATTGATATGTCAGGAGTCCCTCTCATGGATGCTTTTATCGCTGAACAGCTTTCTAAACTGACCAAGATGCTCAGCATGCTGGGCATCTCCGTTACAATCTCCGGCATGAAGCCTGAAGTGGCCCTTTATACCGTCCAATCCGGCATTGATCTAAGCCAATTTTCCACGGCAAGCACCTTAAAGCAGGCCCTTCGTAACTCTGGAATCAGCCTCACAGCTATATAGCCAGCATTCTTATTTAAGACCTCTGTTAAGGGGTCTCAGACTGTAGACAAAATCCCATAAAGGTTTGGTCTACAGTTTTTTTATACTCTCGCACCCATTATGGACTGAAAGCTATTTTCGGCAGAATGGACTCAGCGAACCGTGGGGGGAGCTGCTTTCGCCAGCTCGCCTTCGGCAAGAGCTGTCATCAGCCTGCCTCCTTCTCCCACAGGAGTCTCGCCCATTCTGCCGAAAATAGGTGTCTGCGCTTCATAAAAACAGCAATCACAAAGCCAAAACTTCCTCATTTTGGTATTATAGAGTTAACGATCTTATCGAAGGTGATGATGACATGTTAACCAAATATACCCCTAAAAACCTCGAACGATTAGAAATGATTACATTAGATAAACTGGTCCCTGAGAACCATCTGGTCTGAAAAGTGGAAGCCGCCATTGATTTCTCCTTCATTTACTCATTAGCCGAAGATGCCTATTTGGCTGAACGAGTTGCCCCAGTATAAATCCCGTTGTCCTCAACTTAGGATCTTGAAGTATTTCAGTCAAAGATAACTCCTGACTATTAAGGAATATATTAATATATATTACGTCTAATCGTTGGCCTTTTAAGTTGTATTCAATACATTTGTTTATTTTGCATCTCATTATTCATCACTAGTGGAATGGAGCGAAAGCTACTCGACTCCTGCGGGAAGTAGAGGAAAGGCTGAGACCCCGCAGGCGTAGCCGAGGAGGCTCTGCTTCCTCCCCGCGGAAAGCGAGTGGCTGTAGCGCAATGCAACGGACTTTTCTCCAATGAAACTCATTAAGAAAAAACAAAAGCTATTATGATTTATTTAGGTATTGTTCGTCTTTCAGGATTGTTTATAAGTTATGTCCCGGCCTCATTTTCTCTTCAGTCTAAGACCTCTGTTAAGGGGTCTTTTTTATTCGGAAAATAAATTTGAATTTTCATAAAGAAGAAGTATTATAGAAGAATAAAGATATTGTTTGGAAATGATCAGAATAGCTATTCAAGCACTCGCTTAATCTTAATGAGCATCCGAAGGAGTAAGACATATGAGAATTAGAGATTGGGATATTAACCTGAAAATCCGCTTACTTGGCGAAGCATTTGTGCAAATCGCCTTTTGGACGGTTTTTCCTTTCCTGGCGATTTATTTTGCTGAAAAAATGGGTGTGACTACTGCGAGCGCTCTCTTAATGCTTTCACAAATCATCGCGGTAGCATGCGGCTTATTTGGGGGCTTTTTTGCCGATCATTTCGGAAGGAGAAGAATGATGCTCATCGCTATTGCCGGTGAATTTCTTGGCTATGGAATTTTTGCGGCAGCGAGCCATCCAGGAATCGATTCAGCCATGATTGGGTTTATCGGCTTTACGATTGCGAGCTTATTCTCGAATATTTACCAGCCGGCCGCACAAGCAATGGTAGCAGATGTGGTAGAGTCTAAGGATAGAAGCTATGTATTTTCTGTCTTCTATATGATGATGAATATAGCGGTTGTCCTTGGACCTATAATCGGTGCTATTTTCTTCACAAACCACCGCTTCTGGCTATTGGTTGTCGTAACATGCGGGTCAGCGCTTTTATTCCTGCTGCTGTTCCTATTCTCCCATGAAACCATACCTGAAGGCACAGCTGTAACGAAAAAACCAATAACCTTCAAGGAGGTTATTAAAGGACAGTTTGCCGATTACAGGGTCATTTTTACCGATCGGGTGCTATTGCTTTTCATCCTGGCCGGAATTCTTGTTTCCCAAACATTCATGCAGCTGGATTTATTTATTCCTATTCATATTACAGAGACAGTAGATGAGGCACGCCTATTATCCATAGGAAATTTTGACCTCACCTTGAATGCAACGGAGCTGTTTGGACTCGTTGTAGCCGTTAACGGAGGCATTGTCGCTCTATGTACAGTACTTGTGACAAAATGGATGATGACCTATCCTGAAAAATATGTATTTGCCGGATCCTCCATCCTATATGGGTTATCCATTTTATTAATGGGGTTATTCCCTTACCCATGGATGTATATCCTTAGCATTATAATCTTCAGCCTCGCTGAACTGATGACCGTCGGCATTGCCCAAAATTTCGTCTCAACGATTGCGCCAACACACCAGCGGGCCATGTATTTCTCAGCTGCCCAGCTTCGTTTCAGCATTGGCCGGGTGCTCGCTCCGCTCTCAATCACTTTAGCGGGTCTTATTGGTTCTAGAGAGACGACTTATATTTTGGCTTTCGTTGCCTTTGCTTCAGCGATTATTTATCTCATCATGTATCGCCTTTACATAAAAAAGGAAATCAAGGCTGTTTCCATATAAGTCCTGCAGCAGCGCCCTTCGCTTGGGTGCTGTTTTTTTCAATCCAATTCGATTAGAAAAAGACTGATTCCATCTCCCTCAGGAAGATTGACCAGCCTATTTTATAACCTTTTTCTTTTCTCTTCAATTGCCTTTTTCCCGCTCCCATTCACTTCTTAGCTCATTTTCTCCAAGGGATGAGGTCAGCCGCCAAAATGATAGCGGCAAAGACAAAGGCTGTATAAGCAGCAAAATCTGTTTCTCCATAATTCTTGACCCCAATTGCGATATAGGCCCAAACAAACACGAGCGGATACAGGAAATTCTCTTCCTTTATCCTGAATAAAACGGCAAGAGCAGCCCCAACGATAAGCATGATTACGGTCCAGATTTCATCAGTCAAGCCAAAGCCATCCCAGCCATTCACTTTCAGTACATAGGCAATATTGACAATGGTAGCCACGCTGATCCAGCCAAGATTAATGGAGAAGGGAGCTTTCTCAAAGAAAGAAGCTCCAGCCTCGGTCAATTTCCTATACAGCATAATGAGACTGACTAAATACAGGAGCATAACCACGACACTTAGGGCGAATAGTTCATAATGCCACACAATAATCCAGCTTACATTGAACAAGCTGCTTAAGATAAACCACGTGCTTGTCTGTGTATAAACAGCGGAGTCTCCCCTGTCACCGACGAACTGTCTGATAATCCAAATTCCAATCAGCAAATAAATGAGAGACCAAATGGAAAAGGCATATCCTGCCGGTGTAATTAATACATTGATTTGATTGGATATTTCCCCTGTTGTCTTCCCGTTAATCGGCAATATATTGGCGAGTGCGTTTGTGATAATGACCAGCAGGAAGAAAATCGTATTCAAGATTTTTTTATTCATCAAGCTTCCCCTTCTTTATATATTTTAAGAATCCTATCCCCTATCTATGCCAAAATTAAACAATATAGAACACCAGCCGCAAGGAAGGTTGTTTTGGCTTCTTTCAGGGTAAAATGGTGAGGTGAAACCTTTCGCAAAGTAAAACGGTATATAGCTTATAAGAAGAAAGGAGTGTCTGTATATGAAAAGAGGAACTATTATTCTCATCAGCGGCATTGCCATTGTCGGAATTTTAATTGCCATGTTCGCGTCAAACTATAACAGCTTTGTTTCAGCTGAAGAGGATGTGGACCAATCGTATTCTCAGATTGAGACGCAGCTGCAAAGGAGAGCTGACTTGATTCCCAACTTAGTCAACACCGTCAAAGGCTATGCTTCTCATGAGGAATCAGTCATAAAGGATGTAACGGACGCACGGGCAAATCTCGCGAATGCGAATACCCCTGCAGACCAGGCAACCGCCAATGACGAATTAACCGGTGCTTTAAATCGCTTGCTCGTCGTCGTTGAAAACTATCCCGACCTGAAGGCAAACCAAAATTATCAGCAATTAATGGATGAACTTGCCGGCACAGAAAATCGCATTGCCGTAGCCCGCAAGGATTATAACGAGCAAGTAGCCGGCTATAACAAAAAGGTGAAGCGTTTCCCAGGTTCTATGATTGCTGCCATGTTTAATTTCGATGAAAAGGAATATTTCCGTTCTTCTGCCGGTGCCGACCAACCGCCGACAGTTGATTTTGGTACAGAATGATGCGCCAAAGATTATTCCTGATTCTAAGTCTTCTAGCAATCATTGCTTCAAGCTTTGCAGGGAATAGCGCTCACGCTGAAGTCCCAGAGCCAAAAGGAGATATTTATGTTCAAGATTTCGCGGGGGTTTTATCCAATCAGCAAAAGCAGGAACTGAATGGGCTAGGAAGGAAACTTGAAGACCAGACAAAGGCGCAAATCGCTGTTTTGACCGTAGATTCATTAGATGGTTCCTCACCGGAGGAATATGCGCTTGAAGCTTTCCGAAAATATGGACTGGGTGATAAGGAGCTTGAGAATGGCGTACTTCTTCTCATGGCATTTGAGCAAAATGATGCTGATAAATCAGCCAGGATTGAAGTCGGCTATGGGCTAGAGGGAGCGCTGCCAGATGGCAAGGTCGGCCGCATCCTCGATGAATACACGATGCCCTATTGGAAGAATGGCCAGCCAGATGAAGCCATCATTCTTACATACAAGCAATTATTCAAAGAGGTTGCAGCAGAATATGGACTTGATGAAACGGAAGATTCCAACATCGGCTCAGGAATACCGAATGAATCTGGCAGCTCAGAGCAAGATGGCGGAATGGCTGCTTGGAAAAAGATATTGATTGCGGCTATTGTCATTGTGTTCATCATCATTGATATGTCCTTCTTCGGAGGTACATTTACGTATATGCTACTCCATATCCTCTCTAGCATTGCAAGAAGCGGCGGCAGAGGAGGAGGCGGTCCTCGCGGAGGGGGCGGCGGCTCATCCGGCGGGGGCGGCGCTTCTCGCGGATGGTAAGATTCTATGTAAATATGAACAGGCGGGACCCTTCATTCGGAAGAGTTCCCACCTGTTTTTAGTAAATCAGATAGCATTGCCCCATTAAGGAAGCTTGACTGTTTTATCAGACTGAATGGATTCATAGCAGGCATCAATAACCCTCATGTTCTGCAGAGTATCAACGCCTGTATATAGCGGCTGTTTCCCTTCAAGTATGCACTCTGCAAAATGTTCAACCTGCATGAGATATTGGTCACAGGTGATAATCTCTTTTCTTGTCTCCCCCTCCGTCCTGATAATCAATGTCCCCTTATGGCCTTTCCGGTCGGGACGATAGGCATGCTGACAAATAATTTCTCCCTTGCTTCCAGACACCCTATATTCATCCCTCGATTTCATCTGGAAGCTGCAATCAAACATCGCTTGGATCCCATTGTCCATCCAAAGATGTCCGGTTGTTGTCATATCCACTTTAAACTTTGGATCTAGCTTGGAAAAAGCCTTCACCTCTGCCGGTTCTGCCTGCAATATATGGCGAATGGCATGTATATTATAACAGCCGACATCATACAATGCGCCTCCTCCCTTTTCAGCGGATAAACGGATATTATCTCCATCATCATCCAGGAAGAAGGAATGACTCGCATACATATAGTTCACTTCACCAATCTCGCCTGTTTTTATAATATCCTTCACACGTTTATGCTGGGCATGGAATTGGTACATAAAAGCCTCCATAAAAAGGACTCCATGACGGCTGCACACCTCCTGCATTTCCTTCATTTCATGCGCTGTTAATGAAGCAGGCTTTTCAACGAGAACATGCTTACCCGCTTTTGCAGCCTCCATTACCCATTTTGCGTGAAGATGGTTCGGCAGCGGAATATAAACCGCATCAATCTCTTCATCACCGAGCAAGTCTTCATAAGAATCATAAACCTTTGGAATGCCCAGTTTATCGGCCGCCTCCTTTGCCCTCCCGCTTGAGCTTGAGATGGCCAATGCCTCCCCCAGCGTGGAACGGTTGATAGCCGGAATAACCTGTGTTTGCCCGATGTTAGCTGTACTTAAAATTCCCCAATTTACTTTACTCATTTCCTGGCTCCCTTCAAGCTGGTATAAAATCGCTATAAAAAAAGAGCGAGATTCCTTTTGCAGGTGCTCGCTCTTGTGGTTATGTCTATTATAAGTAATAATGTGCATATTTGGCAATTTTCATTAAAATTTTATCTTTTGTGGAAAGTTTTTCGAAATAATCCAATGTAATTCTAGAAGAATCATCAAGATCTTTCTCCACTTGCTTCATCATTATATCGCTAAAGGGAGATTCATCCATGAATAGTGTCATTTCATCATTTAGGCGGAAAGAGCGTGAATCGATGTTTACCGTTCCTATAATAGGATACTTACGGTCAATCATCACAAGCTTCCCATGAAAAATCCCCTTCTCATACTGATACACCTTCATTCCATTTTTGAGAGCCTCCTTCACAAATGGATAGGCTGCTTGGGTGAGCATAAGCCCATCAGAATGCTTCGGCCACATAATCGTTATTTCCACTCCGCGCTTTTTCGCAGCCTTTAAAGAATCCATGAAGCGTTCATTATCAGGAATAAAATATGGGGTAGCAATGATAATATCTTCCTCAGCCGCATCAAACGCTTCTATAAGATCATCCACCACCTCATATCCGCTTGAGTATGATTTTAAATAATGAGAAGTGGTTCCTGACCCAGCTCTGGCAGTATGAATAGGAGGAGATTGGCCTGTGTTGTGTTTCCAATCATGGCAAAATTGCTTCTCAAAATCCTGTATGCCCTCTCCTGTCATCCTCAGCTGATAATCATGCCAGCTAGACTTCGTATACTTTTCCCCAACATTCATTCCGCCCGTATAAGCGACCTTCCCGTCCAAGATGGCGATTCGGCGATGATTCCGATGCTGAATGGTATACCATATATGCGGAAAATGAGGTTCGTTGCTATAGGTGACATGGACACCTGCCTTCTCGAGCTCTTTAAACCATTGGCGATTTCCTTTTAGAGATCCGGCACGGTCTACTGAATAGTAAACCTGGACCCCCTCCTTCGCTTTTCTTTTCAATAAATCAAAATATTGGCGGCTTGCTTTCCCGCTGCCAATTGAAAAGAAGTGGATATACACATATTCCTTTGCATTCTCTATATCCTTTGCAAAACGAGGATAAAAGGTATCCCAATCCGTATATAGCTTGAATTCACTTTGCCTGATGGGATAGACAACCGGCTTGCTGTCCTCCTTAGCGGCTTCTCGACCATTTCTAATATCCTGATGAATCCACGTTAAGAGCAGGCCAAAAAATACTAGCAAGATTCCAAGCGCCCATAAGACCGTGTATATAAATTTCTTGAACATACCATACTCCTATCAAGTCTTTATTTCTTGTTAGTATGTAACAAGAGATACACTTTTATTGGTGTACTTGGTAATACAAAACAGAAAAAAAGAAATCCAGAAGGTTTATGTACCCACCTGGATTTCTATTGTTTAGCAGCTGTGGCTGCCTTCTTCACTTTTTAGCTTAGAGCCCGTTTTTCCATGAAGGAGGTCACCTTCTGTAGATTTAATAATCTCATCGGTAACAGTATTTGAAATAACGGTAGCAACCATTTGCAGCATATCGTTTACTTCAATTTGTGATTGCTTAAATTCTTGGACGATCGGAATTTCATCAAGTTCCCTTTCGACTTTCGCCAATTTCTCCTCCGTTTTTTTCAAGGCTTCTGTTTTTCCGTAATGCTGGAAGTTGACCGCTTGCTTTTGCAGTCCCTTAATGACAGACATTAGCTCAGCGACAGTTTGATTACTGTTTATTTGTGCTTCCGCTCTTTTAAAGAAGTCTACCTCTTCTGTATCAGAAATCATTCTGGCCAAATCTTTTGCCTTATCAATAATTTGTTCTTTCGTGAATTTCTCCATTTATACGCCCACCTTTTCCCCTTTTTTCTCCAAATCCATCTCTTGTACCATCTCACCGTTTAACGACCAGGTCTTTGCATCTGTAATCTTCACTTTGACAATCTTGCCGATAGCTGATTTTGGACCTGCAAAGTTAACTAGCTTATTCTTCGTTGTATAGCCAGCAAGCACATCTGGATTATTCTTGCTTTCCCCTTCAACAAGCACATCCAGGATTTGCCCTTTATATAGCTGGTTCTTTTTAAGCGCCATTTCATTCACAACCGCATTCAAGCGCTGAAGCCGCTCTTTCTTCACTTCCATCGGCACATTATCCTTCATCTTCGCTGCTGGAGTACCCTCCCGCGGAGAATAGATAAATGTATACGCCAAATCATATTCGACTTCCTTATAAAGGGAGAGCGTTTCTTCAAACTGCTCATCCGTTTCGTTCGGATAACCGACAATGATATCCGTCGTTAAGGTGACATTCGGAATGGCCGCCTTAATTTTCCTGACGAGCTCTAAATATTGTTCACGTGTATATTTACGTGCCATGATTTTCAGCACTTCGTTATTGCCGGATTGAACAGGCAAGTGAATATGGTCCATCATATTGCCGCCTTTAGCAAGCACCTCGATCAGATGATCATCAAAGTCTCGAGGGTGACTTGTTGTAAAGCGGATGCGCGGGATATCAATCTTGCGGATTTCCTCCATCAAATCGCCTAAACGATAATGACGGTCTTCAAAATCCTTCCCGTACGCATTCACGTTTTGGCCAAGTAAGGTGATTTCCTGATAGCCTTGCGCTGCCAGACCGCGGATTTCTTGAATAATATCCTCCGGTCTGCGGCTGCGCTCCTTGCCCCGCGTGTATGGAACAATACAATAGGTACAGAATTTATCACAGCCATACATGATATTGACCCATGCTTTAATATTGCCTTTTCGCACCTTCGGAAGATTCTCAATAATGTCACCTTCCTTCGACCAAACCTCGATAACCATTTCCTTGGACATATAGGCATCCATCAGGATCTCTGGCAACCGGTGAATATTGTGCGTGCCGAAAATCATATCAACAAAAGCATGCTTCTTAAGAATCTTATTGACGACGGACTCCTCCTGAGACATACATCCACAAACCCCAAGCAGCAGGTCGGGCTTGCTTCTCTTCAGGCTTTTCAGATGGCCAAGTTCCCCGAACACTTTGTTTTCGGCATTCTCTCGGATGGCGCATGTGTTCAAAAGAATGACATTCGCATCATCCACCTTATCAGTCGGCTTATAACCTAAAGCCATCAAAATTCCGGACATGACTTCCGTATCGTGCTCATTCATTTGGCAGCCATATGTACGGATATAGAATTTACGTCCTTCACCCATACCTTTGTATTTTTCATTAATGTTAAAATCTTGGTGATAGCTAATCGCTTCTTTTCCACGCTTCTTTGCATCCTTCAAGGAAGGGGGCATATAGACAGCTTCAAAATATTTGCTGTAATCCTTATCAGGTTTCTTTTCAGATTTAGCAGCGGCCGAATCTAATCGTTGCTGTTCGTTCATAAAAATCCCCTTTCTATCCAATTTCATCATTTATGGAAAAAATTCCACGGGATTGGTAATAGGTAAGTTTACATTAAGTAAGTATAAAGCTTTTAGGGGAATTTCACAATATGCTGGAAGCTTATGCAGATTAGGAAAATGACCGGTCATATAAAAACCGCACCCATTTTGATGAGCGCGGCTGTTTTCTTCCTACAAAGCAAACCCAATATCCTTCATCGGCCAATAGCGCATTTTCACCTCTCCGACGATTCTCTCCATCGGTACGAAGCCAAAAACACGGCTATCCTTACTGTTCGGCCGGTTATCACCTAATACGAACATTTGGCCTTCCGGAACTTTCTCTTTCCCGGTCAGCTCCTGTAATGTAAAATCCTCCGTGAACGAAGCCCCCTGATCCTGACTGGACCTTAGTTCTTCGAGATACTCTTCTTCATAAGGCTCCCCGTTAATGTATAAAGTATCATCCTTCATTTCAATCGTATCTCCAGGGAGTCCGATGACTCGTTTTACATATTTATCAGGCGAATCCGTTGCATGAAACACAACTTCATCAAACCGGTCTATATGAGTGATCTTGCTTAAGATGACGCGATTGCCGTCCTGTAAGCTAGGCATCATTGATTCACCCCTAACTGTTGTGGGCAAAAAGATAAATTGACGGCTAACGAGCACTACTATAACCGCAATTAGGATGGGTTTAAGCCATGAGGCAATTTCTTCGATTACTTTCCGGTTGTCCATTCCTCTTTATTACTCCTTCCAAACTGTTCTTGATGGAGGATAAACCTATCATTTTCTCCTTACCAATATTTCCCCAAAAATCCTCTTACAAACGGATAATCGCATAATCATTTCCCCAAAACACAAAAACAGCCGCCAATAAATAAAGGCGACTGATGGATTCCATTCATTATTTTATTAGATTCAATTGCTTGCCAGCTCGTTCAAAGGCACTTAATGCCTCCTCCAATTCCTCCTTGGTATGCTCAGCAGTCACTATTGTACGAACCCTCGCCTTGCCCTTGGCAACCGTCGGAAAGACGATTCCTTGGGCAAATACACCATATTCCAATAACCGGTCAGATAACTCATAAGCTGCCTTATCTTCACCAACGAAAACGGGCGTGATAGGTGTCTTGCTCTCTCCAATATCAAAACCGAGGGATAAAAGCCCCTCCTTAAAGAATCTCGCATTCTCCCAAAGCTTTTCAATTAATTCAGGCTCACTTATCAGCACATCAATAGCGGCCATATTCGCCATTGTCACTGCAGGTGGATGCGATGTGCTGAAGAGGAATGGACGCCCTTTATGAATCAAATAGTCTATTAAAGCCTGCGGACCTGCCACATATCCCCCAAGCACGCCAATTGCTTTACTTAATGTGCCAACCTGTATATGCACACGGCCATCGAGTCCGAAGTGATTGACGGTACCGCGTCCGTTTTTGCCTAATACACCTGAAGCATGCGCATCATCAACCATAACAAGGGCATCATATTTCTCTGCCAGTTCTACGATAGCAGGAAGCGGGGCAATATTCCCATCCATCGAAAACACACCATCCGTCACAATCAAGCGCTTACGGTAGGATTGCGTTTCCTTTAATGCTGCTTCAAGGCTCTCCATATCCACATGGGTATATACTCGGCGAGCAGCCTTTGTCAGCCGAATTCCATCTATTATTGAAGCATGATTAAGCTCATCAGAAATAACGACATCCTTTTCCGTTAAAATGGCTGAAAGAACGCCCTGATTGGTCGTAAAACCGGATTGGAACACTAATGCCGCTTCTGTATGCTTAAATTCCGCAAGCTTTCGTTCAAGCTCTGCATGCATCTTAAATGTTCCTGCAATGGTTCGCACAGACCCCGTCCCTACACCATATGACCGAATGGCCTCCATAGCCGCATCGCGCAGGCGAGGATGAGAGGTGAGCCCCAAATAATTATTAGACGATAATTGAATCACCGTTTTCCCTTCAATCTTCACCTTCGAGCCTTGCTCCGTATCTAGCGGCACGAGTGTTCGAAATACCCCATTTTCCTTCATCTCATCTAACTCAGCTTGTAAATACTCCAACCCTTTCAATCTCATTCCTCCTCACAAATTAATGGTTCAATTCTATTAGCTTAAGGCAGTAAGACAACCTTGCCGCATTGGCCCTTGATCATTAAGTCAAACCCTTTCTCGAATTCCTCGAGAGGAAACTCGTGCGTTATGAGCTTTCCTGCATCAATCTGGCCTGATTTCAGCAAACGTGACACTTGCTGCCAGGTCTTAAACATTTGCCTCCCTGTAATCCCCTGGACGGTCAATCCCTTGAATACAATGTCATTGGTCAGATCAATGGAGACAGGTTTAACGGGAAGGCTTAATATGGACACCCTACCGCCATTTGTCGCCATCTTGAACCCTTGATTGATTGCATCGGGATGACCGCTCATTTCACAAACAATATCGACACCAATATTGTCTGTCAAATCCTTCATGGTTTCGAGCACATCCTCTTTGGCAGAATTGATAACGGCATCCGCTCCCATGTCCTTGGCTAACCCCAATCTATATTCATTGACATCGAGCGCAATGACCTTTGATGCTCCTGCAGCCTTTGCTACTCCAACCGCCATGATTCCGATTGGACCACACCCAATCACAGCAACCGTACGGCCGGCAATCTCTCCTGAGAGAACCGTATGAACGGCATTACCCATCGGTTCCTGTATGGAAGCCATAGCGGCCGGCATATCTTTTGGGTTCACCCATATATTTCGGGCAGGAAGGGCAACGTATTCAGCAAAGCACCCTTGTGTATCGACCCCTATTATTTTTGTCTCTTGGCAAATATGGAACTGCCCCGTCATACATTGAGGACATCTACCACAGACGATATGTGTTTCTGCAGATACATGATCGCCTATATTGATACCTGTAACGGACGCACCAATCTTGACTATTTCTCCTGAAAATTCATGTCCGAAAGCATAAGGAGGATTCACTCTGTTCTTTGCCCAGTCATCCCATGTATATATATGCACATCAGTCCCGCAAATGGAGGTGGCCATCACCTTAATAAGAACCTCATCCTCCTTAATGGTTGGTATATCAATCATGCTCAATTCAGCACCAAATCCCCTTTTAGCCTTTACTACCGCCTTCATTTTTCCGTCCAACTTCCCCACACCCTTTACTAGAACCTGAATATTACAAAATTTTAGAATAGTTAATACCTTTTGTAAATAGCGATTCCTTCTGGTAGAGACATCTGGCTTTTCTGCGGATATTTTTCTATTATAATTTCATCCACTCCTCCTTCTTGCCTTTCTGATGCGATTAAAGAATGGCATAAGAAAAGGACAGATATGTTTTCACAAACATTTCTGCCCTTTTCATACTACTTACATAAATTCCGCCGTTAACCGATCAAAATCATCCTGAGTTAATTCAAGATTTGCCGCAGCTAGCGGCTCTTCGGAGTACCCGGAGACTAATTCCTGATAGGATGGCTGTTCCGTATTTTGATAGATCAAGCCTGTTACGAGCCCATCATGCTTCATAAGGGTTTGCATGGCCATTTCCTTGTTATTCGGATCATAGTCTTCAATCGTGCTTAGTTTCGTTAAGTTCTCCTTAAACCAATCGTACGTGTTGATTTTGTTATAGGTCACACAAGGACTGAACACATTAATTAAAGAGAATCCCTTATGACGGATGCCTGCCTCTATCAGTGCCGTCAAGTCCTTTAGATCACTTGAGAAGCTTTGCGCCACGAATGTAGCCCCAACTGACAGCGCCATTTCCATCGGAGAGATAGCCTGCTCAATCGAACCTGAAGGGGTTGATTTCGTTTTAAAGCCAGCGGCTGAACGCGGAGAGGTTTGCCCCTTTGTCAATCCGTAAATTTGGTTATCCATGACAATATAGGTAATATCGATGTTCCGCCTGATGGCATGGACCGTGTGGCCCATCCCAATTGCAAATCCATCTCCGTCCCCGCCTGAGGCGAGAACCGTCAATTCCCGGTTTGCCATTTTGACCCCTTGTGCAATCGGCAGCGATCTTCCGTGAATGCTATGAAAACCATAGGATTGAATATAGCCTGATATACGGCCTGAACAGCCAATCCCGGAAATGACCGCTAGCTGGTCTGGTTCAAGGCCCACATTAGCTGCGGCCCTTTGGATGGATGCCTGAACAGAGAAATCTCCACAGCCAGGGCACCAGTTTGGTTTGACATTATTACGAAATTCTTTGAATGTAGCCAATTAAACCAGCTCCTTGCATGTAAAATACACTTCATTCGGCAAAAACGGGTTGCCATCATATTTCAATATCTTCGTCAGCTTGTGAGCATGGCCAACATTCATCTTCATGAGATTAGCCAACTGGCCGGTTGCGTTATTCTCTATAACAACGACTCTCTTGGCCTTCTCTATATGCGGCAGCATCTCCGCACTCGGGAAGGGGTGAATCAGCCTGACATGCACATGATTAACCTTCACGCCATCAGCCTCAAGCCGCGTCATTACTTCCTCAATCACCCCTCTGGTGGAGTTAAAGCCTACGAGGAGAAGGTCTGCCTCTTCATGGGCAGCATTGATATGAAGGGGATTCTTGAAATTGACTGACTCAATCTTGCGCATCCTCTTATCCATTTGAGCGACCCGATTAGCCGCTACTTCTGAAGGCTTGCCCGTCTCATCATGCTCTACTCCTGTCACATGGTGAATGCCGTTCTTCATCCCCGGAATTGTCCTAGGCGATATGCCATCCTCAGTTACCTCATAACGCTTGAAATAAGATTTGTCGGTAATCTCCGGCAATTCCTCCTGAACTAATTTTCCTCGTCTAACTTCCACCCTGCTGAAATCAAGCGGTTCGACCGTCTGCTTGCCCAGGGATAGCTGCAGATCGGATAAAACAATGACAGGGCATTGATACTCCTCTGCTAAGTTAAAAGCCTCCACAGTGTCATAAAAAGCCTCCTGCACCGTGCTTGGCGCCACGACAATCTTTGGAATCTCTCCATGCGTACCATAGATCATGGCCATTAAATCTGATTGTTCCTGTTTCGTCGGCATTCCAGTGGATGGTCCTCCCCTTTGGGTGTCAACAATAACAAGCGGTGTTTCCGTTATGCCGGATAAGCCGATTGCCTCCATCATGAGGGATAGTCCTGGACCGGCGGATGCCGTCAGGCTGCGGACTCCGGCATAGTTAGCGCCAATCGCCATCGTACAGGCGGCAATCTCATCCTCTGTTTGAATGACCGTTCCTCCATACTTCGGCAATTGTTTGATTAGATATTCCATAATCTCAGAGGCCGGTGTGATTGGATAGGCAGCCATGAAACGCGCCCCGCCAGCAAGTGCACCCATAGCAATCGCATCATTTCCAATCATAAATAAACGTTTTTGGCCGTCAGCCTCTGCTAATTGAAGGATACCAGCCTTATCGCCAAGCTTTTCAATCATATGGTCATAGCCAGCCTTGATGGCATTCAGGTTCTTCTCCACGACCTGAGGTCCCTTACGGCCGAAGATTTCCTCCACCACTTCTGTGAAAACAGCTATGTCTAGTCCCATGACAGCACTAGAAGCCCCGATAGCAACCATATTCTTCATCAAGGATGTCCCAAGCTCTGTTGATATCTCTGTAAACGGAACAGCATATAATGGCGCATCCGCATCAGCAGGAGCAACCGGGCCAAATTTAGCATCCGCCAAAATAATGCCATTGCTATGTAATTCCTTGTAGTTCACATCAATTGTCTCTTGATCAAATGCAACCAGTACATCCAAATCATCCGCAATCGAACGTATTTCTTTCGTACTGACTCTTATCTTATTATTTGTATGACCGCCTTTAATTCGGGAAGAAAAATGACGGTATCCGTATAAATAATAGCCTAGCCGATTTAATGCAATCGAAAAAATCTCACCTGTACTCTCAATTCCCTCGCCTTGCTGCCCTCCAACTTTCCATGAAAGTTGATCGATCATTTGCCCTACACCCCTTCTAGTCCCTCATAAATGCGTATTTCTATCAAATAATGAATTTGCTGCCAAATCTAGTAAAAGAATCATCTAAACGTATTTAATATTAAGCGTACTCCCCGAAAAGCGCAACCCCTTTAAGGTAATTTGTCAAAAAATTATAAAAATAATCTTTTTAAAAGCGGGACGCGAAATTCTCATATAAAAATCCGCAGACATCTTCTTCTCTATAATACTTAAGCAGCTCATTCACTAAGTTCTCATATGCTTCAACTTTGTCTAACCCAATAACAGTCTGCTCAATCCCGTCAAAGTCAGAGCCAAAGCCCACATGCTCCTTACCTCCAAGGGAACAAATATGGTCCAGATGATGAATGACATCAGCTATAACAGCGCTCGTCCTTTTCGTAAGGAAGTCAGGAACAAATGTTATCCCTATTTGACCATCATGATGAATAAGTGCTTTGATTTGGTCATCAGTCAAATTCCTTGGATGCGCAACGATGGATTGACAATTTGAATGAGAGGCGATCACCTTCTTATGCAGCTGGAGACAATCCCAAAATCCTGCCTCTGAGAGATGGGAGACATCACACCAGCATCCTGCTCCATCTAAAAGAGTAACCGCCTCCTTCCCTAACCTTGTCAGCCCTCCCTGTCGCTCCTCCAGTGCTCCATCTGCAAGGGCATTCGCATGATTCCATGTCAGTCCCACAGAGCTGACGCCAAGTCTCAGCAAGGTTCTGAGACGCAGCAGGTCCTGTTCAATACAATCACATCCCTCAAGCGCAAGGATTGCTCCAATCTCCCCCTTTTTCAAGGACGTAAGATCATCTTTATTTCTGATAAACCTCAAGCCTGCATCCTTGATAATTCTCTCAAAAAAAAGCTCCACCATTGTTAATGCGGCTTCAAATCGCATGGAAGGATGAATGGCTTCAGGTACATAAATGGCAAACATTTGCACCGAGACACCCGCCTTTGTCAATCCGGCCTTCGTGACATGCAGCATAGGCCCGTCTATAAAATTTATGTTTGGTTCTAAGAGCATTTTCATGAGTACATCACAATGAGCATCAAATATTTTCATCGTTTGTTTTCCCCCTAAACAGCATAAAAAAGAGCATCCCCTTATGAAGTCGATATCATCATCCTATCACTTCATGAGTCCGCTCTACAATCGCTTATCGAGGCTCAATAATTAATTTTATGGCTGTTCTTTCCTCGCCTTCAATCAGTATATCTGTAAATGCCGGAATACAAATCAAATCAACGCCACTTGGAGCAACAAATCCCCTTGCAATCGCTACTGCCTTCACTGCCTGATTGAGCGCACCAGCACCAATAGCCTGGATTTCTGCTGCGCCCCTTTCACGCAATACACCTGCCAGTGCTCCGGCAACGGAATTTGGATTCGATTTCGCTGATACTTTTAATATTTCCATTTCTGGTCCCCCTCATCTTATTCCAATACATGTCCCCTGGTGAAATTGCATTTTCTGTTAACTATATTCAGATGAGGGATAAGTTATGCCATGCAAAAAGACCAGCCCGCAGGCTGGTCTTTAGTTCCTCTTCAATAGAAGAACGGATGGTCTTCATTAATTAAGATACGTTCTGTTTTGATGGCTTTTCCGGTTTTCGGGTCCAAATCGATAATGACACCGCTCAGGACAGTGCGTCCTTCTTTTGGCACTTCGAATCTTACTGGCATGGACGTGAGGAATTTCTTGATGACAGCTTCCCTTTCCATCCCCAAAATACCATCATACGGACCAGTCATTCCGACATCAGACATATAGGCCGTACCATTTGGCAATATGCGATTATCGGCTGTTTGCACATGTGTATGGGTTCCGATTACAGCAGATACTCTTCCGTCTAAATACCATCCAAGCGCCTGCTTCTCGCTAGTCGCTTCTGCATGGACGTCAACAAAGATGAACGGCGTGCGTTTCGCCGCCTCCTCGACAAGCTTATCCGCTACTAAGAACGGGTCATCTAGCGGAGGCATGAATGTTCTTCCTTGAACACTGATAACGGCTAATTCATATTGGTTCATCTTCAAGAACTTCAAGCCCGCTCCCGGTGTTCCTTCCGGGAAATTACCAGGACGCACCAAATATTTCGCATCACCAATAAACTCAAAAATATCACGGTTATCCCACGAATGATTACCAAGAGTAATCATATTTGCCCCATACTCCAGTAATTCTTTATAGATTTTCTCAGTGATGCCGCGTCCTGCCGCAGCGTTCTCTCCGTTGATAATTACGAACTGGGGACGGTATTTATCCTTTAGTTTCCCCAAGTATTCCTTTACCATATTTCTTCCCGGCGAGCCAACAACATCACCGATAAATAATAGCCTCATCTGATTTAATTCCTTTCATATGCCTCGGTTGTCCTTATTCTAGTGTGTCACATAAATAAGAACTGTGACCAGCAATCATTCAAAAAAATAAAGCGGTGAAAATCACCGCTTTATTTTGCATATTCAACTGCTCTTGTTTCACGAATTACGGTTACCTTAATATGTCCAGGGTAATCCAGTTCATCCTCTATCCGTTTTCGGATATCCCTTGCCAAACGATGTGCCTCTAAATCATCAATGCTCTCTGGCTTGACGATAATCCGCACTTCACGGCCAGCTTGGATAGCGAATGATTTCTCTACACCCTCATAGGACTCAGAGATATCTTCGAGTTTCTCAAGACGGCGAATATAGTTTTCAAGCGTCTCGCTTCTTGCACCAGGACGTGCTGCTGACAACGCATCAGCCGCCGCAACAAGAATAGCAATAATGGATTTTGGTTCGGTGTCTCCGTGATGGGAAGCAATACTATTGATTACAACAGGATGCTCCTTATACTTCGTCGCCAGCTCGACCCCAATTTCAACGTGACTTCCTTCTACTTCATGATCGATTGCTTTTCCGATATCATGAAGCAATCCAGCCCGTTTGGCCAAAGTAACATCCTGGCCAAGCTCCGCTGCCATCAAGCCGGAAAGGTACGCCACTTCCATTGAATGCTTAAGTACATTTTGACCATAGCTCGTACGGTAACGCAAACGGCCTAAAATTTTGATCAAATCTGGATGCAGGCCATGAACGCCGACTTCAAATGTAGTTTGTTCCCCAATCTCGCGGATATGCTCATCAACTTCTCTTCTAGCTTTATCCACCATTTCTTCAATTCGTGCTGGATGGATACGACCGTCTTGAACAAGCTTCTCAAGAGCTAATCTTGCTGTCTCGCGGCGAATTGGGTCGAAACCAGATAGAATGACGGCTTCAGGTGTATCATCGATGATCAAATCGATGCCTGTTAGCGTCTCGAGCGTCCGGATGTTTCGGCCCTCACGTCCAATAATTCGACCCTTCATCTCATCATTCGGCAGATTGACGACCGATACCGTCGTTTCGGCTACATGGTCTGCAGCACAACGCTGAATGGCAAGTGACAAGATTTCACGCGCTTTTTTGTCCGCTTCTTCCTTCGCCCGGTTTTCACTCTCTTTTATCATGACTGCGATGTCATGTGAAAGATCCTTTTCCACCCGATCAAGGATAATGGATTTTGCTTCTTCTCTCGTTAGGCTGGAAATTCGTTCAAGTTCAGATTGCTGAGCTCGAATTATCTCATCCACTTTGCTTTCCATCTGTTCAATATGCTGTTGTCTTTGGTTTAGAGAATCTTCCTTTTTCTCAAGCACGGATTCACGCTTATCCTGTGAATCTGCTTTACGATCTAGATTCTCTTCTTTTTGTAGAATTCGGTTTTCCTGTCTCTGTAATTCAGCTCGTCTTTCACGAACCTCCTTTTCAGCATCAGTCCGAAGTTTATGAATTTCATCCTTTGCTTCCAAAAGGGATTCCTTCTTCAAGGCATCCGCTTCCCGCTTTGCGTCTTCAATAATTTTTTCAGCCGCATTTGTCGCTCCGGAAATTTTGGATTCTGCTATGGATTTTCTTAACAAATAGCCAACAACTGCACCAACAATTAGGCCAAGCAAAATGGAGATGATAGTGATTGGATCCATCAATACACCTCCTCTTGCTATAATTTTTTTTAATCTCTTTTACTACATTTTCACTCTTGCTTGTACATCATTTTTAAAATATACAGCATTATCAATTTCACGTATGTCTTTTAAAAAGAAATTAATACATTTCTATTGTAAAGTTATGAAAATTTGTTGTCAAGAGCAAGTCAGAATGCGATTCGCGCTCATTTTTTGAAAATAAAGACAGTTTTCTAGACGCGCATCTCTATCCGTGAATTTTCCATCTCTTCAAAATTATGAAATGCGCATTTTCCTAGTTTATCTGAAGAAAATTTGCTCAAATTATTTTAAGAATGAAGAAGAGGCACACCTAAAGAATAGGCTGCCTCTTCCTTATTTAATGTCTTATTCTAGGTCAAAACCATCCATCATATCTTCATCTTCTTTTGGTGCCTCGATAGCGACATCTGAATCTAATCCATACTCAGCACGGATTTTTTGCGTAATCTCTGCACGGATATCAGGATTTTCCTTCAGGAATAGCTTAGCGTTCTCACGTCCTTGGCCAAGACGTTCGTTATTGTATGCGTACCAAGATCCGCTCTTTTGAACAACATCCAGCTCTGAACCAATATCGATGACTTCGCCTTCTCTTGAAATCCCTTCACCATACATGATGTCAACTTCTGCCACACGGAATGGAGGAGCGACCTTATTTTTAACAATCTTGATTTTCGTTCTGTTACCGACAATATCAGTGCCTTGTTTCAATTGTTCGGCACGTCTTACCTCAAGACGAATCGTTGAATAGAATTTAAGCGCACGACCACCAGGAGTTGTCTCTGGGTTTCCGAACATTACTCCAACCTTCTCACGGATTTGGTTAATGAAGATGGCAATCGTATTGGATTTATTGATTGCGCCGGATAATTTACGAAGAGCTTGAGACATCAAGCGAGCTTGCAAACCAACGTGAGCATCTCCCATTTCTCCTTCAATCTCCGCTTTAGGGACAAGAGCCGCAACGGAATCGACAACGATGATGTCAACAGCACCGCTTCGCACCAAGGCCTCAGCAATCTCAAGCGCTTGTTCTCCTGTGTCCGGCTGTGAAAGTAATAATTCATCAATATTTACACCAAGCTTTTGTGCATAAGCAGGATCAAGAGCATGCTCAGCATCGATAAACGCCGCTTGTCCGCCTTGAGCCTGGACTTCAGCGATGGCATGCAAGGCAACCGTCGTCTTACCGGAACTCTCTGGTCCGTAAATTTCAATAATTCTCCCGCGCGGATAGCCGCCCACACCAAGTGCTGCATCTAAAGCTAAGGAACCGCTTGGAATGGTTGATACCTTTCTGTCAGCTCTTTCTCCTAATTTCATGACTGAGCCTTTACCAAATTGCTTCTCGATTTGTTTTAGCGCCATATCCAGCGCAGCTTGACGATCACTCACTATTTATTTCCTCCCCATATCTATATGAAAACAATTGCCTATAATCTTGTTAGAACATATTTATACTATACCTCATCCGTGTCCATTTGCCAAGTAAAAAACCGAACATTTATTCGTATGATTTTCATAGGGGAAAGCAGCATAAAAAAGAAAAACCCGCGCTGTATACCCAGTCTTTCGAAACAAAAATAAGGGTAAGTTTAAATTTTCCCGGATTATAACACAATGAATTTTCTTAACAATATCTATAAGTATATAAGAAATGGAAAAGGGACCCATGAAATGCTTCCAAGGCCCCTTTTTATACAAGCACAGAATGCTGGTTATTGTTTTAATTGGTGCAATAAGAAATGACAGCCGTATTTTACGCTTCGCACTCGGTTTCCTTCCCGCATGCCGCCAAGGTTCAGTTTCTTCGCAAACGGCTCACGCCCCGGCAAAGCAAGGCCTACAAAAACAGTTCCAACCGGATTTCCTTCCAATTCATCAGGCCCGGCGACTCCAGTAAAGCTAATGCCGACATCAGAACCAAGCAGCTTTTTAATATTTTCAGCCATTTCGATTGCACAAGCTTCACTGACGACACCATGCTCTTTAATCGTTGAGTCACTGACTTGCAAGAGTTTTTGCTTAGCTTCGTTTGTATAGCAGACGATTCCGCCCTTCAAAATAAGCCCCGCTCCCGGTATTCCAGTTAATTCCTCTTGGAACATACCGCCTGTTAGACTTTCTGCCGCAGAAATGGTCCACTTTCGTTCTTTCAAGAGCGCGATTGCTTCTTTCATGAGTGTCGTATCATTGTATCCGTAGAAATAATCTCCTACACGGCTTAGGATCTGTTCCTCTGCCTTTCTGATCATTTCCTCGGCACCTGCTGACGTTTCATGCTTAGCCGTAATCCGGAGGGTAACCTCCCCGTTCGCTGCCAAAGGAGCAATTGTCGGGTTTGTCTGCGCATCCAGTATGTCTTCAATATCCGTTTCCAGCTGCGACTCTCCTATGCCGAAAAAGCGTAGAATCCTTGACTCAATCCGCTCTCTTGTTCCCATGTCCTTCAATAAGAAAGGCTCCAAGTAATCTTTGTACATCGGCTGCATTTCACTTGGCGGGCCAGGGAGAAGAACATGAATATGCTCTCCGTGAGAAACAGCCATTCCCGGAGCCATACCATGATGATTTGGAAATACTTCTGCCCCTTCAATCACCAAAGCTTGCTTACGGTTATTTTCAGTCATCTTACGGCTGATTTTTTCGAAGTAGTCCTCGATGTTTGCCATTGACTTATGGTCAGTAATCAGCGTCTTCCCTATGTATTCAGCAACTGTCTCTTTCGTCAAATCATCCTTTGTTGGACCAAGACCGCCCGTATAAATAATCAGGTCAGCTCGTTTCTCCGCAGTCTCAATCGCTTGTCTAAGCCGGTCCTGATTATCTCCCACCACGGTGTGGTAATAGACATTCACGCCGATCTCAGCTAAACCCTTCGAGATAAACTGCGCATTTGTATTGGCAATCTGGCCAAGCAGCAATTCGGAGCCGACTCCAATAATTTCAGCATTCATTCCACTCACCTTCCATTCACGGAACTATATGTGAATGATACCCTTATTTTGAATTTGAAAACGCGTGCTTATTTTTGGCGAAGTAATCCCAGCCAGACCAAAGTGTAAAGAATAAAGCCACATATAAGGCAAAATCCGCAAATGGGAAGGAAATCCACTCAAATGGGAGATTATGAAGCAGAAGTGCCGAAATAGCAATGATTTGCGTCCATGTTTTAATCTTGCCCAATTGATTTGCCGCAACAACTTCCCCGCCGCCTGCCAAAATTAAACGGAGTCCAGTCACCGCAAATTCCCGGCTGATAATTAAGATAACAATCCATGCAGGAGCAGCATCCAAATCTACAAGAACAATCAAGGCTGCAGAAACGAGCAGCTTGTCCGCTAACGGATCGAGGAATTTCCCCAGGTTAGTGACAAGATTATGCTTTCTTGCATAGTAGCCGTCCACCCAGTCTGTCGTTGATGCGATGATAAAAATCAAGGCGCCGACGAAATGGGCGATAGGTAGCTCTACTCCATTGATAACCCATACACCCCAATCAAGCATCATTATGATGATAAACACCGGAATCATGCAAATTCTTGAAACGGTAATTTTATTTGGTAAATTCACTAGATGTTCCTCGCTTTACTTTTTATTTTCATGGCATTAAGACTGCCTATATGTATAAGGAAAGATGAGAAGGCCATCACCATTGATGACCTCCCGCGATTATTCCTTCGTGTACTTAATGGTAATATTTTGAACAATAGAATCTGATGCATACTCGATTTTCTCACCATTAACAAATACTTCCGCATCTGTGGAACGACCAATATTCATAGTGATTTGTGTGTCTTCGGTTTGATCAAATTCCTGAGGATTATCTGCTGTAATCATATTATTGAACAAAGATTTTCCATTGGAATCTTTCACAGTTACCCATGTCTGGCCCGTTGATTTGATGGCCACCTTAAACTCATCTGCTTTCGATAATTCATATGTGGATGAATTGCCGCTTGAAGAAGCCAGCTTCAGCTCACCCGCAGACGGTTCTTCCTCTTTCGGTTTTTCCTCAGTGTCTGCTTTATCTTCTTCCTGAGCCGATTCATCTTCTTTAGTCTCTTCAGAGGCATCCTCTTCGGTATCAGAGGCATTATTCTCCCCTTCTTCTACCTGAACCTGCTGGTTGCTTTCATTCGTTGTTCCGGCATCATCATTGTTACTGATCGCTTTTGCCACAAAATAATAAATGACTGCGGCCATAGCGACAAGGACGACAGCAATCAGAATCTTAGGCAGCAGGTCAGCCCATTTGGAGCCTTGAACAGCAATAGATTTCCGTGATTGCACGCGAGAAAGATTTTTCGGGACCTCTTCCTGCTGAACAGGGGCGGGAATATCGGTTTGATGTTCAGCGAATAATTGCTCTGCATCCAGACCAACAGCTTCCGCATATTGCTTAATGAAGGCACGGACATAAAACTTGCCCGGCATCATATCGTAGTTTCCCTCTTCAATTCCGATTAAATAGCGTTTTTGTATTTTGGTGATTTGCTGCAAATCATCCAAAGATAGCCCTTTAGCTTCACGGGCTTCTTTTAATATTCTTCCTAGTTCAGTCATTTAAACACCTTCTACTCACTAAAATCAATTAAAATTCAAACGAACCAAATTCTGATTCGCCAAAAAACTGGTTATCTACCGTCTCATAGGTAATTACCTCATTAGGCTCGTTTCGGAGTTCGATAATATAATCAAAATCATTCATCGTATACTCAGAATTTTGCACAAAGATATCCGGGTGTTCAATAACTTTTATTGCATCAAGCCTCATGAGCTCACGTACCAGCTGCCAATGTTTTTCATTGGCCCTTCTGGTCGATACGATTCCATCAAGGATAAATAAATTATTCTCATTGTATTCATCCTCGATCAATTGATTGCGGACAGTCTGTTTTAAAAGGGTCGATGAAACAAATAGCCAACGCTTGTTCGCACACACACTCGCAGCTACAATCGATTCGGTCTTCCCGACACGCGGCATTCCCCTTATGCCAATTAATTTATGGCCTTCCTGCTTAAAGAGCTCTGCCATGAAATCGACAAGCAGCCCTAAATCTTCCCTTTCAAAACGAAAGGTCTTGCGATCATCCGCATCACGTTGTATGTAACGGCCATGCCTGACAGCTAATCGGTCTCTCAGTTTCGGTTCTCTTAGTTTGGTTACTTTTATCGTATCCATTGTATATAAAATTGATTCGAGCCGCTCAATTTGGCGATGATCTTTCGCTAGAAGGAGCATGCCCCTCCGTCCTTCATCAACACCGTTGATGGTCACGATATTAATGGAAAGCATCCCTAACAATGACGAAATATCCCCTAGCAGTCCGGGACGGTTAATTTGAATTTCATACTCAAAATACCATTCCTTTTTCTCCATTGCGTCCCCTCCATAGGAAAAACCATTTGACAAATTCCTTCAATATTTTCCTTAAGTCTTATCATATCTGATTTCCAGTGGACTGAAAAGTAAAAATATCAATCGGCCGACCTATGCCGTGCTCCATCCGCCGTTAACAGAGAGGATCTGCCCTGTCATATATGCTGCATCCTCTGATAGTAAAAAGGAAATGACGCCTGCTATCTCATCAGGACGCCCAAGCCTTCCCATTGGAATCTCTTCGGCTAAATCATGTAAATCATCCTCATTAAATGACCTAAGCATTGGTGTGGAAATGGCACCTGGTGACACAGCGTTCACGCGTATCCCTGATGGCGCCAGCTCTTTTGCCAGTGCCTTTACAAACGTATTTTGCCCGCCCTTAACCATGGAGTAGAGCACCTCACACGATGCCCCGATTTCACCCCAGATCGATGTGACGGCAATAATATTTCCAGCCCGCTTATTAATCAGCTTGCCAACCAAGCCTTTAGCTAACAAGAATGGGGCCGTTACATGAAGAGTAATCATTCGCCTTGCCTCTTCATCTGACATATCGGTTAAAAGACCAAAAAAGCTATCACCGCTGTTTAGGATAATCGCATCCAGCTCCGAGACCCGCTCAAGGATGGCTAAATGGCCATCTTGTGCACTTAAGTCCGCCTGAATCAGTTTTATCTCGATAGGAAATACTTCAAGTTCCTTTGCAAGCTCCTTAATACCCGCTTCATTTCGATGATAGTGCAAATAAAGATTCCAGCCCTCTGATGCTAGCCGCCGAGAAATTTCACGACCAATCCCTCCGCTCGCACCAGTAATGAGCGCAAATTTTTCTGACATTTCAACAAACTCCTTAAATGGTGAACACTACAATCCTTTTCATTATAAAGCTTGGCGGACAAAAGGAAAACCATCAATCTTATTTGGCCATTTATTTCTAGATTCATTTCATAAAAAAACTGTCCCCAAGCTGATAGACAATCAAGCTTATAGGACAGTTCTTCGTTCTTATGAAGGTAAAACCTGAAACACAGAGAGGCGCTCTTCTTCAATCAAACCGTTTACAGCATCTCTTACTTCTGCTAATGTCATTTCCTCTAGAACAGCAACAACATCAAACAGTTCCATTTGATTGAACGCATAGCGTGTAAATTGGTTGGCGATTGATTCGAGCGAGTTCAATGACCGAAGAAAGGCACCGATTCGTTTTTTCCTTACAGCATCCAGCTTTTCTTCTGTTAAGAATCCGCCTTCTTTCACCTCAAAGAGGATGGACTTAACTTTTTGGGCTAGTTGGTCCGGCTCCCTTGTATCACCGCCAATCATACCAAAACCAAATCCATATTCCTGTGTATAATCATAAAAGAAGGAATTATCGATCATTCCGGAATCAAAAAGATTCTCATAATACTCCGAGCTCTTGCCAAAGGTGCACTCCAAGAACAGACCGATTGCAAGCTCGCGCTTAAGCATCTCCATTCCTTCGAGTTCAGTGTCAGCCGCTTTTATGCCAACCACACATTTCGGGGTTTGGACATGCATTTGGATGGAGCGATTCTTTATGGCTGCTGATGATGGCTCTGCCTCAAATTTGCGGCTTATCTCCTCACGTTTCTCAAACTTCTTCTTCGCCTGATTATCCCGAACGAGCTTCATGATTTTTTCCGGGTCTTCCGGTCCAGTAATGAAAAGAAGCATATTGCTCGGATGGTAGAAAGTATTATAGCATTTATACAGGAGTTCTTTTGTAATGCCTGAAATGGATTCCACCGTTCCCGCTATATCGATTTTAACAGGATGGTGATGGTATAAATTTTCGATGATGCCAAAATACAATCTCCAATCAGCGTTATCATCATACATCATGATCTCCTGCCCGATGATTCCTTTCTCCTTTTCAACACTTTGGTCAGAAAAATAGGGCTCCTGCACAAAATCAATCAATGTCTCCAGATTCTTTTCTACATCAGAGGTGCTTGAAAATAAATAGGCTGTTCGCGTAAATGATGTAAACGCATTGGCAGCGGCTCCTTGACGGCTGAATTGCTGAAAAACATCTCCAGCCTCTTTCTCAAACAGCTTATGTTCAAGAAAATGAGCTATGCCGTCTGGCACTTGTGAAAACTCTTGCTCCCCTGGCTCCTTGAAGTGATTATCAATCGAGCCGTACTTCGTCGTGAAAGTAGCATACGTCTTATTAAAACCAGGCTTTGGCAAAATATAGACCGACAAGCCATTTTCCATCTGTTCAACATACAGCTCTTCCTGAAGCTGTTCAAATGTCTGCTTTTCCATTATTCAGCCACCTCCGTTCCATGAAGGAAGTAAATTGTATCAAGGGCAATCTTTTCCCCGCAAGCGATGATTTCCTCTCTAGTCACTTGGTCAATCCGAGCCAGCCATTCATCAAGGCTAATATCCATTGTTGCCACAACATTATGATATAGGACCTCTGTCAGCCCGCGTGATGTATCAATGGTTTCGAGCAACTGATTCTTTATGATGGCTTTCGTTTGAATAATCTCCTGTTCAGAGAAATCACCGCTTTTCATTGCTTCCATCTGTTCTTTGATAATGGTAACAGCCTGCTCATAATTCCTATTATCAATCCCTGACATAACCATCAGGAGACCTTTATGGCTTTCAAGCCTGGATGCAGCGTAATAAGCGAGACTCGCTTTCTCGCGGACATTGATAAACAGCTTAGAGTGAGAGAATGCCCCGAAGATGCCATTAAACATTTGCAAGGCGAAATAATCCGGATCACGATACGTGATATTTGTACGATAGCCTATATTTAATTTTCCCTGCTTAATATCTTGAATTTCTTGAAGCTCCTTCGCTTCCTGTACTTGATGGTTTATGTATGAGACATGCTCAGGTTTTCTTTCACTGAATTGGAAATAGCGATTGGCCATTTCGGCCACTTCCTCCTCAGCGATATCACCGATTACATACAAATCCAATTCATCTTCCATAAATGCGCGCTCATAATAAGCATATAATGATTCTGGCGTGATTTCTTCTATCCGGTCAGCGATCCCGCTTGCATCAAGCCGGTAATTCTCTTCCACGCACATCTCTTGCGTCAAGCGCATGGAGGAATAGCGCATTTTATCGTCATAGATCGATTCAAGCCTTTGTTTAAGCGCTCTCTTTTCCTTTGCAACCGTGCTTGGATCAAACTGGCCTTCTTTGGCATTAGGCTTTGTCAGTACCTCAGATAAAAGCTCAAATGCCTTCTCAAGCAAAGGCTCCCTATTCGTTAAATACTTCTCATTGACCATTTCCATTTGAAAGCTCATAATGTGGTACTCGCCTTTTTTGCCTACATCCGCAAAAAGACTTGCTCCATATAAGCCATCAAGATGGTTGCGGAAGGACGTAGAAGTAGAGTATTTTTCTGTATTGCTTTGCAGCACGCTCGGCAAAAGCGCCCTAAGGGTGACGGTTTCTTCTTTTAGCGGCGCCTTCATTTTCCAGACTAATGTATTGGTCTTATATTTGCTCGTAGGCACAATGTGAACGGTTACACCCTGATGCTTAATAATCCTTTCTTTTACAACGGCCATACAATGACCTCCCTAATGGAATTTATCTTCCCTGAAATTATTTCTATTGTTCGTCTTGGTGAATATTTTTAAACCTTTAGATTGAATATACATGGTTTAGCAAAAATAAAGCAAGAGACAGCAATCTGACTGCTTACTAATTCCTATGTTAGCAAAGAGCTGATTACAATCACCGATTGGCTGTTTCCATAAAAAAAGCAGGCAAAGGAGACGGATGACATCTCTCTTTGCCTGCTTTTTAAAATACAATTTATCTTTTCCCTTTGATATATGGCTGACCTGACGCTTTTGGCGCATCTGCACGGCCGATAAATCCCGTAAGGGCAAGAATGGTTAACACATATGGAAGGATAAGCAAGTATACGTTCGGAATCTCGCTGAAGAACGGAAGCATGGAGCTTACGATACTTAAACATTGCGCAAATCCGAAGAATAATGCTGCACCCATCGCACCGATTGGATGCCATTTACCAAAGATCATTGCCGCAAGCGCCATGAAACCTTGGCCTGCGATTGTTGCATGGTTGAAGTCAAGGGCAATCGTTGACGCATAAACCGCTCCGCCCAAGCCGCCTAAAATACCGCTTAGGAAAACCCCGATATATCTCATCCGATTAACATTGACACCCATTGTATCTGCCGCCATCGGATGCTCCCCGACAGAGCGAAGACGAAGTCCGAAAGGCGTTTTATAAATGACGTACCAAACTAAAACCGAGATTAAAATTGCAAGAATGGAGGTATAGTATACATCCGAGAAAAGAATATCCCCAAGAACTGGAATATCGCTTAGCACTGGAATATCTTCTTTATAAAAAGGCTGTGCAATTTTATCCGTTTGTCCTGCACCGTAAATTAATTTCACGAGGAATAAGCAAGCTCCAAGTGCCAGCATATTAATGGCTACACCACTGACAGTTTGGTCGGCACGGAATGTGATGGATGCAACGGCATGGAGCAAGGAGAAAATACCTGCTACGACCATCGCAACAACCAAGGAAACCCACGGTGTCCATTCTCCTAAAGAATCAGAGAATGATAAGTTAAATACAATACTTGTAAATGCACCGACAATCATCATACCTTCCAAACCGATGTTAACTACCCCAGATCGTTCAGAAAACACGCCGCCGAGAGCGGTAAGAATAAGCGGAGCCGCATAGACAAGTGTAGACGGAACAAGTATCGCTAAAATCTCTACAAAACTCACTTATTCCACCCCCTTTTTCTTGCTAATCTTACTGATAAATACACGAATGATGTAGCTAGAAGCTACGAAGAAAATAATCAACGCGATGACGACATCGATAATTTCTGTTGGAATGCCTGTCTCAAGCGGCATATTCAAGGAGCCGTACTTCAATCCTCCAAATAATAAGGCGGCAAGCACAACACCAATAGCTGTGTTAGCACCTAGCAGAGCAACGGCGATTCCATCAAAACCTACGCCTGTATGAGCTCCCTTAACACCAATGTAGCCGAATGTTCCAAGCCCCTCCATAGCACCGGCAAGACCGGCAAAAGCACCGGAGATCAGCATGGCATAAATGATGTTTTTATTTACACTGATTCCTGCGTATTCTGAAGCGTGCTGATTGAAACCAACTGCCTTCAACTCATAGCCTTTTGTTGTCTTCTCTAATAGGAACCACATAATGATTGCCCCAGCAATCGCGATGGCAAATCCCCAGTGCAAGCGCGAGTTATCAGTCAACGCTGCGAAAAAGTCTGAGCGCAATGTAGCAGATGCGGCGATGGTTTCTGTCTTATCAGATCGGTCAGTCAATACATTCGAAATAATGTAGTTGACGACATGTAATGAGATATAGTTCATCATGATGGTTGTGATAACCTCATGAACACGGAATTTTGCTTTCAGCAATCCTGGGATGAAAGCCCATAGCGCACCGGCAACCGCCGCTGCCAATACAGCTAGCGGAAGATGGATAAGCCTTGGAAGATCAGTGAATAATGTTCCGATCCATACGGAGGCCAGCCACCCCATCAAGAATTGCCCCTCAACACCGATATTGAATAAACCTGTTCTAAAAGCAAACGCTACGGCTAAACCGGCTAGAATATAAGGTGTTACTTGGCGAATAGTTTCTCCTATGAAATATGTGTCACTGAATATGCCTTCCCATAATGCGATATATCCATCAACTGGGCTATAACCGCTTGCTAACATAACAATAGCACCTGCAATAAGGCCCAAAATTACCGCGATTACAGGGATTAGTATATTTGATAGCCGTTTATACATTTGTATCCTGCCCCGCTTCCTTCACTTTACTTCCTGCCATTAGAAGACCTAATTCTTGTTCTGTTGTCTTCTTAGGGTCTACAACCGCAACGATAGCTCCCTCATAAATGACGGCGATGCGATCACTGACATTCAAGATTTCATCCAATTCGAATGAAATCAATAAGACTCCTCGTCCTTGATCCCGCTGTTCAATTAAGCGCTTATGGATGAATTCAATTGCCCCGACATCAAGTCCGCGTGTCGGCTGCGCCGCAATTAACAAATCTGGATTTCGATCGATTTCCCTAGCAATGATGGCTTTTTGCTGGTTCCCTCCTGATAAGGCACGCGCAGGTGTATACTCACTTGGAGTACGGACATCAAACTCTTCAATAAGCTTTCTAGCTTTATCAAATATATTTTTGAACTTTAAAATACCGTTTTTTGAAAAAGGCTCTTTATAATAGGTTTGGAGCACCATATTTTCGCCAATGGAATAGTCAAGAACAAGTCCGTGCTTATGACGGTCCTGAGGGATATGACCAAGACCGCTTTCAGTAATCTTTCTCGGCTTTTTATTGATCAATTCGTTGCCATTCAACTGGATGCTGCCAGATTCGCTTTTGCGAAGACCAGTAATGGCTTCAATCAATTCAGTCTGACCATTTCCGTCAACTCCGGCAATACCGACAATTTCTCCTGCCCTGACAGACAGGTTTAATCCTCTAATCGCCTCGACTCCGCGTGAATCTTTCACAACTAGATCACTGATTTTCAGCACATCACCAGCTGGTTTTGCATCTTTCTTCACTGTCGTGAATACAACCTCTCGGCCAACCATGAGACTTGCTAATTCATTCGGGTTTGTTTCACTGACATTGACGGTTCCAATCCCTTTTCCTTTACGAATAACCGTACAACGGTCACATACTTCCATAATCTCTTTTAGCTTGTGAGTGATAAGAATAATGGATTTTCCCTCTGAAATTAAATTCTTCATGATTTGAATCAATTCTTTGATTTCTTGAGGAGTTAATACAGCTGTAGGCTCATCGAAAATCAGGATTTCTGCGCCGCGGTATAGTGTTTTTAATATTTCTACCCTTTGCTGCATTCCAACCGATATTTCAGAGATTTTAGCATCTGGATCAATTTTCAATCCGTAACGCTCGGAAAGCTCTCGGACTTCTCTAGAAGCCTCTTTCAAGTCAATCTTTCCACCCTTGGTAGGCTCCTTGCCCAGGATAATGTTTTCAGTAACCGTGAAGGTATCTACCAGCATAAAGTGCTGATGGACCATCCCAATCCCCAAATCATTAGCGATATTCGGGCTAGTGATTTTCACCTCTTCACCGTTTACTTTAATTTGACCCTTTTCGGGTTGGTACAAGCCGAACAAAACATTCATTAATGTCGATTTTCCGGCACCATTTTCTCCTAGCAACGCATGAATTTCCCCTTGTTTCACTTGCAGGGTTATATTGTCATTCGCCACTATGCCTGGGAACTCTTTACGGATGTTTAACATCTCAATAACGTAGTCCACGGATATTCACTCCTTTTATATTCCATGAAGATTCATAAGTAAGATGGCAAAAGAAAAGCAACCCATCCCTTCCTTGCGCTACCTTTCCTTTGCCATTTTTCCTTAGAGGTCTGATGTCAGACAGTCATATGCAAGGCTATTGAAGAGGGATAAGGATGAATATGCCCTTATCCCTTCAACATTTGCCATATTATTTTAAGAATTCATCAAGTTCTTTATCTGTTGCCGGAACTTTGATTTCACCATTCTTGATTTTTTCTTTATATTCGTCAACAGATTTGATCATATCTTCCGATAAATTGTCTGTTGTAGGAGCGATATCTACCCCATCAGCATCAAGACCAAATTCAACGACTTCACCGCCAGGGAAGTTACCTTCTTTTGCATCTTTAGCTACTTGCTGAACTGCAAGGTCAACACGTTTAACCATTGAAGTCAATGTAACGTTCATGTCAGTTCCATCGATAACGCCTTCAGGTGCTTGGTCTTTATCCACACCGATTACCCATACTTCTTTGTCTGGATCATTTTTCTTGATGTTTTTCGCTTCTGTAAAGACACCATTACCAGTTGCGCCAGCAGCGTGGTAAATGACGTCGATGCCTGATTTGTACATAGCTTCTGCAGTTGCTTTACCAAGGGAAGCATCACTGAAGCTTCCAGTGTATTTCACTTGTACGTCTGCTTCAGGTTTTACAGATTTAACACCTGCTCTGAAACCAATTTCGAATTTCTTAATAAGTTCACTTTCCACTCCGCCAACAAATCCAATTTTATTAGATTTTGTTTGCATACCAGCAATCACACCAACAAGGAAAGAACCTTCATGCTCTTTGAAAGTAATGCTCGCCACGTTATCAGCATCAACTACTGAATCTACGATTCCAAATTGACTGTCTGGATTTTGTTCTGCAGCTTCTTTAACCGCACTTTCCAGCAAGAAACCAATACCGTAGATCAAATCATAATTTTGACGAACCAATTGGTTTAGGTTTGTCGTATAGTCAGCATCTGATTCAGATTGCAGGTAGTTGTATCCGTCCTTACCTTTTTCCAATCCATTCTCTTTACCGAAAGCTTGCAAACCTTCCCACGCTGATTGGTTAAACGATTTGTCATCAACGCCACCAGTATCCGTGACCATTGCGACGGTGAAATTATCTTTCTCTGAATCACCTTCATTACTGCTATCGTCATTGTTTCCACAAGCGCCAAGGATAGTTCCTGCAGCCAATACGAGAGACAGCGCCAATCCAAATTTGCGTTTCTTCAAGTTCTTAACCCCCTACTATTTTTTTGGGTAGTAGTTTTTTAGTATAAGCCTCTTCATATTCTCTTACGCAGAATATGGAAATGAAACTTATCAGATCTAAAAAAGTTGGCAGAGTGGAGATATGGTTTGTCCTGACTGTCGAAATGAGTTTGTTTCAATAACAAGAGTGCGGTTTCCGGACTGCAATTCAATAGAGGTGATACCTTATCGTCGTAGCCGATAGGTTCAATATCAGCCACCGCATATGTAATTTGTACATTTGCCTTCTCTTCCAGCAAGGCCAGCAAGGATTCTTTTTGAAAGAATACCTCATTAGATAGCACACTCACAGGGATTTTATCTTGGCAAAAAACAACTGGATCCCCATTTGCTGTCCTGACCCGTTCTATTACTAGAAACTCCTCGTCTTCCCTACAGTTGAACCTTTTCATATCTTCTTCCGTTGCACCCTCAGTGGATGAAGAAAGAAATATGGTTCCTGGGGTCATATTCGCTTCACGAATCATGTCAGTAACACTATTAAGCTGTTCGATCCCTGAGGTAAATAATGGTGTTGCATTCACGAAAGTGCCCACACCGTGCCTGCGTATGATCACCTTATCTTCTTCAAGGACTCGAAGGGCTTCTCTCAAAGTGGCTCGGCTAACACCAAGTTTTTTGGCCCAAGCAAACTCTGAAGGCAGCTTTTCATGTTCCATATAGACACCCGATGCAATATCTTGTCTAATCTTGTCGATTACCTGCAGATACAGCTGCCGGTTGTCCTGTTTAATAGACATGTTATTTCCCCCAGTTATATATTTCCTGCTCATTTAAAAGGTACAAATCTACTATCCAATCATAATTTATCATGGATTTTGTGAGAAATAAATAGGTTTGCCTAAAATATAAATAAGACACACTTGTCGAATCATCTATTTCCAAGCTAAATAATTCTACAAACCGCGTAATATCAATGTTTTTTCAACAAAGAGACTTTCGGCAAATAGAAAAGATTATATTTTTTAAATTTTCTATCTATTACATTTAGTGTAACCTATTGAAAGTGTTTTCATGAAATATTGGTTATCCTATTCACTCCAATAGATTAAAGAATCCCCATGCATCTCCAAGTGGCCATCTCCTGAACTCCCGAATAAGCATAATAATGCGCTTCATGAAATACTAGTTTGGTTGATTAATTATATATCAAAATAACTATTTACTATTTTTGTTTTATCCATTTGCCTTCATTCCGCATACATCCATTGAAAAAAGAACGATTCATACTATTACTGCGATTAGACACCTAAATGAATGATAGTCCATTCTTTTCTCATGGACCCACTTAGGTATTTTCAACATAAAAAGCAGACAAACCCTTAAAAAGCAAGGTTTGTCTGCCATCCATCCCCGGTTTATCTTTGCCAAACGGTACCTTATTTCATGAATGCATCTAGTTCTTCTTGAGTAGAAGGAACTTTAATTTCACCATTCTTAATTTTTTCTTTGTACTCATTCACTGCATTAATCATATCGTCTGTTAAATTGTCGGTTGTAGGTGCAATGTCAACACCGTCTTCTTTAAGGCCGAACTCAACCGTTTTTCCGCCCGGGAATTTGCCATCCTTCGCATCAGCTGACACTTGTTGAACAGCCATATCCACCCGTTTAACCATAGAGGTTAATGTGACGTTCATATCTGTTCCAGAGATTTCACCTTCATTAGCTTGGTCTTTATCAACACCAATTACCCAAACATCTTTTTTAGGGTTATTTTTCTTAATATTTTTCGCCTCAGTAAATATTCCGTTACCACTATTTCCTGCCGCATGGTATATAACATCAATGCCTGATTTGTACATAGCCTCTGCTGTAGCTTTACCAAGGGAAGCATCACTGAAGCTTCCAGTGTATTTAACTTGTACGTCGGCATTAGGGTTTACCGTTTTAACGCCAGCAATGAAACCAGTTTCGAATTTTTTAATTAGTTCATTTTCCATACCGCCTACAAATCCAACTTTATTGGATTTAGATTGCATTCCAGCAATTACACCAACCAGGAAAGATCCTTCATTTTCCTTAAACATGATACTCGCAACATTATCCGCCTCAACGACGGCATCAATGATAGCAAATTTTGTTTCAGGGTTTTGATTTGCTACTTCTTTAATCGCTTCTTCCATTGTGAAGCCGACACCATAAACAAGATCAAATTTTTGACGGACGAGTTGGTTTAAGTTTGTCGTGTAATCGGCATCAGATTCAGATTGCAGATAGTTAATCCCATCCTTGCCTTTTTCTAATCCATTTTCTTTACCGAAAGCCTGCAAGCCTTCCCAGGCAGACTGGTTGAATGATTTATCATCAATCCCTCCAGTATCAGGGACCATTGCGACAGTGAAGTTATCCTTATCACTGCCACCTTTGCTGTTGTCATCAGAATTACCGCATGCACCCATTATGGTGCTTGCCGCTAAAACAAGCGATAGGGCGAGCCCAAATTTTCTTTTCTTCAATGCATTAACCTCCAATATAATCTAGTCAGTAGCCTTTTTAATATGAGCTATTTCTTAGCCTTTTATGATTAAGAAATATGTTTGATTATTCACCTAGCACAATGGTGATAAAATCTGTTCTTCTTTCAGCGAAAAGAAGCGGCTGCAGATTGTACAGACAAGAATGGAGGATTGCTTTTGTTTATTGCTATTCATCCCCTATTTGATTCCAAAGGGAATTCATGTATGTATGATTTGCCTATTTTTGAAGCATTCAAAAACTCTTTCTTTCACTTCTAAAAAAACACTAAACTTCACATCACAACATCTGCCACATATTACAAACCTCTCCCGCAACAGATATTTCCTCAACCACATTCATAAACAGTCTACTAACTATCATAATTTATCATGGATGACATAAAAAATAAATATGTTTCAGCAAAAAAATGTTATACTAAAAAATCTTTTAAGACATACAAAAAAACTAAAATAAGCATTTATATAAAATCTTATACAATATTAATTCGATAAATTTTTATAATTGTATAACATTTTCCTACACATATCAGACGCCAGAACCGCATAGAGTGGACCAGCAAGTATATCCTCCATAAATAGATGAAAAAAGGGCCATCCCAAAAGCCACAGGTTAGTGACTTTTGAGATAGCCCGCTTATCTTATTATTCGTCATGAATTACTTGCCTGATCAAAATCCTTCGGCACCAAAACGGCACGCGGCTTGCTGCCTTCATAGGGACCGACGACTCCGCGCACTTCCATTTCATCAATCAGTCTTGCTGCACGTGTATAGCCGATTCTAAAACGGCGCTGCAGCAAGGACACAGATGCAGTTTGCATATCGGCGATTAAGCGCACAGCTTCATCATACAGCTCGTCTGTCGTGGCCTCCTTGGTTGGCTCAGGGATTTCTTCTGGAATCATATTCTCCTGATACTGCGCTTTCTGCTGGGAAATAACAAAATCAACAACATCCTCCACCTCTTGGTCTGAGAGGAACGCGCCTTGGACACGAATTGGCTTAGATGCACCAACAGGAAGGAATAGCATGTCGCCTCGGCCAAGCAGCTTCTCCGCGCCGCCCATATCCAGAATGGTTCTTGAATCGATTTGCGAAGATACACTGAAGGCAATCCTTGATGGAATATTCGCCTTAATAACACCAGTGATGACATCCACTGACGGACGCTGAGTCGCAATGATTAAATGAATGCCGGCAGCCCTGGCCATTTGGGCAAGACGGGTGATCGCATCCTCTACCTCATTGGAGGCGACCATCATTAAGTCTGCTAACTCATCGACAATGACAATAATATAAGGAAGGAGAGGATTTTTCTCGCCCTCTTCCAGGTTTTGGCGTGTAATTAAATCATTATACCCTTCAATATTTCTCGTTCCTGAGTGAGAAAATAATTCATAGCGTCGTTCCATTTCACTGACAACCTTCTTCAAAGCTTGCGCCGCTTTATGAGGGTCAGTTACGACAGGAGCCAATAAATGCGGGATGCCATTGTACACATTTAATTCCACCATTTTCGGATCAATCATCATCATTTTGACCTCATGCGGTTTGGCTCGCATTAATACGCTCGTAATAATGCCATTGATGCATACACTCTTCCCGCTCCCTGTTGCGCCTGCAACAAGCAAATGGGGCATTTTGTTCAATTCAGCTGATACGGCCTCTCCCGAAATATCTCTGCCTAGAGCAATAAGCAGCTTTGAGCCGCTTTTCTCAGACGGCTGCACTTCAAGGACCTCGCGTAAAGAAACGACCGCGACATCTGAATTAGGAACCTCAATCCCGATGGCTGATTTCCCAGGTATCGGTGCTTCTATTCGAATATCCTTTGCAGCAAGTGCGAGCGCGAGATCATCTGCCAATGATACAATCTTTGATACCTTTACCCCTACATCGGGATGTACCTCATATTTAGTCACTGCAGGACCAAGGTGGACTTGTGTCACCCTCGCCTTTACCCCGAAACTCTTAAATGTGCTCTCTAGTTTTTCGGCATTCGTATGAATGAGCTCATATTCTCCGCTCTGGTCTGCCTTTTTCGGCGATTTCAGCAAGGTAAGCTTTGGAAGCTGGTAATCGACATTCTCCACTTCCATAAAGGTCATAGGCTCTTCCTTCTCAGAGGTTAACTCTTCAGTAGACTTCACAGTATCTGCCTTTGGAACGGCATCAATCGGTACATCTGTTTCTTGATAAGCCCGGTCTGCGAAATTTGATATAATTCTCTCCTCAACGATCCCTTCCTCCTCAGAACCTGCTGTATCAGAAATATCAATCTCCATGTCTTTAATGGCTGGTTTAGAATTCTTCGTGGATTTGTCCGCCTTTTTCCTAGTTGTCTTTGACTGACGGAAATCTTCCACAAAGGCAAGCCACTGTTTCTTGAAAAAGCGGCCGATGGAAGAAAAGACCTTTCCAGTCGAATCCATCAATCCCCTGCCGGTAATGAGAATGATTCCGCCCACAACAAACAGGAAGGCAATGAATTTGCTTCCTGCGTCAGCAAAGAGAAAATGAAAGGCTGCATAGAGAAAGGCACCAATCATTCCGCCTCCCAAATCCGTTGTACTGGCCGTCCCATTGACCTCCATCCAAAAAAGCTCCCACGTATTCAGGATCACACTTGGACGCAGGGCATCGTTAGCGTACGAAGCTAAGTGCTCAAACAAAATGGTATGATGATACAAAAGAATAGCCAAAACAATTAAATAAATTCCGACAAGCTGCCTTTTAAAAAAGAATGGAATCTCGCGTTTATACATCAAATATATACTGAATACCATGAGTCCCAATAATAATAATATGTACCATTCTCCCATGAAGAAGCGTGCTAAAATGACAAATGACATCCCAACAGCTCCAAGTCTGGCCATGGCAATCGCTGCAAATCCGAATAAAGCAAGTCCTGATATTTCGTATTTTAACGTAGACTTGATCTGGTCTTTTTTCTTTGACCGAGGTTTTCGTTTATTTTTAGCCATTTAACCACCCGTTTTTCTTTCAATATTAGCCTTTTCATATTAGACCTTTTGTATATGTATGCAGCTGCTGGATACCCAGCAAAAAGACCGAGAGAGGAAAACAAAGAAAGCAGCCTGGCCTTCGGCTGCCTGTCCCTATTTCCTTTATTATAGCATATTTGCCATGCCAAAACTCTTTATTCCGGATTATAAATTATATTGCCGGGCGACAGAGAAGTGGATAAATAATCATTCGGTTCCGTACTTATGATTCGCTGTACCCGTATCGTTCCATCTGATAATCTCTCTCCTAGAAAAGGAACCCCATTTTTGTTAAAGACAGAGTGATATTCTTGATTCATCAAGTCCATCGTCAGCCATTCTTCTGGAACAAGCGTATAGTAGGTCATTGAATTGGCGTACCCTCCTCTTCTTTTCCTGCTTTAATTAACTCATTTAATTTGGCAATGGCACTTCCGATTCCCCCGACTTCATTAATTAAGCCTGTCCGAACCGCATCCTCCCCAATAACGTTGGTCCCAATATCCCGAGCTAAATTGCCCCGCGCAAACATCAAATCCTTGAATGTCTCTTCATCTATACTTGAATGCTTAACGACAAAGTTCACTACTCGATCCTGCATTTTATCTAAATACTCAAATGATTGTGGAACACCAATCACAAGACCTGTCAGGCGAATTGGATGAATCGTCATTGTTGCTGATTCAGCGATAAAGGAATAATCACAGCTTGTGGCAATAGGCACACCAATGCTATGTCCGCCCCCAAGGACAATCGATACGGTTGGCTTAGATAGAGTAGAAATCATCTCTGAAATGGCAAGTCCGGCCTCGACATCACCGCCTACCGTATTAAGGATGACCAGCAAGCCCTCTATTGCCGGATTCTGCTCAATGGCGACCAGCTGCGGAATTACATGCTCATATTTTGTTGTTTTGTTTTGAGGCGGCAATTGCATATGCCCTTCTATCTGGCCAATAATATTCAAGCAATGTATATTGGAATCCTTCGGCAATTGGGGTACATTTGTTTGACCCAAGGATTGAATCTTATCAATTAAGGCACTTGAAGCAATACCCTTATCATCTGCAGGCTTTTCCACACGCGGTACCTCTTCGGCTTTATCCATATCAAAAAAATCTCCCTTCCTAAATCCAAGCAAACGCTTGCCATTAGTATGGGCAATTTAGATGGATTCATACGCTTCCAAGCCCCGCTGACGCAAACCGAGAAACAAAAAAGAACCCCGAAAAAGGGATTCTCTCTTAACACCTTAGGTGACTCAACCATGCATCAGCTGATTTAAAACAATTCATTACTTCTTCAGTTAGGCACTTTTGGTTCTTGCGTTCAGCTGAAGTGTGTTTGTTCCGCTTATTTAAAGGTTTCTTTACACCTTTTCAAACATTTAACACACTGCATCTATATTCAATTTTCGGTTGCTCAATTCAATACCTGTTGCCAAGACTTGGTTACATGCGGGATAATCTTTCCTCCCTTTTATGCCAGGAATATATGCTCGATCGGTAATATTTAATGATTGGCCTTTGCGTAAAGAGTTATTCCATAGCGCCACCTTTATGTTGAAGATCCGATAAAAGGCTTTTGGTTGATTCTATCCAGGCTTTTTATGACATCCCTCTTATCTGTCTGCCAAATCAGCCTTTCCATCTTCTCCCGATTGAGCTATGATTGTTGCAAAGAATCTCACTTTACTTCAGGTCTGCAATCCACCATTTACATCTATTCACTATGCACTTCATGTAATCAATCTTCTAATAATGGCAATTCAGGAGTCTATATAGCCTACGTTCGTATTACTCAATTACTGTTCGCAATTACTTAATCGGAACGAAACACTATATGATTGAGTCGCCTAGGGTGTTAAGCCTCTTCTTTATTTTTTCCTTTCCTCCTTTCATTTATTGTTTACCCCCACCTCAGAAAATGAAACCGCTTTATTTAAAATTTTTTCGATTTTTTTTATAATTTTTTCTGCCTTGCCTGATTTACTCCGCCGCAGGATATAGAATCCAGATTAAGCCTATTCATAACCGAAAATAAAAAAAGCAGGCAAAAAAACGGAATCGTTTTTTTGCCTGTCTTGTTAAGGACTTAAAAGCTTTGCTCTCTTTATACTTCCATGATAATTGGTAAAATCATTGGACGGCGTTTTGTTTTTTCGAATAAGAATGAATGCAGGTTATCGCGGATCTCCTGCTTCATTCCAGCCCAGTCAAAGTGATCTTTAGATGTATTCTTAAGAACGATTTCACGTACGATCGTGTTGGACTTCTCCATTAATGATTCTGATTCACGGACATAGACAAATCCTCTAGAAATAATTTCAGGACCTGCGACAATACTTTTATCAGAACGGCTGAGAGTAACCACGACAATCAGGATTCCATCCTGTGATAATAAACGGCGGTCACGCAGGACGATATTTCCAACATCGCCAACGCCAATCCCATCTATCAGAACATTGCCGCTTGTTACTTTGCCGGAACTTTCGATCTGTTCCTTCGAAATAGAGATGACTTCTCCGTTCTCCGGAATGAGAATTTGTTCCTGCTTGAACCCAATGGACTTAGCGATGCGCATGTGGGCAATCAGCATTTTGTAATCTCCCTGGATAGGAATGAAGTATTTAGGTCTCATTAAGTTAAGCATCATTTTGAGCTCTTCTTGGCTGCCGTGTCCTGAAACATGGATGCGGTTCTTGCCGGCAACCACCATTGCTCCTGCACGGAACAACAGGTCGATTGTTCTTGACATAAGCAGCTCTCCGCCATATAAAGGATTAGCTGCCAGCAATACTGTGTCGCCTTGTTTAATGTTCACTTGCTTATGTGCATGCTTGGCCATTTTCTGCAGAACTTCAAACGGTTCACCCTGCTGGCCTGCAGCTAGGATAACCACTTCATCATCATTGTAGTTCTCAAGCTGATCAACTGGAATGAGCGTTTCATCCGCTAGCTTTAAGTAATTGAAGTTAAGAGCAATATCAAGTACCTTTTGCATGGACTTGCCGACAACAGCCACTTTCTTTTGATTATCATGCGCCGCATTGAACACTTGCTGCAATCCATTAACGTTTGAAGCATAGCAGGCTACGATAATACGGCCTTTCGCCTTGTAAAATTCATCTGACATTTGTGCAGCTACCAATGATTCAGAAGGCGTGAATCCGACTTTTTCAGCACCTGAGCTGTCAGAAAGCAGGCAAAGGACCCCAGCATCCCCTATGGCTGCCATCTTGCCTACTTCCGCTTTATAATGACCTTGAGCAGCTTGGTCAAATTTGAAGTCGCCTGTATATACGATTGCTCCCTCTTTCGTGTCAATGCATATACCAACAGAGTCTGGTATGCTGTGATTCGTTTTAAAGAATGTGATTCTTGATGATGCAAAGCGAAGGGCTGTATTGGAATCCACTACTTCAAATTCAACATCTACTCTTCCTTTGATTTCTTCAATTTTGGCTTTAGCCAATTCAATGGTCAAACGAGTCCCATACACAGGGGCATCTAGATCCTCAATGATATAAGGCAATGCACCAATATGGTCTTCATGACCATGTGACAGGAAAATCCCTTGAACACGTTCTTTATTTTCGATTAAATAGCTGATGTCAGGGATGACGACATCAATCCCGAGCATCTCGGTTTCCGGAAACATTAATCCGGCATCAAGAACGAATATGTCTTCATCCACTTCGATGACATACATATTCTTTCCTATCTCCCCAGCACCGCCTAAGGCGATCACTTTAATATTTTGTGTTTGTTGTTTAACCAATTTAGTTCCTCCTGTATTTAACTGCTCGTCCATTTCCAATTGAAACCATTATAACCGATATCCACTCATGTACGCTACCCAGACGGACTTTTTCAATAAATCACTCAATTACTAACACTCTTTACTTTTTTAGTGATATGTATATATGTAACAAACAGTAGCAAAAGCCAACCGCGCTGGATTGGCTTTTGTCCATTAGAATCGATAGGATAAAAGATACTTATAGCGTGTTTAGCAGCTTGATAAGCGTGTTTCTTTCGACCTCATTCATCGGTACAAGAGGTAAGCGAACAGATCCTACGTCTATTCCTTTAATTTGTAAGGCCGTCTTGACCGGTGCAGGGCTTGGAGCCATGAATAATCCTTCCATGATTGGAAGAACACGCTGATGAATCCTTGCAGCTTCCTCTTTATCACCAGAAAGGAATTTTTGAACCATATCTTGAATGTCTCGACCGATGATATGCGAAGCAACGGATACGACACCCGTTCCCCCAATCGCCAGCACTGGCAGGGCTAATCCGTCATCCCCGCTGTACAATTCAAAATCATCCGGTGTGTTGGCAATGATTTTTGTCATTGCGCTAAAATCCCCGCTCGCCTCTTTAATCGCCACAATATTCTTAACCTCTGATAGACGAATCACTGTCTCAGGAGAGATATTGGTAACCGTTCTGCCAGGAACATTATAGACCATTACCGGCAGGCTTGTAGAATCAGCAACTGCCTTGAAATGCTGATATAGTCCTTCCTGATTCGGTTTATTATAGTAAGGGGCAACAAGCATAATACCGTCAACGCCTGCTTGTTCCGCTTTTTTCGTTAAGCTGATGGAGGCATACGTATTATTGCTTCCTGTGCCAGCTATAACTGGCACACGTTTATTCACAATTTTGACGACATACTCAAATAATGCCACTTTCTCTTCTGCCGTCAATGTAGGAGATTCTCCTGTTGTACCTGAGACAACGAGCGAGTCGCTGCCTGTTTCAATCAAATAATCAACTAATTTAGCTGTTTTAGCAAAGTCAATATTCCCTTTATTGTCAAAAGGAGTAACCATTGCTGTGGATACGCGGCCAAATAGACCCATACTTCCACTCCCTTTTAGTTAAGATTTATCTCAATAATCGGTCGCCCAATCGATGTCACTTTCGTCCTCAAGATGAAGATTAAATGCACTATGAAGGGCATTGACAGCTTCCACCAAGTCCTTTTCCTTCACAAGTACCCAGATGGTTGTATGACTGTCTGCCGATTGAAGGATTTGAATTCCTCTCTCCGATAATGGTGTCACGATCTTGGCCGTCACACCAGGCACACCTGTTATTCCCGCTCCGACAACCGATACTTTAGCACAATTCGGCTCGATAGCCGGATCATGACCAAGATCCCTTAGGACAGAAATGGCCGTATCAGCGTCCTTGTCTGAAACTGTGTAGATAACACCATTCGGATAGATGTTAATAAAATCAACGCTGATTTTGGCATTGGCCATTGCCGTGAATACTTCTGTCTGCAAATCATATTGCCCTTCCTTTGCTTGGACCTTGATTTGTGTAATTTGACCAACATGGGCAATCCCCGTAACAAGCCGCTCCTGGATATCACTTCCGCGGCGATGCTTCGGATGGCTTGTAACCAATGTACCCTCTCCATCAGTATATGTGGAACGAATCCTCATTGGTACTTTTGCCTGCATGGCAATTTCAACTGCCCGAGGATGAATCACTTTTGCTCCTTGGTAGGCCATATTGCAAACTTCCGTATAAGTGACAACAGACAACGGGCGCGCTTTTTCTGCAATACGCGGGTCTGCTGTCATGATACCTTCCACATCAGTGAATATATCTACATATTCTGCTCCTAATGCTGCACCGAGAGCTGCCGCTGACGTGTCACTGCCACCCCGGCCAATGGTCGTAACATCACCATTTTCGGCCACACCTTGAAATCCAGTAACAACGATGACATCAGAGCTTTCAAGTTCTTGTAAGAGGCGATCGGTCTCCATCTCCAATATCTTCGCATTCGTATAATCCTGACTCGTGCGGAACCCAGCCTGTCCTCCGGTTAAAGCTGTTGCTTTAATTCCATTTTGAAGAAGCATGTTCGCGAATACCACTGATGAGATGACTTCGCCACAGGATAAAAGCAAGTCCTGTTCCCGTTCATTCAAAAGTGTAGCTGGACCATTAACAAGTGAAAGCAATGTATCTGTCGCATAAGGGTCTCCCATTCTGCCCATGGCAGATACAACGACGACAACCTTATATCCTTCATTCAGTCCGTTCCGAATATGATTTAAGGCAAGTTCCCTGCTCTTTGGATCACGAACGGATGTACCGCCAAATTTTTGAATGATAATTTTCATTTTTACACCTCGAAATCGGCCTTTTTGATCTGCAACAATCAAAAAGGCCGGATATACTACACTCAAGTAAGTTCTAAAGATCCGATAGATATATAAACAATTCTTATAAATTCAAGTTATTTAACAATTCCTAACCGAATAAGGCTCTCTGCAATTTGGACAGAATTCCAAGCTGCTCCTTTTAATAGATTATCGGAAACAACCCACATATGGAATCCCTTGTCTTCATCCAAATCTTTCCGAATACGACCGACAAATACGTCATTCTTGCCGACACAATCCGCTGGCATAGGGTATATCTGTTCGGATGGATTATCTTGAAGAACGATCCCGGGAGCGTTACTTAGCAGCTTTTGAATCTGCTCAGCCGTGACGCCTTCTTGATCAATTTCAATATAGACGGATTCAGAGTGCCCGACAGCAATCGGAAGTCTCACACAAGTTGCGGATACTTTCAGTTCAGGCATATGCATGATTTTCTTTGTTTCGTTGATCATCTTCATTTCTTCATACGTGAATCCATTTTCCGTAAATACATCGATTTGAGGGATAGCATTAAACGCGATTTGATAATGCTTCTCTGCTCCCTTCACTGGAAGGATTTCTGCTTTAGGTGCTTCATTATTTAGAATCGCCTCAGTCTGAGTATGCAATTCTTCAATCGCTGCTGCTCCAGCTCCAGAAACAGCTTGATAGGTAGAGACAACCACCTTCTTCAGCCCAAATGCCTCACGGATCGGTTCAAGAGCCGCGACCATCTGGATGGTGGAACAATTCGGGTTAGCGATAATTCCGTTATGTCCATGAAGATCACTTTCATTGACCTCAGGTACCACAAGCGGAACATTTTCATCCATACGGAATGCACTCGTATTGTCAACCACGATAGCCCCGCGCTTAACCGCTTCAGGAGCCAATTTCTTTGAAATACTTCCTCCCGCACTGAACAAAGCTATATCAACGCCCTCAAAACTTTCTGGACGCGCTTCTTGTACAATAACCTTTTCCCCGTTGAATTCAATTTCTTTTCCTGCAGAACGAGAAGAGGATAATAAACTGATTTCCCCGATTGGGAAGCTTCTTTTTTGGAGCGTTTCAATCATTTGCTGGCCAACAGCGCCAGTTGCGCCTACTACGGCTACATGAAATTTTTTTTGAGACATGTTTGTTACCCCTTCCGTAAACATTTATAGATAGATTTATGAGCTATATCTGTAGAAAAAATTTAAACAATTATCACAACTATTATCATATCCATTATGAAAAAGAGCAACATTTTTTCCCTGCTGGTGATAATTCGTTCTTTTAAGAATATATTATACTATATTTTTGTCGATTCATCGTGCTTTTCATGAGAATCTTTCGATTAATATCGGCTGAATTTGTTTCATCTCGAGGGCATATTCAACTGTTTCAATCAAGCTATCCATTTTCGCCACCATTGAATTTGGCTTATTATGAGGATCATCCTGACCAAATGGGATGAAGAAGATATCCTTTGTGCTTAATAATCGCATCAAATTGACGCCATTAAGACCTAAGGCATCATTTGTTGAGATTCCAAGCACAACTGGGCGATGATTTCTTAATGTTGCCTTCGCTGCCATCAAAACCGGAGAATCATTTTGCGCATTGGCAAACTTGCTCATGGAAACTCCGGTCATTGGGGCAATGACCATGCAATCAAGGGGCATCTTTGGCCCAAGCGGCTCCGCATCTACAATTGTATCAATGACTTTGCGATTCGTCAGTTTTTCAATTCTAGCTACCCAATCCTCGCCATTGCCAAATCTCGTATCCGTATTTTTCACTGTATGGGTTACGACAGGAATGACTTCAGCACCGCCATTCACAAGATTTTCAATTTGAGGATATACCTCATCATACGTACAGTGAGAACCAGTTAACCCAAAGCCTATACGCTTGCCTTTAATCTTCATGATTGTTTCCCCTTTCCCTTCTCAAGTTCCTCATACAAAAGTTGGCCTAGGACATTCGCCAGGATTTTACCAGCTGTTTTTGGGGCAACAATGCCAGGCAAACCGGGGGCTAGAATCGCTTTTATGCCACGTTTTTCAGCATAGCGGAAATCGGTGCCTCCAGGCTTTGAAGCAAGGTCGATTATCAATGTACGGGACGGCATTTTCGCAAGAACATTGGCCGTGATGATTTTGTGTGGAATCGTATTAATACAAATATCCACATGATCCACTTCTTTCTCCAATTCCGAGGTGAAAAAAGGAGTTAGTCCCATTTCGCTAATCCTGGCTATATGCTCTGTTTTTCTGGCGCCGACCTTCACCTTGGCCCCTAGGGCATGAAAGCTGCGCGCGACACTCATTCCTGTCCTGCCAAGACCAAGCACAATGACATTCGAGCCATGGATGGTGAAATCGGTATGCTGGATGGCCATCATGATGGCTCCCTCGACCGTTGGGATGGAGTTATAAATGGCTACATCATTTCTTTCAAAGAGCTGAACAAGCTTTCGGTTCGCCTTAGCGGTCAATTCAGATAAATAATCATTGCTAATTCCCGAATATATCGTGCAATGCTCTGGTGTATTGTTCAAGAAATCCTCTGTAAGGACAACCTGGCTGCTAGAGAAGATTGTCTCTATTTTGCCTTCCATATTGGTTCCCGCTACCGGCAAAATGATGGCATCCAGTTCAGTGACAGGAAGGTCCTCAAGCGATTCCTTCACCGCTCCTGTATAAGCATGTGCCAATTGTTCAAAGCCGGTTAAATACACTTTTGCATCCAATTCCGTCAATTTACGAATTACTTCAAGCTGCCTGGCGTCACCGCCAAGGACAGCAATCTGCATCCCTGTGAGCATGGAGGAGTTTCACCTTCTTTTTTGTTTGGTTGTATGCTGGTGATTACTTTAACGCAGTTATTCACTACGTGCATATAGTTCTCTCACATCATATGACCAATTCCTTGAGGGGTGCTATGTATAGATAAACAAAAAAAACGCCTATCGGCGTTTTTTTGGGAAATTCAATTCAGTCAACTTGAAAATCTCCATTTGCAGGGATATCAATAATGATCATATCCGTGCCGATTTTTTGAATATGTGTCCAAGGTACCCTTACCTCATTGCCATGCTTTCTGAAACCGAACCATTTGCCAGAAGGAATAATCAAAGCGGTAATCTGGCCAGTTAATTCATTGATTTCAAAATCAGTCTGACCAAGCACTCCCAGCCTTTCCGCTCGCTTCACATCGACGATTTCCTTCCCGCTTAATTCACTTAGCTTCATGCTTTACCTTCTTTCTGCAAAAGAATAGTTTATATATAATCTATATGGCATTCATGCTTGTTTAGAAGCGGTTTTCGCAGATGAATCTTTGAGGGAGGTTTATGAGCATAAAAAAGCGGCTGCCCTGGCTAATGTAGACCGGGCAGCCTGCTAAATAAGCGGCTATATTATAAATTCCATGTATCCTGAGGTCCAATAAGCGCCGCAGCATAAGGACCCTTAAATACATCCTCAATACATTGATTCACACTGTCAATTGATGCCTTATCAATTAACTCAACAATGTCATCAAGAGAGCGATGCCGTCCTAATAAAAGCTCATTCTTGCCGTTTCGGCTCATTCGGCTATTTGTGCTTTCTAAGCTTAGCATCAGGCTGCCTTTCAGCTGCTCCTTTGAATTTTCAAGTTCTTTCGTCGTAATTCCCTCACGCGAGATTAGATCGAGTGTAGATTGAATAGTTGAGAAGAGCTCATTTACCTGATTAGCACCAGTACCGCCATACAGGACGACAAGTCCATTATCCTGATAAGATGTGTGGTAGGAATATACGCTATAAGCAAGACCCCGCTCCTCCCTTACACTTTGGAAGAGACGGCTGCTCATAGAGCCTCCAAGTACATTGTTCAAGATAATTAAGCTATAGACATTTTCATGACCGACATCATAACCGTTATAGCCAAGACATAAGTGGGATTGCTCTGTGTCCTTTTTCCTGACCAGCTTATTTGCATGGAAGGATGGCTTTTCAAGTTCCGGACGGGCCTTCCCGCCCTCGTACTGGCCAAATAATTTTTCAACCTGCTTGATGAATGCATCAGTCACATTTCCGGCAACTGAAATGACCACCTTATCAGGCGTATAATGATCATAGACATATTGCTTTAACGTATCAGTTGTAATCGTTTCGAGCACTTCTTCTGTTCCAAGAATCGGATAACCAAGCGGATGCTTCTCAAATACTGCTTGGCTCAAAAGGTCATGAACAATATCGTCAGGTGTATCTTCATACATCTTAATCTCTTCGCAAACAACATTCTTTTCTTTCTTCAGCTCTTCTGAAGCAAAAGTTGAATTGAAGAACATGTCTCCAAGCACATCAAGGGCATAGGTAGCATGATTATCAAGGACTTTTGCATAATAGCAAGTATATTCCTTAGAAGTAAAGGCATTAACCTGCCCGCCAATCCGGTCAAATGACTCAGCGATTTCCTTAGCTGTGCGTGTTGTCGTCCCCTTGAAGAACATATGCTCCAAGAAATGAGAAATACCATTATTGCTTGGTCCTTCATTTCGAGATCCAGTTTTTATCCATATGCCAATCGCTACTGAGCGAACGGTCGGAATGGGTTCCAATACGATGCGAACTCCATTTTGACATGTATATTTAGTGATCAAAGATTCTTCCTCCTATTCATGTTGCTCTTTATAACCATACCCATTATGTATGTACAAATCACCGTAAATTAGAGAATACTTCCCTAATTGGGTAAGAAATTATCGCTTGCTTCGGCTTTCAGAAAGTGCCTCGCCCACTGGCATAATCTTGTAATTTTTCTCTGTGGATGTGATTAAGGTCTCCAGTGATTTTGAAGTCGGGTCTGTCGGATGCATTAACACGAGAGCTCCATTATGAAGCTTTGTCACGACCCTGTTGATCAATTCCTCAGGGGCTGGTTTCCTCCAATCTACCGTATCTACCGTCCAGAGGATTGTTTCCATCCCCAAGCTGGCTGCCGCTTTGACAGTCGTATCATTAAAGCTTCCGCTTGGCGGTCCAAACAAAGCCGGTTTAACTCCTGTTACCTCTTGAATGACTTTATTTGTCTCCTCAATTTCCTTCACAGAGGCTTGCATCGAAAGGTTTTTCATATCGGGATGTGTATAGGAATGATTGCCGAGCTCATGCCCTTCTTTGGCAATGGTTTTTGCCATCTCTGGGTTGTTCTTGACCCAACGTCCTTCAAGTACGAACGTTGCCTTAATATGGTGCTTTTTTAATGTGTCTAACATGGAGCCTATATATTCGTTCCCCCAAGCCACATTAATAATAAAAGAAACAGAAGGCTTCTTAGGATTGGCCCTATAAATGGGCGATGGCGGCAAATCCTTTAGATGGACTGCAGGGGAGGTTTCCTTGAAAATAAGCAGCTTTTCGTTAAAAATACCCTTTGCTTTCATCCTTTTATAGGATTTATTCACATCAATTTCGATCCCATTGTACCCAGGCGTCTTTTTCCAAACACGGTCAATGACAGCATCGGCAGGCTTTTCATTATATTTTTCTGAAGCTTGTTGTATTTCTTCATACAAACGGTCATTAACAGAAACAAGCTTTGCCGGCTCTCTTTTTATGCCGGCGAGATAACTATCTGTCCATGGATTTTGCACCAACACCCATGATAAACCGCCGATGGTACATATTGCAAGAAATTGCGACATTTTTTTATTCACGGTGTACTCCCCCCTATAATGAGAATGTATGAGGGGATTGGACAGGTTAGAACTTCTCTTTAGCTTACATACTGGCATGAACATGCCCTGCTAATTCTGCCGCTGCCAAGGCCGGCTATCTGAAGACTGGCTTTGAAGCCGCCCGATAATGCTCACGAGATGAATGAAAAGGCTAGGAAACATGTGTCTCCTAGCCGTCAATTGCATTACTGCTGTTCTGCTTTTTCTTTTTGTTCCTTCAAGACTGCTTTTCTTGAGAGATTTACTCTGCCTTGTCTGTCGATTTCTGTTACTTTGACAAGGATTTCGTCTCCAATCTTCACGACATCTTCAACTTTTCCGACACGTTCCTCAGCCAATTCAGAAATATGAACAAGTCCATCTTTTCCTTTAAAGATTTCGACGAAGCAGCCGAACTTCTCAATGCGCTTAACGGTACCTAGATACATTTGGCCAACTTCAACCTCACGTACGATGTCTTCGATGATGCTTTTCGCTTTTTCGTTCATCTCTTGGTTGGTAGAAGCGATATAGACTGTTCCATCTTGCTCAATATCAATCTTAACACCGGTCTCTTCGATGATTTTATTGATTTGTTTTCCGCTTGGTCCAATAACATCCCGAATTTTATCCGGCTTGATGGTCATAGTCAAGATCTTCGGAGCATATTGAGAAAGCTGTTCACGCGGCTCATCAAGCGTGCTCATTAAGTGCTCAAGAATATGATTGCGTCCTTTTTGAGCTTGCATAAGAGCTTCTTCCAAAATCTCGCGCGTAAGTCCAGCAATCTTGATATCCATCTGCAAGGCTGTAACACCTTTTTTCGTTCCTGCTACTTTGAAGTCCATATCGCCAAGGTGATCTTCCATTCCTTGAATGTCAGATAGGACAGTATAATGTTCACCTTGCTTGATCAGACCCATAGCGATTCCAGCAACTGGGGCTTTAATCGGAACACCAGCATCCATTAGGGCTAATGTGCTTGCGCAAATACTAGCTTGTGACGTGGAGCCGTTGGATTCAAGCACCTCTGACACAAGACGAATTGTGTAAGGGAAATCATTTTCGTTCGGGATAACAGGCTCAAGAGCACGTTCACCCAATGCTCCATGTCCGATCTCACGTCTGCCCGGTCCTCTGATAGGTCCAGTTTCACCAACAGAGAAATGCGGGAAGTTGTAGTGGTGCATGAAGCGTTTTGATTCCTCAAGGCCAAGGCCGTCAAGAATTTGAACGTCTCCCAGAGCCCCTAGCGTCGCGATAGAAAGCGCCTGAGTCTGTCCGCGAGTAAATAGTCCAGAGCCGTGTGTACGAGGCAACAGACCAACTTCAGATGAAAGCGGACGAATCTCTTCCGGGTTTCTTCCGTCTGGACGAACCTTTTCTTCCGTAATTAAACGGCGTACTTCATCCTTCACTAATTTGCTGAGGATTTCTTTTACTTGCTTAACCGTATCCTCATCAGCTTCTCTTTCTTCAAATACAGCAAGAACCTTCTCTTTTACTGCAGTAATGGCATCCTCACGCGCATGCTTTTCCTGAACCTGAACCGCTGCGTTCATTTCCTCCAGGCACATGCCTTTAACTTCTTCCACTAAAGCTTGATCTAGTTCATAAAGAACGATCTCGCGCTTTTCTTTTCCGACAGCTTCAACGATTTCCTGCTGGAATTTAATCAATTTCTTGATTTCTTCATGTCCAAACATAATTGCCTCAAGCATTGTTTCTTCCGGCACTTCATCTGCTCCAGCTTCAACCATATTGATGGCATCCATTGTTCCGGCAACTGTCAAGTGAATATCACTCTTCTCAAGCTGCTCAATTGTCGGGTTAATAACGAATTCATCATTCACGCGGCCAACGATAACACCTGCAATCGGGCCTTCGAATGGAATGTCTGATACACATAAAGCAAGGGAAGAACCAAACATAGCAGCCATTTCAGTCGGGCAATCCTGATCGACTGATAAAACCATGCTGACCACTTGAACGTCATTTCTGAATCCATCCGCGAATAGCGGGCGAATTGGACGGTCAATCAGACGGCTTGTTAATACAGCCTTTTCACTCGGTCTGCCCTCTCTTTTAATAAATCCTCCAGGGATTTTTCCTACTGCATACAATTTTTCTTCATAACTTACGGTTAATGGGAAGAAATCAAGATTCTTCGGTTCTTTTGACGCAACGGCTGTGCTTAATACTGCCGAGTCGCCATAACGAATTAAGGCAGCGCCATTAGCCTGCTTTGCTAATTGGCCAATTTCTACCGTCAATGGACGGCCTGCCCAATCTAAAGAAAATGTGCGTTTTGTTTGCTCCATTTCTTCAAAACTCCTCTCTACTGCGTTAACATACATAATTTATCCTAATATTTTGTCCTTGCAGACAAAAGTGGGATTTTAACACCAAATTACTATTAGTATACTCTATTATTGCCCAGTTTAAAAAGCTAAAGTGTCCACAAAGTGGGCTATTACCCTCTATGTATAACAAAAAAGCGGGATAAATCCCGCTTTTTCTGAGTAGATTATCGACGTAAACCAAGCTTGTTGATTAGTTCGCGATAACGAGTAACGTCTTTGTTACGCAAATAAGTAAGTAAGTTACGACGTTTACCTACCATTTTCAAAAGGCCACGACGAGAGTGGTGATCTTTCTTGTGCATGCGTAAGTGTTCGTTTAAAGTGTTGATTTGTTCAGTAAGGACAGCGATCTGAACTTCTGGAGACCCAGTGTCGCTCTCATGAGTTTTGTACTCATTGATGATCTGATTTTTACGCTCTTGCGTTAATGCCATCCTAATTCACCTCCTAATTTTTCAATCCCCTGTTCCTGAGCAGGCGTTGGTGATGCGCACAGCCAAGGAAAGGTTCATTTAATACGTTTATTAGAATACTACTATCCGCTTGAAAAAGCAAGTACTTAGAAGTTTTCGAAATATTCTATCGCACACTTTTTGTCTTTCTCGAGCTGTGCCACAAGAGCCTCAAGACCTTCAAACTTCTTCTCGTCTCGTATTCTTGTGTTCCACTCAATACAGACATCTTCACCATATATATTATCCTCGAAATCTAATAGATGGACCTCTACAGTCGGTATCTCATCCTTTACCGAATGGAAGGTAGGTTTATAGCCTACATTGCAAATACCATTATGCCAAGCGCCTTTTACGAGCATTCTAACGCAGTATACACCTACGCCAGGCAAGTAATAATCCTTGCCGACCTCAATATTGGCAGTTGGAAAGCCAAGCAGCCGTCCTCTCTTTTCACCGTCAATTACATGCCCCTTCACAGTGAATCCTCTACCAAGAAGGCGAGCGGTCTCTTCCATATTCCCGGCGAGAAGTTCCTTCCGTATTCTCGTAGAGCTTATTTTCTCAGCATCCAGCTCCTGTTTTGAAACGATTGTTTGTGCTAATTTCCCTTCGGAATAATGCGGCAGATCCTCCATTGTTCCTTTACCGCGATGGCCGTATGTATAGTCAAATCCAGCCACGATATGCTTGGCATTCAGGGAGATTAAATATTTCTCAACGAAGGATTGAGGACTCAAACTCGCAAATTCCTTCGTGAAATGCACGATAAATAAATAGTCAATGCCCATTTGCTCGAGGAGCTCCACTTTTTCCTTCATGGGCGTAAGCTGCCTGACATGCTTGACTTCCTTGTTTAAAACGACAGAAGGATGAGGGTCAAATGTCATAACAGCGGTATGCAGTCCTTTTTCTTTTCCCGCTTCAATAGCCGTTTGGATGACTTTTTGGTGTCCGGCATGGACGCCGTCAAAATAGCCAAGCGCAATGGCCAATGGGGGAAATTCATCCCCATTGAAAGCATGGGGATGATGAATATTGATTATTTCCATAATGATTCCCCTTTTATCTAGTCTCCACAAATAGTTTACTATACATTTGGAATAACTTTAACAGGTTTGCATAACCCTTTCTTTTCCGGGTGGTGCTGATAAACAGCCAACAGCTTCTCTTGTTCATCCAATACGGCAAATGGGCTATTCACACCTTCGGCCATGAGATCGCGGACTGTCAGAACCGCTCCATTTTGAACTCTTCCTGCCAAAGCCGCTGACACGCTAATCCTCGGCAAATCCACTATTCCTTCTTCAATAGGTCTTAAAACCTCTTGGACTTCTCCCTTGCCGGCTAGCTCAGTCAATTCCTCTAAGCTGATTGCATCATCGAGGGTGAAGCGCGCTGACCTTGAGCGCACTAATTTAGACATATGCGCAGGAAAGCCTAATTGCTCCCCGATCATGCAGGATAAGGTCCTGATGTAGGTCCCTTTTCCGCAGGCAACCCGGAATTTGAATGAAATGGATTCACCTTCGAAAATATCCCGGCCATCTAAAAGTTCAATCTCATAGATTTGAACCTTTCTTGAAGGGATTTCGACTTCCTGGCCTTTAAGCGCATACTCATATAAGCGTTTCCCATTCACCTTAACGGCAGAATAAATCGGCGGCGTTTGGGTTATTTCCCCTGTAAGTGACTGCAGCACCTTCAGGATTTCCTCGCGCTTTATCCTCCTGTCCACTTTTTTCCGAGCGACGATATCGCCTGAGGCATCCTCTGTTGTCGTGGACCAGCCAAGCGTTACTTCCCCTATGTATTCCTTGCCGGCATCGGTAATATATTCAGCTACCCGGGTTGCTTTGCCAAGGCAAATCGGCAAAACGCCTGTCACGTCAGGGTCTAGTGTACCTGTATGGCCGACCTTTTTCATCCTGAGGATTTTTCTCACCTTAATGATACAGTCGTGAGAGGTTGCCCCAGCTGGCTTATTCAGGATGAGGATTCCATTTAATTCATTCACTTCATCACATCATTTCACAAAAAATTTCGCCCATAGAGAAAAGGGATAGACAAATATGTCTATCCTACTCTTCCTCATTCTTCTCTTCTTTATGAATTTGGTGGAGAAGGCTTTCGATTCGATTACCATAATCAATGGACTCGTCAAATTCAAACAATAATTCAGGTGTCTTGCGCAGACGAATTCGTTGTCCCAATTCTGACCGAATGAATCCTTTTGCTTTCTCTAAACCTTTGAGAGTGTCTGATCTCTTTTCAGCGTCTCCTAAAACAGAGATAAACACTTTCGCTTGCTGCAGGTCGCCAGATACTTCCACATCCGTGACCGTCACAAATCCTACCCTTGGGTCTTTCAGTTTGCGGCCGAGGATATCGCTAAGCTCTTTCTTCATTTGTTCCCCGACACGTGTCGATCTAAGGCTCATATTCTCACCTCTTTAAAACCATTCTATTGATGTAAGCGTTCGTTCGATTTCAGGAAAAGAATCCAAGTAGGCAATCGCCTTTTGCAATTCTTTTTCTGTTGCGGCCTTAGAGGAAGAGACAACGACGATAGCAATTACCGTTCGCTGCCACGTATCCTGAAAGTCCACCTCTGCGACAGAAGTATTGAATTTCTGTTTCAGCCGTGTTATGACTCTTTGCAGAACGGCTCTTTTTTCCTTCAATGAATGCACATCAGGAATCAGACATTCACATTCCGCGGCGCCAATCATGCTCGCTTAATTTCTTCCATTACATATGCCTCAATGACGTCGCCTTCTTTAATATCATTGAAGTTCTTAATTGTGATACCACATTCATATCCTTGTGAAACTTCCTTCACATCGTCCTTAAAGCGCTTGAGTGTATCCAGCTCACCTTCAAAGATAACGATGCCTTCACGGATAAGGCGAATACCGCTATTACGTGTAATTTTGCCGTCTGTTACATAGCTTCCGGCAATTGTTCCGACCTTAGAAATCTTGATTGTTTGGCGAACTTCTGCTTGGCCGATTACTTTTTCTTCGAATTCAGGATCAAGCATCCCTTTCATTGCCGCTTCGATTTCTTCAATCGCTTTATAAATGATACGGTGTAAGCGTACATCCACTTTCTCGGATTCAGCCGCACGTTTAGCATTCACATCAGGTCTAACGTTAAAGCCGATAACAATCGCATTCGATGCCGCAGCAAGGATGATATCAGACTCCGTGATGGCACCTACGCCAGCATGGATGATTTTTACCTTCACGCCTTCAACTTCAATTTTTTGAAGGGAAGCAGCGACGGCTTCGACAGATCCTTGTACGTCACCTTTTACGATGATGTTAATTTCTTTTACTTCACCTTGCTTAAGCTGATCAAACAAGTTTTCAAGTGTAACACGGGAGCTTTCATTACGAGACGCAAGAATTTGCTTTTGCGCACGTGCTTCCCCGACTTGACGAGCTGTTTTCTCATCAGCGAATACGACAAAACGGTCTCCGGCTTGAGGCACTTCATTCAAACCAGTGATTTCAATCGGTGTAGATGGACCAGCTTCCTTCACACGGCGGCCAAGGTCGTTGACCATAGCACGTACTTTACCGAAAGTATCGCCGACAACGATTGGATCACCGATGCGAAGTGTACCGTTTTGCACTAATAGAGTCGCAACAGAGCCACGGCCTTTGTCAAGCTCAGCTTCAATGACCGTACCAATCGCTTTGCGGTTAGGATTCGCTTTATATTCATTTACCTCACTGACAAGTAAAATCATTTCAAGCAATTGATCGATTCCTTCGCCTTTTTTTGCAGACATTGGAACAAAGATAGTATCCCCGCCCCACTCTTCCGGTACTAGGCCATTTTCTACCAGCTCTTGTTTTACACGATCAGGATTTGCGCCCTCTTTATCCATCTTGTTGACCGCTACGATAATTGGCACCTCAGCAGCTTTTGCATGGTTGATCGCTTCAATTGTTTGCGGCATAACACCGTCATCAGCTGCAACGACAATAATGGTGATATCTGTTACTTGAGCTCCGCGGGCACGCATTGTTGTAAACGCGGCATGTCCTGGTGTATCAAGGAAGGTGATCGCTTTGCCGTCAACCTCTACTTGGTAGGCACCGATATGCTGGGTAATACCGCCAGCTTCGCCTTCAGTTACCTTTGTATTACGAATAGCATCAAGCAACGTCGTTTTACCATGGTCAACATGCCCCATGATCGTTACAACCGCTGGACGTTCTACTGTGTTTTCTTCTGGGTTTTCGTCTTCTGCGATAACCGCTTCAAGATCGGTTACGTCTACTTTGATGATTTCTTCTACTTCTACACCGTAATCTGCGCAGATTAATTCAATCGCATCCTTATCCAACTCTTGGTTAATGGTTGCCATTACACCAAGCATGAATAATTTTTTGATGATTTCGCTCGGTTCACGATAAATCTTTTTACTCAATTCAAGGACAGAAAGAGATTCTGTAAACGTAATTTTTTCTGGTAATTCACGTTCTTTCCTTGGTGTCGGCTGATGCTGAGATTTATTTTGATGGCGTTGGTTGCCACGCTTGTTTTTATTATTTCTATTATTTTTGAAGTTTCCTCTTCTTTGATTATCTTGCACGCTTTTTTTCCCTTCATTACCCTTAGTTGCCGGTTTATTCTTTGTATTTTGATTTGAGTTCTGGCTGTTTCTTCCCCCAGATTGGGTTTGCTTTTGACCTTGCGCCGTACTAGTGGATGGCCTTGGGTTTCCTTGCCCTCCACGATTTTGCTGCGGTCTATTCTGTTGCCCGTTCTGATTCACTCGGTTTTGGTTCTGGTGTTGATTGTTTCTAGCTGGTGCAGCATTCGTTGAAGGCTGTGATTTAGCCGGAGCAGGGTTAAATAATTTCTCAAGCCTCTCAACAGCATTATCCTCTAAAGCGGTCATATGGTTACTGACCTCGATCCCCATATCCTTCAATTTATTAATCACTACTTTACTAGATACATTGTTCTTCTTCGCGTATTCATATACACGTACTTTACCCATTCCTTCACCCCCGAATTAGTTAATCGAGCAAGGAGTTTAATTTCTGTGCAAATCCCTCATCTTGTATAGAGACTACCACTCTCGCTTCTTTTCCAATCGCTTCACCAAGAATGGAGCGATTTTCAACCTTTCGAAGCGGCACTCCATAAAAATGACATTTGTCGGTGATTTTCTTTTCCGTATTAGCAGAAGCATCCTTGGATAACAAGACTAATTTCGCCCTATTGGCGCGAATTTCTTTTACAACCAATTCTTCCCCGGAAATAACTTTTCTCGCTCGATATGCAAGTCCCAAAAGGGACATCCATTTCTTTTCATTCATTGTCGTCATTTTTTCTCCTTGGCCGCCATTTCCAATAGTTCATCATAAATGGAAGCAGGCACATCAGCATCCAAATGATTAGACAGGCTGTTTTTCTTCTTGGCAGCGTTAATGGCTTCCTCAGAAAGGCTCAAGTAAGCTCCCCGTCCGGATTTCTTTCCGGTTGGATCGATTGAAACCTCTCCTTCCTTGGAACGAACAATCCGGATCATTTCCTTCTTAGGCTTCATTTCACCGGTGCCGATACATTTCCGGAGCGGTATCTTTTTACGGTTGTTCACCATCATCACCTCACCAATGCTTTTTACTCTTCACCATCGTCATCGAGCCCAAAAGTAAACCCGGTGAATTCCATTTCTTCTTCACTGTCGCGTACGACTGGATAGATGCCAGATTCACGCGCATCTGTCTCACTCTTGATATCAATCTTCCAGCCAGTCAGCTTAGCCGCAAGACGGGCATTTTGTCCGCGCTTACCGATTGCAAGCGATAATTGATAGTCAGGAACGATTACCGTTGTAGCTTTTTCTTCTTCATTAACGATAACTTCAAGCACCTTCGATGGGCTGAGCGCATTCGCAACAAATACGACTGGATCTTCAGACCATTTGACGATATCAATTTTCTCGCCTTTTAATTCATTAACGATGGCTTGAACACGCTGACCCTTTGGACCTACACATGCCCCGACCGGATCAACTTCCGGATTATCGGAGTGCACAGAGATTTTAGAGCGATCTCCAGCTTCCCGTGCAACAGATTTAATTTCAACCGTACCATCAAAGATTTCCGGCACTTCGAGTTCAAATAAACGCTTCAATAGGCCAGGATGTGTGCGGGATACAAAAATCTGCGGTCCTTTAGATGTTTTCTCAACCTTTGTCAAAAATACTTTGTATCGCTCATGCGGCTGGTAGCTCTCATTCGGCATTTGTTCATTTGCTGGAAGCAAGGCTTCCGTTTTGCCAAGAGCGACATAGATATATTTAGAATCACGACGTTGAACAATTCCTGTCATGATATCTTCTTCACGGTCGATGAATTCGTTATATACGATTCCTCTTTCAGCCTCGCGCACACGCTGAGTAACAACCTGTTTAGCCGTTTGTGCAGCAATACGCCCAAAGTTCTTTGGTGTAACCTCAAGCTCCACCACATCTTCTAGCTCATAGTTTGGATTGATGCTTTTGGCTTCATCAAGGGAAATTTCAAGACGGGAGTCAAATACTTCATCCACGATTTCTTTACGGGCAAACACCCTCATGGATCCATTCATCAGATTGAAATCCACGCGCACATTTTGCGCTTGATTGAAATTACGCTTATAAGCCGATACAAGAGCGGCTTCAATCGCTTCTACAAGCACATCTCTTGAAATGCCTTTTTCCTTTTCTAAAATAGTCAGTGCATCGAGTAATTCATTACTCATTTTACTAATCCCCTCCTAAAATCTACACCTTATGAAAAGCTGACGGCAAGCCTTGCCTTCGCAATCTTATCATAGGGAATCACAAGCTCTTTTTTACGTGTTTTAATTTTGATTTCGAGCGTAACCTGAGAACCATCAAAATCCTTCAGGATGCCTTCAAACTCTTTTTCATTGTCAATCGGCTCATACGTTTTGACATGGACATTCTTGCCGATTGCTTTTATATAATCCCGGTCTTTCTTCAATGGGCGCTCAGCGCCAGGGGAAGATACCTCCAGGAAGTAATTATTGGAAATTGGGTCTTTTTCATCAAGCTGTTCACTCAGCTTCTCTGAAACAAGGCCGCATTCCTCAATATCCACGCCTCCGTCCTTATCGATATACACTCTAAGGAACCAGTTTCTGCCCTCTTTCACATATTCCACTTCCACGAGCTCGAGGTTTAACTCTTCAAGGATTGGGGCAGCCATTTCCTCGACGATCTCCGTTACTTTCTTGCTCATACCTTCACTCCTTTACGGCCTATGTATGCGACTCTAATAGCATCCTAATACAAACGAAAGAGTGGGTTTCCCCACTCTTTAGCACATACGTATCAGCAGTAATTCTTACTTGAATATAACATAAAGTTATCGAATTTGCAAATAACCGTGCCTTTCCTAGAATAAGGATAGCTGGTTTTGATCAGGCATATTTTCAAGGCATCCATGGTTATCCAAGTATTCCAAGATAGTTTTGGATATCTTGCCTCGTTGTTGTAAATCTTCCTTGGATAAGAATTCGCCCTTTTCTCTAGCTTTCACAATATTATAGGCGGCATTCGTTCCAAGTCCTGGTATTGAATTAAACGGCGGAATCAACGTGTTTCCGTCAATGATGAATTCTGTTGCACTTGAGCGATACAGGTCAACCTTCTGGAAGCTAAAGCCGCGTTCACACATTTCCAAGGCAAGCTCAAGCACGGTCATAAGGTTTTTCTCCTTCGTGCTTGCATCAAGACCCTTTTGATTAATTTCATCAATGCGCGAACGGATCATTTGCGAGCCCTTAACCATTGCATCAATATCAAAATCCTCTGCCCTGACTGTAAAGTATGCCGCATAATAAAGAAGCGGGTGATGGACCTTGAAATAAGCAATCCGGACGGCCATCAGAACATAGGCTGCAGCATGGGCTTTCGGGAACATGTATTTAATCTTCTTGCATGATCCAATATACCAGGCCGGCACTTTATTCTTCAGCATTTCCTCTTCCATATCCTCTGTCAATCCCTTACCCTTACGGACAGACTCCATGATTTTGAAGGCAAGTGACGGCTCGAGTCCTTGATAAATCAGGTAGACCATGATGTCATCACGGCAGCCGATTACTTCACTCAGGTTACAAATATTCTCCTGTATCAGTTCCTGTGCATTGCCAAGCCATACGTCTGTCCCATGGGAAAGCCCGGAAATTTGCACGAGCTCTGCAAACGTCGTCGGTTTCGTGTCCTCAAGCATCTGACGGACAAATCGCGTTCCAAATTCCGGCACACCGAGTGTTCCGGTCTTACAATTAATTTGCTCTTCTGTGACGCCTAGCACCTCAGGCGAGCTGAAGATTTTCATAACCTCCGGATCATCAGTCGGAATTGTCTTTGGATCGATTCCGCTTAAATCCTGGAGCATCCGAATAACAGTCGGGTCATCGTGACCGAGAATATCCAGCTTCAAAATATTATCGTGAATGGAATGGAAATCAAAGTGTGTCGTTCTCCACTCAGATTCACTATCATCTGCCGGGTATTGAATAGGGGTGAAATCATAGATATCCATATAATCCGGCACAACAATAATCCCGCCCGGGTGCTGGCCAGTTGTTCTCTTAACACCGGTGCAGCCGCTGACTAAACGGTCAGCCTCAGCTGAACGGAGATGAAGATTATTGTCATTGGCATAGCCGCGCACATATCCATAAGCTGTCTTCTCAGCGACTGTGCCAATTGTTCCAGCACGATACACATAATCTTCTCCGAAGAGCACTTTCGTATAGTTATGGGCCTGCGGCTGGTATTCCCCTGAGAAGTTCAAGTCGATATCCGGTACCTTATCTCCTTTGAATCCAAGGAAGGTTTCAAACGGGATATCATGTCCATCCTTAATGAATGGAACATGACAATCCGGACATTCCTTATCTGGCAGATCAAAGCCTGAACCGACTGAGCCATCATTGAAGAATTCCGATTGTTTGCATTTTGGGCAAACATAATGCGGCGGAAGCGGGTTAACCTCCGTAATTTCCGTCATTGTCGCAACGAATGAAGAACCGACGGAACCACGCGAGCCAACAAGATATCCATCATCAAGGGACTTCTTAACGAGCTTATGAGAAATTAAATAAATAACGGCAAATCCATGGCCGATGATACTCTTCAGTTCCTTCTCAAGCCTAGCTTCTACGATCTCAGGCAAATTTTCTCCATAAATCATTCTTGCTCTGCCATAGCTCATGGAACGAATTTCTTCATCCGCCCCCTCGATTTTTGGTGTATATAGATCATCCTTAATCGGCTTGATTTCATCAATCATATCTGCCACTTTATGCGTGTTAGCCACAACGATTTCCTTCGCTTTTTCCTCCCCAAGGAAGGAGAAGGCATGAAGCATTTCATCTGTCGTGCGGAAATGGACATCCGGCAAGGAATGTCTGTTCAGCGGATTGGCACCGCCTTGAGAGTTAATCAAAATCTTACGGTAGATTTTATCATTAGGGTTCAAATAATGAACATTTCCAGTCGCAACGACCGGCTTGTTTTGCCTTTCACCAATCTTTACGATATTCGAAATGATGGATTCGAGCGCTTTCTCATTGCGCACGAGCTCCATTTCAATGAGGGGAGCGTAAACCTCTTTCGGATGCACCTCCAGATAATCATAAAACTCCGCCGCTTCCTCTGCCTCTTCAAATGATTTCTGCATCATATTCTCAAATACTTCCCCGCGATCGCATCCTGAGCCAACGAGAATTCCTTCCCGGTATTTCGTTAGAATGGACCTTGGCAAACGTGGAACGCGATAGAAATAATTCAAATGTGCAATGGAGACAAGCTTAAATAAATTCTTCAAGCCTTCCTCCGTTTGCGCCAGCAAAGTGCAATGATAAGGTCTGGCACGCTGAAACGCCTTCCCTTGTCCCATATTGTCATTCAGCTGATTATGGTTAACAATGCCTTTCTCATTCGCATCCTTCAGCATTTTCATAAGCAAGTGGCCTGTTGTCTCTGCATCATAGATGGCACGGTGATGCTGAACGAGCTCGACATCGAATTTCTTCGCTAAATTGTTCAAACGATGATTCTTCATATCCGGATAAAGGAAACGCGCCAATTCAAGCGTATCAATGACTGGATTTTCAGCTTTGCCGAAATTGAGCTTCTTATAGCCCATATTCAAAAAGCCCATATCAAAGCTTGCGTTATGGGCAACAAAAATGCTGTCGCCAGCCCACTCCTTGAATTTCGTCAGCACCTCATCCACTTCCGGCGCATTTTCGACTAGATCATCGGTAATGCCTGTTAAATTGATCGTCGTCGAGGATAGCTTATGATGCGGGTTCGCAAATGACTCAAAGCGGTCAATAATCTCCCCGTTTTTCATCTTGACAGCAGCGAGCTCGATAATTGTGTCATAAATAGCTGATAGACCCGTTGTTTCAACGTCAAAGACGACATACGTGCTGTCTTCTAAAACGAGGTCTTTAGCGTTATAGGCAATCGGCACACCATCATCTATCAGGTTTACCTCAACCCCGTACAAAATTTTAATCCCGTTCTTCTTCCCGGCTGAATAAGCCTCAGGGAAGGATTGGGCAACGGCGTGATCTGTGACGGCAACGGCCGGATGGCCCCATTTTGCCGCCTGAGCAACAAGCGCTGATACAGGCGTTACAGCGTCCATCTGGCTCATCGGAGTATGCAGATGAAGCTCAACGCGCTTCTCGCCTTCTGGAGCTTGATCGATGCGATGTTTGCCGACAATTTCATTAATATCATTAGCAATCATAACTAAGTCACGGACGAAGGTATCATTTTGAACGCTTCCTTGCACTCGTGCCCACATACCTTTTTTGACGCGTGCCAATTGGACTGCGTCCTCCTTGTCACGTGAGAATACCTTAACAAGGATACTATTTGTGTAGTCCGTAATCTTGAAGGTAAGCAAGGTTCTGCCGCTCTTCAATTCGCGTGTTTCCGCGTCAAAAATATAGCCTTCAATCGCAATGCGACGTTCTTCCTCGACAATTTCATCAATCGCCTTAAAGTCCGCATCCGGTTTAATTTTATAGCCAATGACAAGCGGTCCGTCATCATAAGGCACATCATCCTTCGATTCGGCTGCTTTCTTCATCTCCTGTACAGCCTGCATCGCTTTCGCTTCGTCCTCTTCCTGCTTTTTCTTCCGGAAGATTTCCATCTCATCGCTGAATATAGAAGCGTCCACAACCGCATCGAGCTGGAGCGGAGGAAAACCAAAGCCTTGATACACATTTGATATCAATCCTGCATACTTTCTTTTCAGCTGTCCGGCTTCCGCTTCATTCCTTGCCTTGATAATTAATTTATTCCCTTCTACCGTAGGGCTTTGCCCATGAAGAAGCTCCAGGATCGCAGGTGAGATTCCATCTATTTCTCCTATACAATTCTTCCAATATTCTATAATTAATTCCTTGGTCGGCAATGGATTTCTTACCGTTACGGAATACCCTACAGAGGCAATTGGCGAGAAAGATTGGATTAATTGTGTCGTAAAACGCGTCCAAACGCTGCAAGGGATTAACTGGTCAAAGCTAAAGAAGAAATGCCATTTCCGGGCAACCTTTTCGATGACCACCCTATCAATTTCAGCGTTATGAAAATGCTGTACGACGGCATCCTCAGTCAGCTGGAGCTGTTGAAGAAGCGTCCTGAATTTATCTTGTTTCATGCGAGAATTCTCTTCCATATCAATCTCTCCCAAAAGTCATTCTCATACTCGTCTAGTCATTATAACATACCTCAGATTTTTATAACGGCTGTCTCTATAATGATTCAATCTTCTATACAGTCTAATCTATTGCGCATTAGGAGCAATCGCCTGAAAAGAAAGAACAGGCTCTCCCAGACCATTTAGGGAGAGCCATGTATCATTTATTAGCCAATTATTGTCTTAAGACGTTCAAGCAATTCTCCCACAGGAATCTCAAAGCTTTCGCCATTTTCTCTGATTTTCATTTCAATGATGCCTTCTTGAGCTTTCTTGCCAACGGTTACGCGAACCGGCATGCCGATTAAGTCAGAATCAGCAAATTTCACGCCCGCTCTTTCTGGACGGTCATCGATAAGCACATCATAGCCGGCTCTTGTCAGCTCTTCATATAATTCTTCTCCCAGTTGTTTTTGTGCTTCATCTTTCATATTTACCGGGATTAAGTGAACTTGGTATGGAGCAATATTCACAGGCCAGATGAGACCTTTTTCATCATTGAATTGCTCAGCGATGGCTGAAACCGTACGGGAAACACCGATGCCATAGCAGCCCATGATCATTGGTTTTTGACGGCCGTTCTCATCGAGAATCATGCCGTTCATAGATTCGCTGTAGCGAGTTCCAAGCTTGAATACATGTCCAACCTCAATTCCCTTAGCGAATTTGATTGTTCCTTGTCCATCTGGAGATGGATCACCTTCTTGAATGAAGCGAAGGTCTTCATATTGCACGGCTGGGAAATCACGGTCAGGGTTTACATTCACATAATGGAACCCGTCTTCGTTAGCACCGCATACAGCATTTTCAAGCATTTGGACAGCAGCATCCGCCACGACTTTGATTTCGCTCGTTTTCATGTGTACAGGACCTAGGGAACCGAAGTTTACCCCAAGGATTTCTTTCGTTTCTTCAGGTGTTGCCGGTTCCACGATTGCTGCATTGAAAAGATTTTTGAGCTTAATGTCATTTAATTCATGATCACCTCTGACCAATACAACAACAAACTCATCATCAACCTTCCAAAGCAACGTTTTTAGGCATTTCTCTGCCGGAACATCCAGGAAGCTGGACACTTCTTCAATCGTCTTTTGATCAGGCGTTTCGACTTTTTCCAATTCTTTTGCCGCTTCACCTGTTTTAACAGCTGTATTCACTACAGGAGCCATTTCGATGTTGGCAGCAAAGCTAGATGTATCGGAATAGGCGATTGTATCTTCACCGATTTCTGATAGAACCATGAATTCATGCGTGTCTTTTCCGCCCATCGCGCCGGAATCAGCAATGACAGCCCTGAAGTTTAAGCCACAGCGGCTGAATATATTGGAATAGGCTGTGAATAAGCGGTCATAAACCTCATCAAGGCTTTCTTGGCTTGAGTGGAAGGAATAGGCATCCTTCATGATGAACTCTCTTCCGCGCAATAAACCGAAACGCGGGCGCTTTTCATCACGGAATTTTGTTTGAATTTGATAAAGCGTCAACGGTAATTTCTTATACGATTTGACCTCATCACGCAAAAGGCTCGTAATGACTTCCTCATGCGTTGGCCCAAGCGCGAATTCACGATTGTGGCGGTCATGCATGCGCATGAGCTCTGGTCCGTAAGAATTCCATCTGCCGGACTCAACCCATAGCTCTGCTTGCTGCAAGGTTGGCATTAGTAATTCTACTGCGCCGGCACGCTCCATCTCTTCACGAATGATTTTTTCCACATTTTGAATTACTTTTAATCCTAATGGAAGGTAGCTGTAGATACCGCTCGCTGTTTGGCGCATAAATCCTGCACGAAGAAGAAGCTGATGGCTCTTCACTTCGGCATCGGATGGTACCTCTCTCAAAGTAGGGATAATCGTCATACTTTGTCTCATTATCATTTCACCTTTCTATCAATCACAATTGGCTTCATACATAGATGATAGGGGCCTGATTTATTAGCCCCTATCTTTATAGCTTATAAAGATGCTCCGAAAGAAACCTCATGGCTTTAGACAGCCATTCCTTCGTCCCTATTCTTGTTTAAAAGAAGAAGCGCTGTATATCATTCCATGTTACCACAATCATCAAGAGCATCAAGAGGGCAAATCCAATAAAGTGGACAATCCCTTCTTTTTGCTTATCGATTGGTTTACCTCTTACAGCCTCAATGGCAATGAATAGCAATCTGCCGCCATCGAGTGCCGGAAGCGGCAGCAAGTTCATAATCCCTAGGTTAATGCTTAATACCCCGGCCCATTTCAATAAATAGATGATGCCAGATTTAGCGACTTCTTCAGTTGAAACATAAATTCCGACCGGTCCGGATAATTGATCGATATCAAAGCCGCCGGTCACTAAATCACCCAGTATAATGAAGATTTGCTTTGTCCACATATACGTTTCCGTAAAACCGTGTCCAACTGCCTTCACAAACGATTTTTCAGTCGGTGCATATACACCGATGATGCCTCGCTTTCCTGCTGCATCTTCCACTAATTTCGGGATTACCGTTATTTCTTTTGTCGCTCCATCGCGCTCAACAACGACATTCAATTCATTATTGGCGTTTTGCTGTATGGTTTTTTGAATCTCTTCCCAAGATTCCATTTCTTGACCGTTGATGGATTGAACGACGTCTCCTTCTTTCAATCCAGAGGTAATCGCAGGACCATCCTCAGTCAGTTTTCCTAAAACAGGATCATTTACGACGACTCCTTGAACCATCCCGATAATCATAAAGAGGACAGCAGCCAAGATGAAATTCATCATTGGACCGGCAAAAATGGCCATCGCACGCTGTCCGACCGTTTTCGATGAGAATTGGCGGTCATACGGGGCAATTTGCAGTTCAAGCCCGTCCTCTACAATAATGGCTTTCGGGTTAACCTTAAAGGTTTTGAGAGCATCCTCTTCCCCTTCTTCATAACCGCGAATAATCAATTTATGGTCCAGGTCCGCCTCTTCTACTTCAATCATTCTCGCTTCAGGATACTTATCCTTATTGGTGACAATGATTTTATCGACTGCCTCGTTTTCATTGCATATAATGCCTATGCGATATCCTGGCTTCAGTTCAACCGATTCAGCATCTTCTCCCGCCATACGTACATATCCGCCTAGAGGAAGGAGTCGTATTGTATAAACGGTTTCATTCTTTGTAATCGTAAATATCTTTGGGCCGAAACCTATGGCGAATTCACGACAAAGAATGCCTGCCCTCTTGGCAAAAATTAAATGGCCCAATTCATGAAAAAACACCAACCCGCCAAATATGAGGATAAACGCTAATATTGTTTGCACTTAATCGACCATCCTTTTAATATAGTGACTCGATATACTTTCTAGTGTCCTGATCGACCTCTTGTATGGTTTCAAGTCCTGGGTTTTCTATCGGCTTATGCCGCTCCATTGCTTGTTCAATTAAGCTTTCAATTGTCAGGAACGGAATCTTCCTTTCGAGAAATAGACCAACCGCCGCTTCATTAGCAGCATTTAGCACGGTAGGCATTGTTCCGCCTGTTTTTCCAGCTTCATAAGCGTATTGTAAACAAGGGAAGCGGTCAAAGTCCATCTTTTTGAAATGTAAAGTAGCTGCATCCGCCAGACTTAACCTTTTTGCCTCAATAAGCGGCAGACGATCCGGATAAGTGAGCGCATATTGAATCGGTACTCTCATATCCGGTGTACCCAGCTGTGCGATAACGCTTGAGTCATGGAATTCAACCATTGAATGGATAATGCTTTCCTGATGAAGCAGCACATCTATTTGCTCATACGGCAAATCGAAGAGCCAGTGGGCCTCAATAACTTCAAGCCCTTTATTCATCATCGTCGCTGAATCAATCGTAATCTTAGATCCCATTGACCAATTTGGATGATTGAGCGCATCCTCTACCGTAACATTCGTCAGTTCCGAACGCGTCTTATCACGGAAGCTTCCACCGGAAGCCGTGATGATAAGGCGCTCGATATTTTTGCTTTGCTCGCCCTGAAGCGCTTGGAAAATGGCTGAATGCTCGCTATCTACTGGGAGAATTGGTGTTTCATATTTCTTCGATGCAGCCATCACGATATGGCCGGCTGTGACAAGTGTTTCCTTGTTCGCAAGTGCTATCGACTTCCCTGCTTCCATTGCCTTCATCGTTGGGATTAATCCAACGCTGCCCATGACGGCATTTACGACTACATCCCCTTTATGGTACACGGCCGTCTCAATCAATCCTTCATTCCCAGACAGGATGGTGACATCCTGGAATTCACTCTTTAAGCGCTCGGCATCTTCCCTGTTTAGAACAGAAACCAATTCCGGCTTGAATTCTTTCAGGATTGCCCGGATTCCATCAATATTCCGTCCTCCGGAAACAGCTGTTAACTTAAACTCTTCAGGATGGTTACGAATAATGTCGATTGTCTGAACGCCTATCGATCCAGTTGCCCCTAACAAATTGATGTTCTTCAAAACTAATCCTCTCCCACTTTTGTCTTAAACGATCCTTAAAAGATAAAGAAGTGCAGAATTGGCAAGACAAAGAGCAAACTGTCAAACCTGTCCAAAATTCCGCCATGCCCTGGCAATAAATTGCCTGAGTCCTTCACACCGTAATGTCTTTTATATGCCGATTGTACAAGATCGCCCAATTGGCCGAAGACGGCAATCAAAAGCGCAATAATCATCATCTTACCTATATTGTAATCCAATACATTGAAGAAATAGAACAAAATAGATGCAATAATCGCACAGGCGATTCCGCCAAAGAAGCCTTCAACCGTTTTATTTGGGCTAATTTCCGGCCAAAGCTTCCTACTCCCTAGAGACCGGCCAACAAAATAAGCTCCTGAATCCGTTACCCAGATTGTGATAAGCACAAATAGGATGGTTGCAAGACCGGCTTCTCCTGCTCTCGTGTGATAAAAATAATAAAAGGATATACCTATGTATAAAACAGACAGCAGTAAAAATGCCGCATCATCATATGTGAATGCATTTTTGGATACAACCGTTACAATCAGCAGCAGAAATGCCCCAATGATCAACAAGTCCATCTTGTCATATTGAATCATGGAAAAGAATGAATCATACCTATCCGGGATGAGCAGAACCCATAGCATCAGAAATGATAACAGGGTTGATATGGTCATCATCGGCAAACGTTTCATCTTAATCAGCTCATATAATCCAACCGTGGCCATCGCATAAATTAAGAACAGAAAGGGTAGATTCCCATAAATCAGGATTGGCAAAAACAATGCCATCGCAACCACTGCTGTAATAATTCTTTGTTTCATGACTTATTTCCTCACCTTCAACTTTAGACTCCGCCGAACCTTCTAGAGCGTCCTTGGTATACCTCTAAGGCATCAATAAAATGATCCGCATCAAAATCCGGCCATAATACATCCGTAAAATAAAACTCCGTGTAAGCAAGCTGCCAAAGCATGAAGTTGCTCAAGCGTATTTCCCCGCTAGTGCGAATCAAGAGGTCCGGGTCTTTTAAGCCTTTGGTCATCAAATAGCTTGAAAAACGCTCCTCTGACAGATCGCCGACCTCTAGGCTGCCTTCTTCGATATCTTTTGCCACCTGCTTGATTCCCTCTAGAATTTCGGCACGGCTTCCATAGTTCAGGGCAAAATTCAAAACAAGACCATCATTATGTTTGGTTTTTTCCAGTGCTGTGGAGACAGCCTTAACCGTATGAAGCGGCAATTTTTCCTGGTCACCAATGATTTGCACCCTAACATTCTCTTCAATAAGCTCAGGAAGGAAGGTACCGAGAAACTCTTCCGGCAAACGAAGCAAATAATCGACCTCATCCTTTGGACGCTTCCAGTTCTCTGTTGAAAAAGCATAGACAGTCAAGGCCTTGACACCAAGCTCATTAGCCAATTTCGTCGTCCTTCTAACCGTCTTCATTCCCTCATGATGACCAGCGATTCTTGGCAATGCCCTCTTTTTGGCCCATCTACCGTTGCCGTCCATAATAATGGCGATATGCTCAGGCACTTCACCTTGCTTCACGCGTTTCATTCGTTCGTCTATTGTTAATTGTTCTTCTTTCTTTTTATCTTTCTTCCATCGAAACATGTTTTTTCCTCCACCAGGTTCACACAATATACCTGTTTATGTGTATGTATTTCATGAAACCATTACAATCATACCATAATTATATATGATGAACATTGTGTACATATAGATTGTAAGGCTTCTTTATACACGTTCTCTTCTTCATTATAGTCTAAAGACTCAAATCTACTCAGACATAAATGAGAATTTTCAGCTGAAACGGTTCATGTCATCAAAAATGATAAGAAAAAGCCCCTTTTATAAAAAAAGGGGCACTCACTGATTGCTTCGAATCAGACTTCCATAATTTCCTTTTCTTTATCTTTAGCCATTTGGTCGATTTTTGCAATATGATCATCTGTCATTTTTTGAACATCGTCAGAATAGCCGCGAAGAGCGTCCTCAGTGATTTCGCCATTCTTCTCAAGCTTCTTAAGATCGTCATTGCCGTCACGGCGAACGTTACGAACGGCAACCTTCGCATCTTCCGCTTCCTTCTTCACTTGCTTAACAAGGTCACGGCGACGTTCTTCCGTTAAAGCCGGAACAGACAAACGGATAATAGATCCGTCATTGGCAGGGTTTAACCCTAAATCAGATTTCAGGATTGCTTTCTCAATATCACCTAGAATCGTTTTATCATAAGGCTGGATAACAAGCATACGTGCTTCAGGCACGCTTACAGAAGCCATTTGGTTGATTGGTGTTGGAGCACCATAATAATCAACTGTTAATCTGTCGAGCATTGCTGCGCTGGCACGGCCGGCGCGGATAGAAGCTAGCTCGCGAGAAAATGCTTGAATGCATTTGTCCATTTTTTCTTTTGTATTAGAAATAACTTGGTTTGCCATTATTTATTCCCCCTAACAACTGTACCAATAGATTCGCCAAGTACGGCGCGTTTAATATTCCCTTCTTCCATGATTGAGAAGACAATTAGTGGAATGTCGTTATCCATGCAAAGTGATGATGCTGTAGAGTCCATGACTGCCAGTCCATCCTTGATTAAATCTAGATAGGATAATTGGTCAAATTTCACGGCATTGCTGTCTTTGACAGGGTCAGCGCTGTATACTCCATCTACATTATTTTTGCCCATCAGGATAACATCTGCTTCGATTTCAGCAGCCCGTAAAGCTGCTGTAGTATCAGTGGAGAAATAAGGATTGCCCGTGCCTGCCGCAAAGATGACTACTCGGCTCTTCTCTAGATGGCGAATCGCTCTGCGTCTGATATACGGCTCTGCAACCTGACGCATCTCAATGGATGTCTGTACACGTGTGCCAATTCCTTGTTGTTCAAGACTGTCCTGAAGAGCAAGAGAGTTCATGACAGTGGCAAGCATGCCCATGTAATCAGCTGTCGCACGATCCATGCCAAGCTCGCTTCCTGTTTTACCTCTCCAAATATTGCCCCCGCCAACGACAACGGCCACTTCTACGCCTAATTCAGCAACTTCCTTCACTTGCTTAGCAATGGAAGAAATAATGACTGGGTCAATCCCGAAGCCTTGAGTCCCGGCAAGTGCCTCTCCGCTTAATTTTAATACTACTCTTTTATACTTTACGCTGCTCATATAAACCTCCACCAATGTTAAAGTAGGAACCAATTAATATTGCCTATAATTATTTTCCCATACATCTCAATTCTTGTGCAAAAAATCTTATTAAAAAGGGAATAATCCCGATTACTTAAAGATTTCTTGAAAAATAGGGAACACAATGTGTTCCCTATTCCATCTTCTTGCTTTATCTGCTTTAGATTAATTAGTCTTTTTTAACTTGGCTCATTACTTCTTCAGCGAAGTTATCTTGTTTCTTCTCGATACCTTCTCCTACTTCATAACGAACGAATTCTACGATAGTTGCGCCATTAGCTTGTACATATTGGCCAACTTTTTGATCTGGGTTCTTAACGAAAGTTTGGTCCATTACGCAGATTTCTTCGAAGTATTTGCCAAGACGGCCTTCAACCATTTTTGCAACGATTTTTTCTGGCTTGCCTTCGTTCAACGCTTGTTGAGTCAATACTTGACGCTCATGTTCTACTTCTTCAGCAGTAACTTGGTCGCGAGAAACGTATTTAGGGTTAAGCGCAGCAATGTGCATAGATACATCTTTAGCAACTGCTTCTTCAGCAGAACCTTCAATGATAGTCAATACGCTGATGCGTCCGCCTTGGTGAATGTAAGCACCGAATGCGCCGTTTTCAGGTTTTGTTTTGATTTCAAAGCGGCGAAGCGTGATGCGCTCACCGATTTTAGCGATTGCAGCATTGATGTGGTCTTGAACAGTTGAACCATTCTCCATAGTTTGGGCAAGAGCTTCTTCAACAGAAGCTGGTTTGTTTGCCAATAGGTGAGCAGCCAATTCTTTTACAAGAGTTTGGAATGCATCGTTTTTAGCAACGAAGTCAGTTTCAGCGTTTACTTCAAGGATAACCGCTTGGTCGCCTTCAACAACGATTGAAGTCAAACCTTCTGCAGCGATACGATCGCCTTTTTTAGCTGCTTTCGCAATACCTTTTTCACGAAGGTAGTCGATTGCTTTGTCCATGTCTCCGTTTGTTTCTGTAAGAGCTTTTTTGCAGTCCATCATGCCTGCGCCAGTTTTTTCACGTAATTCTTTAACCTGTTGAGCTGTAATAGCCATTTGGGCTTCCTCCTTTAATTATCCATAAAATCAGTATGTAGCAGTATATGTAGACGTATACACTGCTTCTTTATTTCAAAAAAAGGTGATAAAAGGCACCATCCTCTTATCACCTTTAAAAAGTCAATTAAGCGTTTTCTACTGTAGTAGCTTCTTCAGCTTCTGCAGGAGCTTCAACTTCAGCTGTTTCTGCAACTGGAGCTGTTTCTTCACCTTGTTTACCTTCTAGAATAGCGTCAGCCATTTTTCCAGTAAGCAATTTAACTGCGCGGATTGCATCATCGTTTGCAGGGATTACATAATCGATTTCATCCGGATCACAGTTTGTATCAACGATACCAACGATAGGGATGTTCAATTTGTGTGCTTCTGCAACAGCGATACGCTCTTTGCGTGGGTCGATGATGAACAATGCATCAGGGATTTGTTTCATATCCTTGATACCGCCTAGGAATTTCTCAAGACGTTCTTGTTCTTTCTTCAATTGAATAACTTCTTTTTTAGGAAGTACTTCGAAAGTGCCGTCTTCTTCCATTTTTTCGATTTCTTTCAAACGAGCGATACGTTTTTGGATTGTTACGAAGTTAGTTAATGTACCACCTAACCAGCGTTGGTTAACATAGTACATGCCAGCGCGAGCTGCTTCTTCCTTAACGGAATCTTGAGCTTGCTTTTTAGTACCAACAAATAGCATTGTGCCGCCATCTGCTGCAAGATCTCTTACGAAGTTGTATGCTTCTTCTACTTTTTTAACCGTTTTTTGAAGGTCAATGATGTAGATACCATTACGCTCCGTGAAGATATATTTTTTCATTTTTGGGTTCCAACGACGTGTTTGGTGCCCGAAGTGTACACCTGCTTCAAGCAGTTGTTTCATTGAAATAACAGACATGTATTCTTCCTCCTATGGTTTTGTTTTATCCTCCGCTTAAATCATTTTCGGCCTGAAACTGCCACAAACGGCAGCACCGTCAGCCCAAATCAATAAGCGTGTGTAATAACACCATGAAATAATATAGCATACGGAAGCCTCACAATCAAGCCTTATTCGTTCATTTTGATTAAAAGTTCTATTTCTGTTTTTCCTTTGCCCATTTCCTTAGCAATCTCCTCTATTGACCTCCCCAGCCTCTTCGCCTTCAATACCTGAAAAAGCATGTAATTCTCCCTTGCTTCCATAAGAACATCTGGTTTTACTGAAATGTCTGGTTTTGATTTCTCTTCGCCTTGTATTCTCTCTTCACGCTGACACGCTTCCTCATCATCCCTGCCATCATTCTCCAAAAGCACTGTTTCCAGCCTCTCATTCTCCTCTTTAATCTCAAGTAAGAAGGCTGTTATCATATTCTCTAAGTCTTCTGTATAAGACCTCATATTCTTTTCTGCTTCAATAAGTCTATTTTGGCGAACATATAAGATCACAATGGCGAAAATCGCAACCATGTTTGTCATAATGCTCCACACTAGAATCAATGCCATATTTCCTCTTTCCTCCCCTTGTTCCATAGGCAGCTGGTTCTTTACTCCTTAGCTTTATTATGGTTTTTGATCATGGCCGGCATCACAAGCATTTTTTACGGTTTAAAGGGGAATAACAGCTATTTCTTTTCCACGCTCTATAAATCTGACAGAACGGCATGCCTGATTTAGCGGTTTAGCGTACTTGCCAATCTGGATATGTAAATTAGGGTAGCAAACACCGTGAACAATTATTTCTTCATCCAATTGGTCAACCCGATATTCAAGACGCAGCAGCTCCTCCCTTATATTGAGGAGCTGCTGTTCAAGCAAATCCCTTGTTTGCTGGTGCTTCATCAGCAGGGCCCTCTCCTTCACTCCCAAGAAGCCCGTCTCTCCCTTCATCTCCTCGAGTCTATTGGCAATAACCGTAAGCTTGGAGATGTTATCCTTGATTTGCTTTGTCTGTTTGTCCAATTCGGACTTATGTAGTTCGATTGCTTTTGTCTGACCAATATGTATTTGCGTTCGAGTATAATGAATATTGCCGGCATCCCGTATTTCCAAGAACTTTCCAGCTTGGGTGATTCCCCCTATCAAATGGCCGTTTTTGCATCGAATGGATTGATAGGATGTCACGTGGCTATGCAGAATATAATGGCCGACTTCAATATCACCAAAAGCATGTACATTAGCCTCATTGATATAAAGTGCCTTGAGCATGGCCCCCGCTTTGATTTGGCAATCAGGCTCCCCGTGTATGCCTCCCTTCACATAAATCGATCCGCCTGCATGTATATCCGACCCCTCAATCATGCCAAACACCTTCAAATCTCCTCCGACACGAATTTTATAGCCTGGTCGGACATTCCCTTTAATAGTCACATTGCCCACGAAGTAAAGGTTCCCAATTGATAAATCTAAATCGCCATCCACTACGTAAAATGGATTGACTTGGATTACATTCCAATTAAAGCTGACCTCACCATCTGTAACAGCGAAGATTTCTTTTCCATGGCGTATGGCATGGGGACCAATTTTCAAACGTACCGCTTTACCCGGCTCCGGCACAATCTCATTTCCGCAAACATCCATTCCCGATGTGCCTGCCTCAGGGTCTACAATCGTTGCGATTCGATCACCCGTTTCCGCTGAAAAGATTTTCATAGTATCGCGATAATCTACAATATTCCCTTCTTTTTTCTCAAGATGGGGAGATACATGAAAGATTATCTTGCCATCCTGCCCTTTTACAGGTTTAACCCCTTCAGCCACAAGAACACGTTTTGAACGGCTGTCATTTCGGCATAGACGTTCAAGTTCATTCTCCATTATCCCTGAGATGACACCTTGAGCATTCATCCATTTCCGGACCTCATCTGCTGTCACATTTATTTTGACATCCTCTTCCTTGCATATCCACGCCTTCAGCCTGTCGCTTGAAACCTCTAACGTAAACGGAAAAGCCATCTTCCACCCTCCATCTATGAATATATTGATTTTTGCAGAACATTCCGCAGCTTAAACAACGCACGCGAATGAATCTGCGATATACGCGATGTTGATAAATTCAAGATATGACCGATTTCCGTCAATGTCAGCTCTTTATGATAAAACAAGTCAAGTACCAGTTGTTCCTTCTCCCCTAGTGTTTGGATTTGTTTATCTATTTCTGATAAAACCTCCTTTTTTAGCAGGGTATCCTCCGGTGATAATGTCTGTTCATCTCTTATACTAAAGGACTGTATCTCTTCATTTTGGTCCTTTGGCCGTTCATCCATTGACAGTACGTTGGCAAGTAAGTTCTCATTTGAAATGGCATGAACCTCTTCCTTCGTCAAGCCCAGCTCCTCCGCGACCTCGGCTGAAGAGATATTTCTCATCTTCTTTTGTTCCAGCCTTTCAATGGTTGCTTCTATTAATTTCGCCTTTTCCCTCATGTTCCTTGGAAGCCAGTCCTCTTTCCTAAGCCCGTCAATAATGGCTCCACGAATCCGGAAAGAAGCATAGGTTTCGAACTTCAAATCCCTTGAAAGATCGAACTTCTCCAGCGCATCAAAAAGACCCATGAGCCCAAGGCTGTGAATATCATCTCTGCTTACACTTTTAGGCAAATTGACAGAAATCCGCTGAACATGGTAATTCACCAAAGGCAAATATTTATTAGCCAAAATATCTCCTGCCTGTTCATCGCGGTCATCAAGCCATCGATGCCAATACAGTAGTTCCTCCCCCATATTTACTTGCGGCAATTTCGTTCCCCCCTGCCTACTATTTTTCCGTAAAACAACCTTCTATAGAGCTCTTTTCTTTTCCCGCCAAAAGAATATATGGCAGTCCCTTTAATTGTAACGGTCTCCCGCCGTGCCGCCTGTTTGTCAATCTCTGCTGTTACTCATCTGAATTTTATAATGGAACCTTAATGGTGAACCTAGTACCTGTCCCCTGCCTCGACTGAACCACCACTTCCCCTCCCAATGATTCAATCATGCTCTTGGCCGCATCCAGCCCTACTCCTCGACCGGATATATTAGATATTTGCGTGGCGGTCGAAAAGCCAGTTATGAAAATTAAGTCCATTTTGCTCTGCACACTCATCATTTCAACCTGAGACGGTGTAACAATGTCTAATTCGACAGCTTTTCTGGCAACTACCTCTTCGTCTATCCCCGCTCCATCATCCTCAATCTCTATCATGACAAAATCGAGACTCTCATAAGCTCGTATCATGATAGTCCCTTCTGGCGGCTTTCCCTGCTGCCTTCGTAGATCAGGAGTCTCTATCCCATGATCAATCGCATTCCTCAAGAAATGCAGCATTGAATCACCAACCTCTTCCACGATAGAACGATCGAGCTCAGTTGCCGCACCTTTTATGACTAGCTTTACTTTCTTGTCCAGCTCCTTAGAAAGGCGCCTTACCATACTGTGAAACCGATTAAAAACACTCTCTGCAGGAACCTTCTGCATATTAAAGAGGATGCTTTGCATATCAGTGGTCTTATTGGCGACATCTGTAACGGCATCTAACAGTTCAGCATGCCCAATCTCAAGAGACAATTGCTCTAGTCTTTGGCGCACGACGACCAATTCCCTGAAAGCCTCCATAAGTTCGTCTAATCGTTCAGTAGGAACTCGTATTGATTTAGTGATTGGTTGCTCATCGATGACCTTCTGCCCAGCCGGATTTTCCGCTTCAATAATAGAAGCGCCCATGACTTCATCTTGGTCCCATTTATCGGCTCTAATCGGATAAAATCTGACTTCTTTAACCTCTGATATATTTATAATCGCCTTATATAAACTGTAGCGATTACTCTTAGTGGCAATTGTTACGGAAAACATGCTTTCAAAGTGCTCCTTCTCAAGCTCTTGTGCAGAAGGGACAGACTTAATGATTTCTCCCAACGATTCAAGCAGCCGGAAAATCAGCAGTACCCTAGCCGCCTTCATTTGACAGTCATCCCTTAAACAAATATCGAGCCTCCAAACATCAAACTGCTGAATGAGAGCCTCTTCGATGATTAGTTGTTCGTAGTCCTCATAATCCATAGCGGCGATGATCTCTTCTTCGAGCAAAGGAGCCGCTTCATCATGCATCTCCACCGTTTTTTCCCGCCCGACCATAAATGATTGAAGGCTAAAAATAGCTGCACTGCTAACCTTTTTGCCGCTATGTCCCTTCTCAAGTGAAATCAGCAGCGCTTCAAGATCATCTATCACTTGAAATATAAAATCAATTAAGGCAAGTGTAACTGGAAGTCTCTTATGACGAATTTCATCGAGCACATTCTCTACTTCATGGGTAAGCTGTACGACCTCATCGAACCCCATCGTCGCAGACATCCCTTTCAGTGTATGAATGGCACGGAAGATTTCATCTATTGCTTTCTTATTCGTTGGTTGTCCTTCTAGCAGGCGGAGCTTGTGATTGCATAATTGCAAATGTTCCTTGCTCTCCTCAAAATAAACTTCTAGATACTGGCTCCAATTCATTTATACTCCTCCTTTACGCACTGATCATCCTTGCAGATTACCGGTGCTGAAACAAATACCTTCTAATCCTGCTTATAAATGAATCACCCTGGCTAACCTCCTTGCTCCTCTTCCCTAAATAGATGTGAAGCAGTTCGTTTAGAGCCAGGCTTGCCCCCGCTTTCGGGTCGAAGTCTATAAATGGAATCTGGCGCAAGACTGCTTCACCGACACTGCTATCATCAGGAACAACTCCCAGTAAAAATACTTCCTTATTCAGAAATTGCCGAGCCGCTTCCGCAAGCCGGCTTAGCGTCTCCTCCCCGCTTGCACGTGATAGCGCACGATTGCAAATTAGATAAAATGGAACGTCAGCTGTCCGCTTGGCCAGGAACTTCATCATCGAATAGGCATCTGTAATCGATGTTGGCTCAGGCGTCGTTATGATGAACACTTCATTCGCCGCCATCATGAATTGGATAGACTGCTCCGAGTAACCGGCACCCATATCCAAAAATATATAGTCATATTGTTTGAGGATAAGTTCAAATTCAGTGCTAAAACGCTCAAATTGATGCCGGTCGACATGCAATAATTGGCTTAAGCCTGTGCCCCCGCCAATATAATGCACCCCAGAGGGCCCCTCCTCAATGAGCCTGTGCAGAGGAATGGCCTTTTCAAAATGATCAGCAATCGTATAATGGCTCGATTTGCCTACTAGAATATTGACATTGCCCATCCCAATATCAAAATCAATGATCAGGACCCGGTTAAGCTCCCTCGCAAGAGCGACAGCGAAATTTATCGAAAAGTTCGACTTTCCGACACCGCCCTTCCCACTAGCCACCGCAATTACTTTGGCTCTTCGCCATCTAAGCTCTTCTAATCTGCTTCGAAGCTGATCTGCTTGATCCGGCATACTCTTTTCCTCCAAAAACCTTATTGATGATGATTTCTGGTACGGCTATTTGCAAATCATCCGGTACATCCTGTCCATCTGCTAAATACGCGACAGGAATGGAATGATTCATGATGAAATTGATCATGCCGCCCAAGTTCTCAGTTTCATCCGTTTTCGTGAAAATAAGCCCGTCAACAGCCATCATCTCAAATTGCTCGTAAATCTTGGTCATATCCTCTTCTTTTGCCGTAGCAGCCAACACAAGGTAAGTCTCAAGATTCAAATTATTATCGAGCATTTTCTTAAGCTCCTCGACATAAACGGGGTTACGGAAGTTCCTTCCTGCTGTATCGATAAATACATGATCATAATGAGCAAAGCGCTCGGCTGCCTGAATGAAATCTTCTAGATTATAGGCAATTTCCATCGGCACACCGAGTATTTGCGCATATGTGCGCAATTGCTCAATGGCTGCAATCCGATAAGTATCTGTCGTAATAAAGGCTACTCTCCTTCGCTTTTTCAGCATATAATCCGCCGCTATCTTTGCGATTGTGGTGGTTTTCCCCACACCGGTTGGGCCCATGACCGCTATAAATTTCCGAGTTGGCTCATCGGCGGTAAGATCTGCTGCCTCAAGCCGATCTTTGAGATGTTTCCTAGCCAATCGCTCCAGGTCTGCTGCTGTCAATTCCCTAATGGCAAATTGGCGCTTCCATTCCTTCAGGAGGCTTTCCATAATATCATCAAGCACGACCGTATTTAGACCAAGATTATGGAGATGGCAGAACATGCTCCGTAACTCTTCCGGATAAAGATCATACTTGGAGGGCGATTCACTTTTTGGGGTGTTTTCTTTAAGCAGCCCTGTAACCTGATGCAATTCCCTCAAGATTTGCTTAGCCGTCGCTGATTCTTCGCTCTTTATAAATCGGGATGGTTCCTCCGGCTTTTTCTCCGCTTCCATTATTCGAGCCGGCTTCTCTTCTTGGTCAATGGCAGCGATAACCTCTATGGTTTTCTTCCTGAATAGACCGAAATACATCGGTGTTTGAACCGATTTCGAATGCAAAATGACGGCATCTGGCCCTAACTCAGAGCGAATTTGCATCATTACCTCCTGCATGGTGCTGCCTGTGAACTTCATGACCTTCATTCCATATTCACCACCCCTATCGCCTGTACTTCAACATTTGCTTCAAGTTCGTTATAGGATAGAACCGGCAGCTGCGGGAAATACCTGTCAGTCAATTGACGCACATACATCCTGACAGCAGGCGAGCATAAAAGCACCGGCAATTGATCAAGCAGCGCATTTTCCTCCAGCTTCGTTCCAATGGACTGCACGATTTTTTGTGATGAGTCTGGATCGATGGTGAGGTAACTCCCATGCTCCGTTTGCTGTACACTATCAGCAATCGCTTTTTCTGTCCTGCCTGATAACGTAATGACCTTTAAGCTTTCCCCTATCACATATTGACTCGTAATTTGACGTGCTAATGCTTGCCGCACATATTCTGTCAGCACTTCTGGGTCATGGCTTATCCTCCCGAAATCAGCCAGCGTCTCGAATATAATTGGTAAATTACGAATGGACACCTTTTCCTTCAGCAGTTTAGCCAGAACCTTCTGGATGTCACCGACAGTTAATGGATTAGGGGTCACTTCCTCAACAAGAATTGGCGCTGATTCTCTTAGATGCTCTATTAAATGCTTCGTTTCCTGACGGCCAATGAGCTCGGACGCATTCGCCTTAATAACCTCCGTAATATGGGTCGACACGACTGAAGGCGGATCAACAACCGTGTAGCCAAGCATTTCGGCATACTCCTTCATGTCCTCGGTTATCCACTTCGCAGGGAGACCAAAGGAAGGCTCAATCGTTTCAATCCCTTCTACGGATTCATCATCCATTCCTGGCGCCATCGCCAGATAATGGTCTAGGAGGAGCTCACCCCGCGCCATTTCAGTTCCTTTAATCTTCAAGCGATATTCGTTCGGTTTCAGCTGAATATTATCGCGAATTCGCACGACAGGAATCACAAGTCCCAGTTCAATGGCCAGCTGCCGCCTGATCATCACGACCCGGTCGAGGAGATCGCCGCCTTGATTCGTATCTGCCAGCGGAATAAGACCATAGCCGAATTCAAATTCAATCGGGTCAATGCTAAGCAGGCTTATAACACTTTCAGGACTTTTCATTTCATCATTGTCAATCTCTTCATCTGGCAGGATATCTGCCCCTGACCTTGTTTTTTGGACCTGATTGGCCTTATAAGCACCAAGTGCCAGCAGCCCGGCAATCAAGAGCGTCAAAAACACATTGATCGGGGTGAAGATTCCCAAAAGCAAAATCGTGCCTGCGGCAATATAGAGCATTTTAGGATAAGCAAATAATTGGCCGGTAATGTCTGAAGCCAAGTTCCCATCAGAGGCAGCCCTAGTCACAATAATTCCGGTCGCCGTTGAAATCAACAACGCTGGCACCTGGCTGACAATGCCATCTCCCACGGATAATAACGAGAAGTGGGCGGCAGCTTCACCAAAGCCCATATCCATTTGCATGACTCCAATCACCATTCCAAAGATGAGATTAATCATGACGATGATAATACTGGCGATTGCATCTCCCTTTACAAACTTGCTCGCCCCGTCCATGGAGCCGAAGAAATCCGCTTCACGGGATATTTTATCCCTGCGCATTCTGGCCTCCTGTTCAGATATCATGCCGGCATTCAAATCCGCATCAATGCTCATCTGCTTCCCTGGCATGGCATCTAGCGTGAAACGGGCAGCCACTTCTGCCACACGCTCAGACCCCTTTGTAATAACAATAAATTGAATGATAATTAATATTAGAAAGACGACAAGCCCGACAGCGACTTGTCCGCCGACAACAAAGCTCCCGAACACCTCAACTACTCCGCCTGCATCCCCATGGGTAAGGATTGCTCGCGTCGTAGATATATTTAAGCCAAGCCTGAATAAGGTCAGCAACAGCAGCAATGACGGAAAAATCGAGAATTGCAAAGGTTCCGTCGTGTTCATCGACGTCAATAAAACCAATAAGGCCAGGGCTATATTGACCATAATCAAAAAGCTTAAAAGCCATGTTGGAAGCGGGATGATTAACATCGCCACAATCATAATGACGGCCACCAGTACCGTTAAATCCCTAGCTCGCATACATTCCCTCTCCTAACCATTAATAAGAGCCTAACATTCATGACGTTTTGCCTTTCATTTTATATACATAAGCCAGAATTTCTGCCACCCCTTTAAAAAACTCCTCCGGAATAGCCTGACCAACTTCTGTTTGACTGTAAAGGGCTCTCGCCAAAGGCCTGTTTTCCATCATAGGCACTTCATTTTCTTTTGCGATGAGCTTGATCTTTTGAGCGACAAAATCAACTCCCTTAGCCACAACATACGGGGCGTCCATTTTGTCTTCGTCATATTTCAGGGCTACCGCAAAGTGTGTCGGGTTGGTTATTACCACATCCGCTTTCGGTATTTCTTGCATCATCCTCGACATAGCCATTTCTTTTTGTTTTTGCTTGATTCGAGACTTTATGAGGGGGTCCCCTTCCATCGTTTTGTATTCCTGTTTGATTTCCTGCTTGGACATCTTGATGCTCTTTTCAAAATCAAACCGCTGATACATATAATCTAGAGCTGCCAATAATAATAAAGCTCCCGAAGCAAACAAGCCGGTCTGGACCGTTATATCCGCAATCGTTACTAGACTAGCCCCTATTTGTTTATAGGAAAGAAGCATGATTTCATCCATCCTGAGCCAGATGGAATAAAATGTGATAAGACCAATGAACAGCACCTTTAGGATGGACTTTAACATTTCAACAATCGCTCTCATCGAAAAGATCCGTTTAAATCCTTTAATTGGATTAATTTTTTCAAGCTTAAAGTGAATGGTCTCCGTTGAAAACATCGGTCCCACTTGAATGAAATTGGCGAGAATACCAGCCAGGAGAGCCGTTAACATAATAGGGCCTAAAACACTAATCATTTTGATTAGCAAGCCGATAAAGAGAATAGACAGACCATCAATCGTCAATTCAGACGAAGTTATTGCATGAATCGGATAGACAAATAGGTCGATGACCCGGTCTTTCAAAAACCCACCTGCTATATAGAGGAAGAGAAACACCCCAAATAAGACAATCGCTGTGTTTACGTCCTGGCTTTTGGCAACCTGCCCTTTCTTTCGGGAATCCTGCCGTTTCTTAGGGGTTGCTTTTTCTGTTTTCTCTCCTGAAAAAAATTGCAAATCGAGCATCAGGAATTCCATATTAACTTCCTCCAAGCAGTTGCATGAGTGTACGCAATCCATCCAGCGTCGTATCAAGAAGGAGATTAACCAAAGAGAGGATTCCGCTCATCATGACAATTAACAAAATAAGGCCAACAAGAATTTTCACTGGAAAACCTATCACAAAAATATTCATCTGCGGCACTGTTCTAGCCACAATACCTAGTGCGATATCCACCAAGAAGAGACTGCCGACAATTGGAATTGCCATCTGAAAAGCAATCATGAAGGCCATCGAAAACGACTCGATGATAAAGGTAAGCAATCCCTCATCTCCAAATGCCAGTAACGTGCTTGAAAGAGGAATGAATTGATAGCTGTAATAAATCCCATCAAGCAATAAATGGTGGCCATTCGTTGAAAGTAAGAATAAGAGGGCAAACGTATATAGGTATTGACCGGTTAGCGGCGTCTGCACACCTGTCTGAGGATCTATGACACTTGCCATAGAATAGCCCATCTGAAAATCGATCAATCCCCCTGCCATCTGTACAGCTGACAGGAGCATATACGCAAAAAAACCGATTGCCAAACCAACGATGCATTCTTTCAATATCAGCAGGAAATAGGACATATCAATCTCATAGCCTGGTGATTGGACCGTATAATACATAATCCATGCCAAGATGGCACTGATTCCGATTCTGTGCATAGTAGGAATTGTGCGGTAAGAGAATATCGGCATTGTGACGAAAAAAGCCGCAACCCTTACAAAGATGAGCAGAAAAACACTAAATTTAGGTACAATTTCTTCCATTGGTTATCCCACAAATTCCGTTAAATTATTAAAGATATCAAGCGTAAAAGAGATCATTCTCCCCAGCATCCACGGACCAAAAAACACGATTCCGAGAAACACAGCAACAATCTTCGGTATAAAGGCCAATGTCTGCTCCTGGATTTGTGTCGTTGCCTGAAAAATACTTACAATCAAACCGATAACAAGCGCCAAAAGCAATAAAGGCGCGCTTATGATGAGGACCGTCCACACACCTCTTTCCGCAAGTGTGATTATTGCTTCTGATGTCATTTCTTCTCCACCTGCCTATAAACTCTGTAATAAAGACTTGATCACTAAATGCCACCCATCAACCATCACAAATAATAAAATCTTAAATGGCAGAGAGATCATCGTCGGCGGAAGCATCATCATCCCCATAGACATCAATACACTCGCGACAATCATATCGATGACCAAAAAAGGAATAAAAATCATGAATCCAATTTGAAAGGCTGTCTTCAGCTCACTGATGGCAAATGCCGGGACAAGCGTCGTAAGGGGGATTTCCTCGACCGAGGCTGGCGCTGCCGCTTTTGTATAATCCAAAAACAATTGCAAATCTGCTTGTCTCGTATGCTTTGCCATAAATTCCTTCATCGGTTCAGCCGCAAGTGAATATGCCTCCTCAAGCTTGATCTCATCCTTAAAAAGCGGCTGAAGCGCTTCTTCATTAACCTCAGAAAAAACAGGCGCCATCACGAAGAATGTAATGAATAAGGATAAACCGATCAACACCTGTGTTGGCGGCATTTGCTGTGTGGATAATGCTGTTCTGACAAACCCCAGCACGATTACAATACGAGTAAAACAAGTCATTAAGATAAGAATGCTCGGTGCAAGAGAGAGGACTGTCAAAAGCAATAACAGCTTTACCGAAGCAGATACAGTCCCCGTATCCGCCGTGCTGAATAAATTTATGACTTCATTCATCCCGTGCACTTCCCCTCTTACGGAGCTTCTCTTTCAGCGCTTTCCGCTCAGAGGCCATTTCATCCAATTGGGCTAAAAGCTGACTTGCGAAGGAGAGAGGCCCATCTTTACGCTTTTCCTTCCCGCTACCCGCCAACTTCGAGACAATCAAGGGGTGAGATGGTTCTAGTCCCATCTTGTCGTTGTATTCATCTATCAATCTGTTAAACTCTTTCTCCTCTTCAACCAAATCCAGAAGCTGGACATTCTCGCCTACCCCGAGTACAAGTATTTTCTCTCCCACTCGCACTACCTGTAAGGATCGATTCCCGCCAAGAGATGCTCCGCCCAGATTTTGAATCATTTTTCCTGTTGAATAGCCTCTGCTCTTCTTATTTACCAATTTCAATAAAACAAATAAAAGGATAACGACAAAGAGGAGAGCAAAAATCATTTTGAAGACATCTAAAGCTGTGATGCCAACCATATCACGGGGGGCTCCCTCCTGTTTAAGCCCATCTTGTTCAGCTTCATCTGTCCGTTCAAGCTCACTTGATTCCTTGTTTTGATAATATTCATCTACACTTTTGTTTCCTGCATCTGTTTCAGCTGCCGCAGGGGCACCCGCCAACAAAAGCAGCAATAAAGATAAAATAATCAGGCTAGCCGCCTTTTGGCAGCCTCTCATGTGTTGAAGCACCCGAATCTCCCTTTCTACAATTAATCGAGCGCCTTGCTGATGGCTTCTAGCACACGGTCAGCAGCAAAAGGCTTTACGATAAAATCCTTCGCTCCTGCTTGAATGGCGTCAATGACTAATGCTTGCTGCCCCATGGCAGAGCACATAATGATTTTGGCTTCTGGATTGATTGATCGGATTTCCTTTAGGGCAGTAATACCGTCCTTTTCCGGCATCGTTATGTCCATCGTGACCAAATCCGGTTCAAGCTCTTTATACAACTCGACTGCTTGTATGCCGTCCGCCCCTTCACCCGCCACATCATATCCATTTTTCATTAAAATATCTTTAATCATCATCCTCATAAATGCAGCATCATCTACGATCAATATCTTATGGGCCATAAATCTCCCTCTCTTCTTATTTCAATTTTTTTAGCCGATCACTCTGACTGATGATATCCGTGACACGAACACCGAAATTCTCATCAATGACAACCACTTCTCCCTTGGCAATCAGACGCTTGTTAACGAGGATATCAACCGGCTCCCCTGCCAGCTTATCAAGCTCGATGATTGAACCGGAAGAAAGGGATAGAATCTCTTTAACTGACCGAATTGTTCTTCCAAGCTCAACTGTAACTTGAAGCGGAATATCAAGAAGCATATCTAAATTGTTCACTTCCTGCCCCGCTAATGGTCGCTCAGGTGTGAAGGACGAAAATTCCACAGGCTGCACCTGGACATCTGGTGAATGCTGAACTCTATCATCTATATTGATCATGGAGTTAATACCGCTATAATAACCGGCCGCGGCCGCGGTCTCTGTCATTGCTTGATTATAAGCAGAATGAAGATTGCCTGTAGGTGTTTGCTGCTCACTCATACTATCATCGCCTCCGTTCCTATTCTTTCTTCCAAGGTCACCTACCGCACCATGTATGTTTTCTGTTTGTTCCCACGAATGCTCCATCAATTCATCCACCATGCCTCTGGCGAAGTTAAGGGGCAATACCTGCATAATATTAGAATCGAGCACATGACCAATGGTTAGTCTAAAGGACACTTTGACTAGCATATCTCCTTGCGGAAGAATCTCCCTTCCCGCTCCCTTTGGCAAATCCATGATTCCAATTGAAGGAGGAGAAATATCAATTCGCTTTTTGAATACGGTAGACATAGCAGTAGCGCTTGAGCCCATCATTTGATTCATTGCTTCCTGAAGCGCACTTATCTGAATCTCAGAAAGCGGCTCTTCCAGGGATGAAGTTCCATCCTCGCGAAGCATTAGCCTCGCTATAACCTTTGCATCTGATGGTTCGATGAATAAGAGATTTGAGCCTTTTAACCCTTCCGTATAGATTACTTCCACAGCGACATAAGGCTGCGGAAACTCATCGGCCAGGGATTCACTTAGAATTAACGAGACATGCGGGGTCGTTATCTCAACCGTTTCATTTAATAAAGTCGATAAAGCAGTGGCTGAGCTGCCAAAGGAGATGTTTCCAATTTCCCCGATTGTGTCGCGGTCGAGCAGGGAAAAATAATGATCTAACATGGGAGATTCCTCTACTACATCTCCACCTCTTTTTAATAAGACATCGATTTCAGCTTCTGATAGATTCTCATGATTCATCTTCCACGCCTCCTCCTCTGTAATTCTCTAATATTTGAACGGCCATTCGTTTATTGACCTTCCCTGCTTGGCCCAAAAACTTAGGAACTTCGCCAACTGATAAGATCAGCGGCTTGTCGGTGGGATGCTTCAATTCAATGACATCCCCAATATGTAAATTCAAAAAATCAGAAACAGATATCTCCGTCGGTCCGAGCTCGGCAATGATAGGAAGATTAGCTTTATGAACGCGATTCTCAAGCATCTGGAGCTCTACAGGCTCACGTTCTTTCTTGCTTGTCTGCATCCAATAATGGACAGATAATTTAGGGATTATGGGTTCTAGCACGACATGCGGGATGCAAATATTAATCATTCCGCCGATTTCCCCGATCATGATGCTAAAAGAGACAACGACAACCGTTTCATTTGGAGGGACCATTTGCAGGAATTGGGGATTCACCTCGAATTCCGATAATACTGGTTCGATATCTGTGATATTGCTCCAAGCCTCACGAAGGTTCTCAAACGCACGCTCGAATAAATTGGACATGATTTTCGTCTCGATTTCTGTCAAGCTTTCAATCTTATTGACACTGTCCCCTCTTCCGCCAAGTACTCGGTCAAGCATTGAGTATGCAATCTTAGGATTCACCTCCATTAAAATCCGCCCATCGAGCGGCGGCACCTCAAAGACATTCAGTATAGTCATTTTCGGTATGGATCTGATGAATTCTTCATAAGGAAGCTGATCTGTGGAAGTGACATTAATTTGTACGTATGTACGTAATTGTGCTGAGAAATATGTAGTAAGCAATCTTGCGAAATTCTCATGTATACGCGTAAGACTGCGTATTTGATCCTTAGAGAATCGGAGAGCCCTCTTAAAATCATAAACTTTTATCCTCTTCACGCTTTCTTCTCTTTTCAGCTCATCGGCGTCCATCTCTCCTTTCGTGATGGCTGATAAAAGTGCATCTATTTCAGTTTGGGATAATACTTCACCAGACAACTCTTTCACCTCCCGTTAGTCCGTTAACATTGTTTCGCATTGTCACTGGAGTATAGAGGATGTGGTATAGATTTCAACAACCTCTCCCTCTTGCATCAATCCATTTATCTGTTCTGTCAATTTATCTTCCATTTCCTGCTTCGCCTTCTTTCCTTTCAATTGGCGAGCTTCAATTTCAGACAATTCATTAATGACAATATCCTTAATTTGAAACTCTCTCTTTTCCAATTCTTCACGCGCTTCCCTGTCATCCGTCTCAATCATAAAGGAGATTTGAATAAGGGTGTCATCCTTTAAATTGGTCGTAATCTCAGGTACCTCCACTGAAAGTTTAATCACTTCATCTATGCTCGGCTGTGTTTGCGCTCTGTCATCCATGTATTTCATTGAATAGATGGCGCCGCCCGCACCCATTAAGATTAGCACTGCAGCGAACATTAGAATAATCGCTATGGACGTTCTATTCTTCAAGATTCGCACCCTCCTTTAGCATCGTCGGCACCTTTAACAGATTGACCTCTCGGTAAAAATCCATTACTGAGCGAATGATGGCTTGTTCCTCATCTGCGATTACCACTTTCTTACCGTTGGTCAAAGTCAAGGTTGTATCAGGATTCGTTTCAATTGTTTCAATATACAGGGCGTTTAAGTAATACTCTTTGCCATTAAGCCTTCTCACTTTAATCATATGCAGAGGGCTAAAGCCCGCTCTAGCCCTATACCTCCTTTGCGATTATCGCTTTAGATTAACAAGCTCCTGCAAAATTTCATCCGATGTGGTAATAATTCTCGTATTGGCCTGGAAGCCGCGCTGCGCGACAATCATATCGGTGAATTCTTCAGAAAGGTCGACATTTGACATCTCCAGCGTTCCGGAAGATATAGTCCCCCTTCCATCTGTGCTTGATGCGCCTACTTGCGGTTGGCCAGAGTTGACTGATTCTTGCAGCAGGTTACCCCCAGCCTTCTCCAAACCTCCTGGGTTGCTGAATTTGGCTAATGCTATAATGGCTAATTCCTCACTTGTCCCATCTGTTTTCACCACGTTGATGGCACCGTTCTGGGAAATGCTGAAGCTCTGAATATTATTGGTGTCCAATTGAATGGCATTTCCTGCTGTATCTTCAACCTTATAACCTTCGCCTGTCACCAATGTTCCCTCTTCATCCAAATAGAAGTTGCCGGCACGTGTATAATAATCATTCGTCCCGTCATTCACGATAAAGTAGCCATCCCCTTCAATGCCAAGGTCCAGCGTTCTGGATGTATTTTGCAGACTGCCGGCCGTATCGATCGTATCAATGGATGAGATTGAGCTCCCAAGACCGATTTGAACAGCATTTGTACCGCCCCTTGTATCTGTGGATGCACTCGCTCCCATGGTCGTTTGGCTAATAGCATCCTTAAAGGTGACCCGACCTTTCTTAAAGCCGTATGTATTTACGTTAGCTATGTTATTGCCAATAACATCTAATTTGGTTTGGAAGTTTTTCAATCCGCTTATTCCTGAATACATAGAACGCAACATGTTAAAATTCCCCTTTCTCTCGGCTGTCTGTCGATTTGACAGCCAGGCCTTAGCCCTTCCTCTTTGTTATTGAATGAAAAACGCAAAAATCCGTATGTATCCTAACAATTACTGATATGCATTGGTCGTTCAATCAACTGACCTTGATCAATTGATTAATAGAAAGAATGCTCTCCTTCTCATCAATGACTTCAATGCTCACAAGACCATCCTTCAAGAAAACGGACGAGACAGCAGCGGTTACCTCTTGCCCCTCATTCATCCAAGTAACCTTCCTGCCAATGAGTCTGCTTGCTTCAGTGAGAGTAGGATGGCTGTCGATTGTATTCAAAGATGAGATATTGGCAGGACTTAGAGCCGTACCATCCTCAAGAATGAATTGCACCGTACCTGATTTGAATTGGACAGCTGCTACCATTCCTTTCCCCTCCATAATCTGGTCGCTTTCTGAGCTAACATTATGGTAAGCCACTTCCTTGCCAATAAATTGTGAGTAGCCAACCAATAAACTTTCATTTTGCGATTGAAGCATGTTTTCAAGTGTCCTATTCATATTGCTCATTTGTTCAAGGCTTGAAAAGGTAGCCATCTGGGATACAAAGGCTGTATCATCCATAGGGCTTGTCGGATCTTGATTTTGCAGCTGTGTGATCAGGAGCTTCAAGAAATCATCTTTCTCAAGATTTGAGCTTGTCTCTCTTGCTTTATTCTCCAGCGAGCTGTACATCAAGCTAGTATCAATTTTAGTCAAGAGCCATCCCTCCTTTAAACGGTTTCATCAATTAATAAATCCTGAAGTTCATCAAGGAAGGTTGAAAACTCACCATCCTCCTGATCCTCTAATCGTTCTTGCTGCTCTTCTTGATGATGCTGATCATTTAGTTGCCCATCAAACGAGCCTTTAGAATCCTGCAGGAGAATTCTATCCATCTGGATGCCCTGGTTTGCCAAGGTCATCCTCAAAGAGTGTAAATGGGATTCCAAGATTTCTTTTCCCTGTTGTGTGCTTGAGACGATGGTTGCTAGAACTTGCCCATCCTTTTTCGTCAATTCAATTTGCAGGGTTCCGAGATTCTCAGGCGACAGCTGAATCTGCAGCCTTTGCAGACCATTTATAGACGTAAACTTTGCCTTCGCAAAGATGGAATCTAATTGCTTCATGAGTTCACCTGTCTCAATGGTTTGCCCATTCTTCATGAGAACGATTGCCTGGCTGTCCTTCACATATAGTTCTCCAGCCAATACGATTTGATTGAGCGGGATTTCCTGCCCCCCGCCCCGCATCAATCCGAGCATGGAATCATGGGAAGCGGATTGCAAGAATGCTGAGCTCTGCGGGAGCAAATTATCATTCCCTCCCTGATTTGCGGGTGGGAGCACGCTTGAGATCTTTTCTTTCCATCGTTCAAGCGCCTTTATAAGCAATTCTCCCTCATTGGATTGTGCTTCCGTCTCATTCGCCTCATGAGCGAGAACAAGTAACTGAGCCCATTTTAATACCATTTGCAATGGTCTTTGGTCTTTACCATCCGCCATTATTTCTTTTGAATTGGATAATGAGTGCAGCAGGACTGATATAAGTGCTTCCATGCTCTTCTCATCTGGAGGAAAAACACGCAAATCATCCTGAAAGTCTATTCCTAATTGATTCCCGAGTGTTCGCAGGGCCATTTCAATCGATTCACCCGGCTCTTCGCCAAATATAGCAGTCAGATTAAGCGGCTTTATAACTTCAGCCATAGCACCATCTTTAAGCAAGGCGAGCAATTCAAGAGCTTCGGGCACTTCTTCCCAAGCGTCAGCCTTTAGAAAATCTGCAAGCTCATTCCACCCTGCTACTTCCTCTCCCTTAACGCTTTCACTCTCGCTCTCTTTCTCCGATAGATGAGCCTTAAGATGACCTTGGAAGGAAGAGGACCCTTCTATCGGCCTCAAAAAGGGTTGCCCACCCGTTGGAGGTGATGGGATCCCTTTTTGTACGGAAAAGGTATATTGATTCACTATTTTCCCCCCTTTTGAATCTATTTGATTACGTCCATTTCTGTCTTAGATTTTCTTGATCAGCACAGCAGCTAGTGCCGGGTCCATTTTATCCATAATGGCCGCACGGGTTTTGATGGTGAGCGCAGATAATACCTCTGCTGCATCATCCTCAGCCATTTTCTCAAGCAGGAGCGCCGCCCTCTTTGGTGCCATCTCTTCAAATGTCGCAGCAGCCTCCCCTTCCGCTTTCTGGCCTGCCGTTGTCGTTAGTTCATCAATCCTGCTTTCAAGCTGAGTAATAGTGCGTTCACTTTTGATAAGCTCCTGCTCTTTGCTATCAAGCATTTTCTCAAGACTGGCTATTTCCTCTTTTGCATCCTTTAGCTGCTGATTGACCTTTGCCGATTCCCTCGTAGGATTCTCCGGCTCTAATACTTGCTGCTCATCCTTGCCGAGGAAGGTCATGGCCAACTTTTCAGGGCTTTTTCCGGACATGATGAAAACAGCTATCATACCTATAGCCATCATGAGGATGGCCATTAGCAGGGTAAGGAAAATGGCCCGCAGTCTAAACCCTTTTCTCTCTTTTTCTTTCATCTGTTCTCCTCCGTACCATTAAGAACGGCTCATATATTGCTGGATTGAGATTTCATCCATTTGCCGGTTCTCCATCTGATTCACTTGCTCCATGAACGCTTGAACATCCTTTTCCTTCATCTTTTCGTATTTCTTCACTTCCATATTTTTTTCGACTAATATTTGATGATAGAAATTCATTTTGTTCCGAGTCTCTATGACCCGTCTTTGATAGTGCTGAATCAGTTGCTCGTGGTTCTCAAGGAAAGATAAATTATGCCTCACCTGCTGGACAGACAAACCTTGCCTTAAGCGCTCTGCCTGCTCATCAAGCAGCTCCTCTTTTTTCTTAAGCATTCGGTACAGTTTTTCCGCTTCTGTTTCGAACTCTTTGACAGCTAAGTTATATTTCGTCTGCGATTCTGTTTTTTCTTTTTCTCTCAAACTCATGATTTTTTCGAATTTATACTGATAGACCATCGACTCAGCCACCTGCCTTCGTCAATGAAAGTAAGCTGCTGATTGACTGCTGTTTAGTCACTTTTTCATCGACTCCCTGTTTCATGTACTCGACGGTGCTGGGATATTTGCTGATTGCTTCATCAATCAGCCGATTGCTCCCTTTCTTATAGGCACCGATATTGATGAGGTCTTCCGCATCCAGATAGGAGGATAAATATTGCCTTGCTGTCTCTGCCGCCCTGCTGTGGTCCGGTTCAATAATATGTGACATAACCCTGCTGATGCTTTTCAGAACATTAATGGCTGGAAACTGCCCTTTATTAGCAAGCTTGCGGTCAAGGACAAAGTGACCGTCGAGAATTCCGCGTACAGTATCTGCGATGGGTTCGTTCATATCATCACCATCCACCAGCACCGTATAAAAAGCCGTTATGCTTCCAGTTTCATTGGTACCTGTTCGTTCAAGCAATTTAGGCAGTGTGCTGAAAACAGATGGCGTATACCCTTTAGTAGTCGGCGGTTCGCCGACTGCAAGCCCGATTTCCCGTTGTGCCATGGCAACCCTTGTGACCGAATCCATCATGAGCATGACATCCATCCCTTGATCGCGGAAATATTCGGTAATCGCTGTTGCAGTATAAGCTGCCTTTATTCTCATCAACGGCGGCTGGTCTGAGGTTGCGGCGATGACAATCGAGCGCTTGAGCCCCTCTTCTCCGAGATCTCGCTCAATGAATTCACGTACCTCCCTGCCCCTCTCGCCTACAAGCGCTATGACGTTTAAATCGGCAGCGCTGTTTCTGGCGACCATGCCGAGCAGTGTGCTCTTTCCAACGCCGCTCCCGGCAAATATGCCAACCCTCTGCCCCTTGCCAACGGTGAGAAGACCATCAATCACTCTTACACCCGTTTCTATTGCTCCCGAGATTGGAGGCCGACTCATCGGTCCCGGCGGCTCCTTGTCAGTAGGTACAGGCTGCAGTCCCCCTGGCAATGGAGAGCCATCAAGCGGATTTCCCATGGCATCAAGAGCAAGCCCGATTAAGCCAGGGCCAACCTTAATCTCAAGAGGCTTCCCGGCTGCTTCCACAATGGAGCCGGGGGATATATCATTGACTGTTGTATATGGCATCAGAATGACTATTTCGTCCTTAAAACCTACAACTTCGGCCATGATGATCCCATTACGGTGATTTTTTGTATGAATATAACAAACATCTCCGATTGAGCTTACCGGCCCTTTAGATTCAATCATTAATCCGACGACGCGTTTTATCTTGCCATAACGTTTAAAGGAATCAATCTGTTTAATATGTTGAGATAGCTCCGTTATTCTCATCTCTGCTCCTCCAGCATTTCGAGGAGAGTCTTCCTGATTTGCTCCAGCTGAACATCCACACTTGCCGTCAGCCGTCCGCTTGAGGATTCAATATAACAATCTCCCTCTGACAACTCTTCATCCGGATAAATATATAAAGCCGTCTCCCTTGGGAAAAGGGAGGCTAATTCATTTTTATTGCAAAGTATGTGCTCATAATGAGCAGGATGGATATGCAGCTCAATATTTCTGTATTCTCTTGACTCTTTGATGGCATTTCTGACAAAAGCAAAATATGTATCATCATCCTCGTACAGCTGATAAGCAATGATTTTTTCTGCTACCGCCATTGACAGGTCTAGGATTGTCCTCTCAGCTTCCTCAATGGTTTGATGGTATTCGGCACTGGCGCTGTCCGCTGTATTCTTCGCCAGCTGTATCAGTTCCCGATATTGATGCTTGCCTTGCTCTAACCCGGCATCATATCCTTCTCTGTACGCTTTTTCACCTTGAATTCTTTTTTCCTCTTCCCACGCTCGCCTTTCTTCCTCGATATCTTCCCTAATCATCATGGCCTCTTCCTTCGCTTTCATGATTAGCTGATTCGCTTTCTCGGTTGCCTCTTTATACACTTCCTCCGGCAAGGGGAAGCCCTGTTTCTCTGCTTGGACAACAGGGTCTTCCGGCTTTGGGAAGGATTTCAAGCCCAATACTTTGTTTGGCACATTTCCGACGAGGGCTGCATTTGATTTGATGATTCTAGACAATGATGTCATCTCCTCCGCCCCTTGCCAGCACAATTTCACCCGCATCCTCTAACTGCCTGATTACAGCAACTATTCTTGATTGGGCTTCTTCTACATCACGCAAGCGAACCGGGCCGAGATATTCCATTTCTTCGGCAAAGGTTTCGACCATCCGCTTGGACATATTTTTATAGACGATATCTTTGACCTCCTCGCTTGCAACCTTAAGGGAAAGGAGAAGATCATTATTGTCCACATCTCGAATGACTCGCTGAATGGCTCTGTTATCAAGAGTGACAATATCCTCAAAGACGAACATTCTTTTCTTGATTTCTTCGGCCAAGCCAGGGTCTTGAATTTCAAGCGCATCCAGTATTGTTCTTTCGGTTGAGCGATCGACCCCATTTAGCACTTCCACGACCGCTTCAATACCGCCTGTTTGAGTATAATCCTGCGTAACAGTAGCAGATAATTTTCTTTCCAGGATTTGCTCGAGCTCACTAATAATCTCTGGTGATGTGCTATCCATTATGGCGATTCTTTTAGCAACATCAGCTTGCATATCATTTGGCAGTGCCGAGAGAATTTCACTAGCTTGAACGGCGTCAAGATAGGATAGAATTAGCGCAATTGTCTGCGGATGCTCGTTTTGAATGAAATTCAATATTTGGGCCGGGTCGGCTTTTCGCACAAAATCAAATGGTCTCACTTGAAGCGAGGAGGTTAAGCGATTGATAACTGCATTAGCTTTGTCATCGCCAAGCGCTTTCTCAAGAATTGTCTTTGCATAAGCGATCCCTCCCTGTGAGATATATTCCTGGGCAATGGCAATCGTATGGAATTCCTCGAGAATGGCTTCCTTTTCCTTGGGACCCACCTTGCGGACGTTTGATATTTCAAGCGTCATATTCTCAATCTCTTCTTCAGATAAATGCTTATAAATATTTGCTGACACATCCGGACCTAAGGAGATGAGCAGAATGGCTGCTTTTTGCCTGCCTGTAAGCATATTTTTCCTCTCTCTAATTGACATCCTTGATCCTCCTTATTCTTCCGCAATCCAAGACCTTAACAGTTTGGCAAATTCATCAGGTTTTTCCTTAGCCAATTTTTCAAGCTGCTTTCTCCTAATCGTTCCCTCTGTCTCAACCTCTTCCTCAATATCCGGCACCTCTACTGGCGGCAATAACTCTTCGTATTCAGGTTCAAGAATTTCTTCCTGTCTGCGTGCACGAATGATATAAACAATGAGCAGGATAATCAAAAGCAATAAAACTCCGCCTGTCGCATAAACCCACCAAGGGATGCTTGAAACTGCGTCATCTTCATCGAAGGTTACCTTACCATTGAAAGGCTGGACCGAAACGACGATTTTCTCTTCAATCTGTTGGTCTGTCAGTTCTTCTTTCATCGTAGATTTATCGATGCTTGTACGAACGATTGTGCTCAATATATGTTGGATATCTTCAACTTGCTCATCAGGAAGAGAGGCAGGATTATTGGCATCAGGAGGCTCTACCATTACTTGAATGCCAAGATCCCTGACCTTGTATGGCGATTCAATGATTTCCTTTCGAATACGATTCACTTCATGATTAATCGTTTCCTCCGTCTTCTCATAATCTCCATTGCCTTCAGAGCCCTCAAGATATTGGGTCCCTAAAGAGTCAGAGCCGTCCTCGGTAATTGGCGTGCCTCCTTCAGTTCCGCTTTGCCCGCTGTATGTTTCCGTTAATTTTTGTGCACTAATAGCCAAGCCTTCCATGTTCTCTTTATCAACGGGTTCAACCAGATTTTCTTCACGGTTTTCTTTTGTAAAGTCAACATCAGCCGTAACGGACACGACAACCTTGTCCTGACCCATTAATGTGGCAAGCATAGTTTGCACTTGTCTTTGTATATCTTTTTCGACCTCATTCTTCATTTCATTTTGCGAGAAGAATGCATCAGATGCTCCTGTCCCTGAATTTCCTAGGTCAAAATACTCGAAATATTGATTCATTATTACGATATTATCTACAGGAAGGTTTGTTACACTTTTTGAAACCAGATGATAGAGCGCCTGAATTTGTGAATCCTCAAATTCCTGCCCAGGTTTTGTGTTTAGAACAATCGAGGCAGATGCTGCTTTCGCCTCATCACTCACAAATACTTCCTTTTCTGGAACAGTAAGCATGACCTCCGCATCTCGGACACCTTCAATTCCTTTGAGTAATGCAGCGATTTCATTTTGTAGAGCGTCTTGTTTAATGACATTGAATTCATTGTCAGTCATGCCAAAACTGGCATTTTCACTGAAATAAGAAAAATCGATATTTCCAGACTCAGGCAGCCCTTCTGCTGCTAATTCCACTAGCAGGGTATCTGTCATATCAACCGGGACAAGAATGGATGTCCCTCCCTCACTAATTTCTGATTGAACGCCTCTAGCATCCAGATTCTCCTTAATAGCTCCTGTTTCAGAAGGGGAGAGATTGCTATAGAGAGGAACAAGCGTCGTTCTTGTCGATACATAAGCAATGATTGCTGAAGTTAGCAATATGACAGCTATCAGGCTAATAAATATTCTTCTTTGCTTACTTGAGCGACCCTTCCAATAATCTGCCAATTGATTTTTGTATTTTCCCATTGATTCCTTCATCATGATCCCCCGAACTTATCTTTCTTGCATCACAGCTATTCAATTGGCCGTTAATATAGTCTTGATAAAATAATCCATAAATACAGCCTTTCAAAAATTGCTTCAACCCATATTGGGAGGGGCTATTAATATGTATAGTAAAACCGTTTCCTGCAGCATGCCTTACATGCTGATTCTCATCATTTCCTGATAGGCCTCGATTGCTTTATTTCTAAATTGGATGGCTGCTTCAAGCGTTATGCTCGCCTTCTGTGCTGTAATCATGACATCCTCTAGACTGACATCATGCCCAAGCGCTAATTTTTGCGTCATTTCGCCAGAAGCTTGCTGTGCAGTATTAATTTCAGAAATTGATTCCTTCAATACGGACGCAAAAGATGTTTGTGCTTCGTATGGTGTAATTGAACCTTTTGTTTCAGCTTTATTCTCCACAAAGATTGAAGAAACTGAATTTGAAAGCGCAGATATATCCATTTAGAATCCTCCTTATTTTCCGATTTCTAGTGCCTTCATCATCATGCTCTTAGAAGCATTAAAGGCTGTAACATTGGCTTCGTATGACCGCGTTGCACTAATAAGGTCAACCGTTTCTCTGAGTGGGTCGACATTCGGCATTTTCACATAACCCGTCTCTAAGTCCGCATCAGGATGGGAGGGATCATAGACCAATTTGACATTCTCCTCCTCAACATAACCCGCTGCATCAGCATTGGGATTAGTCGGGTCATACACCCTATTTGTTTCTTCTTTGATGCTCTTAACACGTACACCAGATCCGCTGAAGGAAGAACCATTTTCCATAGATTTATTCAAATAGGCAGAAAAGTCGTTATTTTTCGCTTCGAGCACAACTGTTTTGCGGTTATATGGCTCCCACTGTCCATTGACATATGTACCTCTCGTCGTTTCAGCATTTGCCATATTTGAAGAGATGATATCCATTCGGAGCCTCTGGGCATTCAATGCACTTGAAGTAATGGAAAGGCTATTAAACATACCCATTTTTAATTTCCTCCTTTAATCACTGTGCGCAGCGTATTGAAATTACCATTCAGCCGTTCAATGAGCGCATTATAATAGATTTGGTTTGAAGCGAGTTTGCTCATCTCATTGTCCATGTCAACGCTATTGCCTGAGCTGTTATAATTCTGAGTATCCCTGCCAATCTTTAAGGGACTTGTTTGGCTTGCTTGGAAATCATAATGCCTGGCATTCGTCTTATGGGCAGCTGTCCTCATGGCTTCATTTAAGTCAGCGCGGAAGCTGACATTCATCGCCTTGTAATTTGGGGTATCTACATTTGCAATGTTTTGTGATATAACTTCAGATTTCAATGAAGAATAATTGATCCCTTGCTGCAGGACTGTTATCGTATTTGAGAATAAGTTCATGTCTATTTCTCCTTCTCCTTTCCTATACCGCATAGCATCGAATTCTGGTTCTATAGACCTTGTTTTTATATAAAATCCCGCTTAAATTTCCGTATTTATACCGGATAATACAATAATGATGTATAAATACACAGAAACTAAAGACTAATTATGCAATTGTTATTTTAATAATAAATAAAATAGGTAAAAAATGATAAGTACTTTAGTCCTAATTTTCTACACTATTTTTATTTTTTCGACATAATTATCACTCCTAGTACTGCTATACCCACCCAGTTTAAAAGCAAGGCACCTCTATAATCGTTCCGACAATAAAAAAAGCCCGTTCTCCACTAATGGAGAACGGGCTTTTTCCTGTTTGATTAACGCTTTAAGCTTTCAAGCTCATTTAAGAATTTAGTATTCAATACTTTAATGTATGTTCCTTTCATACCTAAAGAGCGTGATTCGATAACACCGGCACTCTCAAGCTTTCTAAGTGCATTGACGATAACAGAACGCGTGATTCCTACACGATCAGCTATCTTGGATGCAACCAATAGGCCTTCATTACCTTTTAACTCTTCAAAGATATGTTCAATTGCTTCTAATTCACTGTAAGAAAGGGAGCTGATTGCCATTTGAACAACCGCTTTGCTTCTTGCTTCCTCTTCGATTTCTTCTGCCTTCTCGCGTAGGATTTCCATTCCTACAACTGTCGCACCGTATTCACCAAGGATAAGATCATCATCAGAGAATTGCTGCTCGACACGGGACAGAATAAGTGTTCCAAGACGCTCACCGCCGCCTACGATTGGAATGATTGTCGTCAAGCCTGTTTTGAACAAGTCTTTGTTTTCAACCGGGAATGCTGTATATTCGCTGTTAATATCAATATTAGAGGATGTTTCTTTAATATTGAAAAGATTGTTTGTGTAGTCCTCTGGGAATTGGCGGTCTTCGAGCATTTTCTTCATACGGTCATTTTCAATTTGCTGATTGATTTGGAAACCAAGCAGCTTCCCTCTGCGGCTTACCACGAAAACGTTCGAATTGATTACTTCGCTTAAGCTTTCTGCCATTTCCTTAAAGTTAACTGGTTTACCTCCAGTTTGCTGAAGCATTGAGTTAATTTTTCTTGTCTTGTTTAGTAAATCCATTATTTTTCTTCCTCCTAGAAATTGTGCTTGTATTATTCAACCAACGCATTAAGTGAATTGGATAATGTTTACGAGTAATTTGTAACTATTTGTATGTACCCCAAAAGATCCTTTTAAAACCAGTACCTTTACAGGATAAATTCACTTAAGTCCTTGTTCTTAGAAATCTCACCGAGCTTTTCATCCACATATTGAGGCGTAATCAAGATTTTTTCTAATGTGATTTCCGGTGCTTCAAAGGAAAGATCCTCGAGTAATTTTTCTAAAATCGTATGCAGCCTGCGGGCTCCGATATTATCCGTATTTTGATTCACTTCAAATGCTACTTCGGCTATTCTACGAATAGCTTCGTCTGAAAATTCAATTTGTATACCTTCTGTTTCCAATAAAGCGATATATTGTTTGATTAACGCATTATCAGGTTCAACCAATACTTTATAAAAATCGTCAACAGATAGCTTTTTCAATTCTACTCGAATCGGGAAACGTCCTTGCAATTCCGGAATTAAATCAGATGGCTTAGCAATATGAAAAGCTCCTGCCGCAATAAATAAAACATGGTCTGTCTTTAGGGTTCCATATTTAGTGACAACAGTCGACCCCTCAACAACAGGCAGAATATCCCTTTGTACACCTTCTCTGGATACATCGGCCGAGGAACCGCCAGCATTTTTGGAAGCAATCTTATCAATCTCATCAATGAAGATGATTCCATTTTGCTCAGCACGCTCCAGTGCCACTTGGGTTACTTCATCCATGTCAATTAATTTTTGTGCCTCTTCATTCGCAAGTACCTTTCGGGCATCCTTAACAGCGAGCTTTCTCTTCTTCTGCTTCTTTGGCATCAGATTGCTGAAAGCATCCTGCATATTCATGCCCATCTGTTCCATGCCGGAGCCTTGAAGCATATCAAACATAGATGGGGGCTGCTCTTCCACCTCTACGGTAATGACCTCTTCTTCTAGCTCTCCTCTGAATAGCTTTTCCTTGATGACTCTCCGCTTTTCATTGAGGGATTTTTCTTCATCCTCACTTGCGTCTGATGAATCTGTCTCATTGGATGAGCCGCCAAAAATCATCTCTAATGGATTTTTAAACCCGGCCTGCTTTTTATTCGATGGGACGAGTTGCTCGACGATGCGGGTATTGGCATTTTCGATCGCCTTATCTTTTACCTCAAGCATCCTCTCTTCTTTCACAAGCCGGACTGCCGTTTCCGCTAAATCCCTGACCATGCTTTCCACATCACGTCCAACATAGCCGACTTCCGTAAATTTGGTTGCTTCCACTTTAACGAAAGGTGCTTTGACGATTTTGGCGATTCGGCGTGCGATTTCTGTTTTCCCGACACCAGTCGGCCCAATCATCAAAATATTCTTCGGAACGATTTCGTCACGAAGCTCTTCAGCAAGCAAGCCTCGGCGATATCGGTTACGAAGGGCGACAGCTACCGCTTTTTTTGCATCATTTTGCCCGATTATATATTGGTCGAGCCTTTCCACAATCTGTCTTGGAGTTAAATTACGTACAACCGGTTTCATCTTGTATCCTCCTTTGCCTTATAGCTCTTCCAAAATGATATTTGAATTCGTATATACACAAATTTCAGAGGCAATAGTTAATGAAGCATGAGCAATTTCCCTTGCTGTCATTTTATCACCGGAGAATCGTTTTAATGCACGGCCTGCTGACAATGCATAATTTCCTCCTGATCCGATGGCAAGAATGCCATCATCAGGTTCGATGACTTCTCCCGTTCCAGAGATTAAAAGCATGCTGTTCGTATCCATGACGATTAGCATGGCTTCCAACTTTCTTAATACTTTGTCACTGCGCCACTGTTTCGCCAGCTCTACTGCCGCCCTTTGAAGATTTCCATTGTATTCATGTAACTTGCTCTCAAACATTTCAAACAATGAAAAAGCATCCGCAACTGAACCGGCAAAGCCGGCAAGCACCTTGCCATTAAAGAGTTTTCTAACCTTTCTTGCCGTATGTTTCATCACGACTGCATTTCCCATTGTCACTTGCCCGTCTCCGGCCATGGCATATCCGCCATTATGTGATACGGCAAATATAGTAGTAGCGTGAAATTGTTCCATCATACAACTCCTTACCCCTTAATCAGGACATATTCTAATCTCTAAGCTCTGGGATGACTATTGTTATAAACTTCTCTAAGTCTTTCCTTCGTCACATGAGTATACACTTGTGTAGATTGCACGGACGAATGTCCAAGCAGCTCTTGTACCGAGCGAATATCCGCTCCATTATTCAATAAATGGGTCGCGAAACTATGCCTCAGCATATGCGGATATAAATTGGTATTACCACATGCCTTTTCAATCATATTCGTTAGTATATATCGAACTCCCCTTGGAGTCAGAGGTGTCCCTCTCTGGTTCACAAATAAGAAATTATGCGATTGACCACCCTTGGCCATTAGTTTGCCTCTTGAGTGCCCGATATAATCGAGTAAAGCATCCTTGGCAAGCTCCCCAAATGGGATATATCGGTCCTTGCTTCCTTTCCCATGGGCAAGAACAGTCATTAAAGAGAAGTCCACATCGCTCATTTCAACATTGCAACACTCGCTGACCCGCATGCCCGTGGCATACAGCATCTCAACTAATGCCATGTCCCGTTTTCCCAAATCGGTCGTTAGATCTATGGAATCAAAGATAGCTTCCATTTCTTCTTCATATTTAAATCTTGGAAGTCTTTGTTCTCTTTTAGGAAGCGAAACACTCGCAAATGGATTTTCAGATACGATATTCTCCCGCATTAAATATTTATAAAAGGAGCGCAAGCACGATATCTTTCTGCTTATACTCCTTTTTGACAAATTATGTTCAGTTAAACTCGTGATATATAATCGGGTATCAGCATACTTTACTAAGTCTAGTGCAGGAATTGCTTGCTCATCCATGAACAAAAGAAATTCCTGAATATCCTTTCGGTAGCATGCAATAGTATATTTTGAATAGTTTTTTTCGATTTGTAAATACTTTATATAATTTTCTATTGAAGTTTCAATGTTCACAATATTCACCCCGCACAAGGGTCACTAAATGTTATCACATTTTCGTGACCCAAGCAATAAATTTTACAAACTATTCAAAAAGTTTCGAATTGTTTCTAATGCGCGTTCTGCATGGGCTTCTGCACGCTCTTGTTTCGATTTAATCCTTCTTCCGAGGTCTGGGAAGAGGCCGAAATTTGCGTTCATCGGCTGGAAGTTTTTTGCATTGGTTGTCGTAATATAATTCGCCATACTGCCCATCGCTGTTTCTGTCGGAAACGCAATCGGCTCAGCTCCTTCAGCCAATCTCGCAGCATTGATACCCGCTATCAAGCCAGAAGCGGCGGATTCGACATATCCCTCTACACCCGTCATTTGACCCGCAAAGAAAAGATTCTCTCTACTTCTCAGCTGGTATGTATTCTTTAAGACCTTTGGAGAGTTAATGAACGTATTGCGGTGCATAACCCCATAACGAACAATCTCAGCATTTTCTAATCCAGGAATCAAACGGATAACTTCCTTTTGCGGACCCCATTTCAAATGAGTTTGGAAGCCGACAATATTATATAACGTACCTGCAGCATCATCCTGTCTCAATTGCACGACAGCATATGGTCTTTTTCCTGTCTTAGGATCTTCAAGACCAACTGGCTTCATCGGGCCGAATAGCATCGTTTTCTTCCCTCTGCTCGCCATAACTTCAATAGGCATACAGCCCTCGAAGAAAATTTCCTTTTCAAACTCTTTCAATGGGACGGTTTCTGCACTGATTAAAGCTTCATAAAATGTATTGAATTCCTCTTCGGTCATCGGGCAATTGAGGTAAGCCGCTTCCCCTTTATCATAACGTGATTTCAGATACACCTTATTCATGTCTATGCTGTCTTTTTCGATAATTGGCGCAGCAGCATCATAGAAATAAAAATAATCCTCTCCAGTCAGCTTGCTAATCTCTTTCGAAAGTGCTTCACTCGTTAGCGGACCTGTTGCAATAATCGTAATTCCCTCAGTTGGAATTTCAGTTAATTCCTCAGTATGAATCGTGATATTCGGGTGGTTTTTTAGTGTCTCTGTCACCCTCCCCGCAAACTCATGTCTGTCAACAGCTAAGGCTCCACCCGCTGGTACAGAACTATTGTCGGCTGAATCAATAATCAAGGAATTCAGATGGCGCATTTCTTCCTTTAACACTCCAACTGCATTTGTTAATGTATTGGCGCGCAAGGAATTGCTGCATACCAATTCAGCGAATTTATCCGTATGGTGAGCAGGTGTCTGCTTCACTGGTCTCATTTCATATAAATCCACATGAATACCTCTTTGGGCGATTTGCCACGCCGCTTCACTTCCAGCGAGCCCTGCGCCTACTACTGTAACACTTTTTTTCATCTATAAACCTCCACGAAGTCGTACTATGTAGAATACGCCAGTAATTTATTACATCATACTATTATTTTACAGAATAGCATCAATATGCAAGCAATACTATATACCATATTCCTACGGATTCCAAAGGAAAAAGTTTCATCTTAATTATTTCTTTCAAAAAATGAAGAGAAGGAAGAGCCTCTGCTCTTCCTTCCTTAGACTTGGGTTTCTTCTTTATAACTGCAATTCGTACACTGAACCTGTACACCTTTTTTAAGCTTCTTCTCAACAAGCGGTCCATTACATTTTGGACAAGGCCGCTGCAGCGGTTTATCCCAGGAGACAAAATCGCAGGTCGGGTAGCGGTCACAGCCATAAAAAACTCGGCGTTTCTTGCTTTTCCTTTCAACGATGTTTCCCTCATCACATTTCGGACATTTAACCCCAATTTCTTTAACGATCGGTTTCGTATTCCGGCAGTCAGGGAAATTGCTGCAGGCCATGAATTTACCGTAGCGGCCCATCTTATAGACCATTGGGGAGCCGCATTCCTCACACATTTCTCCGGTCGGCTCATCCTTTATTTCAATCTTCTCCATTTCGACCTCGGCTTTTTCTAAATCCTTCTCAAAGCCTTGGTAGAATTGGTCGATAATATTGACCCATTCGATTTCGCCATCCTCAATATGGTCAAGATCACTTTCCATTTTGGCGGTGAACTCCACATCAAGGATATCCGGGAAGAACTCCATCATAATGTCATTGACAATCTCCCCTAGCTCAGTTGGGATGAATCGTTTATTATCAAGGGCGACATATCCCCGTTTTTGTATCGTATCAAGTGTCGGAGCATAAGTGGATGGGCGGCCAATTCCCAGTTCTTCCAACGTCTTGACAAGACGGGCCTCTGTATAGCGCGGAGGCGGCTGAGTGAAATGCTGATTCGGCACGATATCCTTGGAGTAAACAACATCGCCCTCAGAAAGCTCTGGCAGCAGGTTCTCTTTCTCCTCAGTATGGTCATCTGAGCCCTCAACATATACCTTCATGAAACCAGGGAACTTTACTTTCGAGCCATTAGCCCTGAAAAGAACTCCCCCTGCCGCTAAATCAACAGCCATTGTATCCATGACAGCAGGTGACATCTGGCTAGCCAGGAAACGTTCCCATATGAGTTTATATAATCGGTACTGATCTCTGGAAAGGAAGTCCTTGATGGAAGATGGCTCTCTTAGAACGCTCGTTGGACGCACCGCTTCGTGGGCATCCTGGGCTCCGCTGCTTTGCTTGTCTTTACGCGGAGCTTGAGAATGGTATTCTTCCCCATATTGGGAACCAATCCAGCCTCTTGCTTCATTTTGAGCTGTTTCAGAAATCCTGGTCGAGTCTGTACGCATATACGTAATTAACCCGACAGTGCCTTCTTTGCCAATTTCAATTCCCTCATAAAGCTGCTGAGCAATCATCATCGTTTTCTTCGCACGGAAGTTCAATTTGCGGGCTGCTTCCTGTTGAAGGGAAGAGGTTGTGAATGGAGGTGCTGGGTTACGTTTCCTTTCCTTCTTCGTCACCTTTTGGACCGTAAACTCGTTCCCCGTAATCTTAGCGAGGATTCCTTTTACGTCATCTTCGTTTGAAAGCTTAACCTTCTCCTTATCAAAAGAGTGGAAGCTTGCCTCAAACTCTTTTTTCCCCTTGAGGAATGCACCATTAATGGACCAGTATTCTTCTGGTATGAACCTTTTGATTTCTTTCTCACGATCAATGATAAGTCTCACCGCAATAGATTGTACTCGGCCGGCGCTTAATCCTTTTTTCACTTTCTTCCATAATAGCGGGCTGATATTATATCCGACCAATCTATCAAGAATCCGTCTAGCCTGCTGGGCATCTACAAGATTCATCTTGATGGGACGTGGATGTTTAAAGGATTCCTTGATTGCATCCTTTGTGATCTCATTGAACACAACCCGGCAATCTGAGTTAATATCAACCCCAAGGCTATGAGCCAAATGCCAGGCAATTGCTTCCCCTTCACGATCGGGGTCGGCTGCGAGATAGACTTTCTTTGCTTTTTTGGCAGCAGTCTTCAATTCTTTCAAAACATCACCCTTGCCGCGAATGGTAATGTATTTCGGTTCGTAATTATGTTGAACATCCACACCTGTTTGACTTTTCGGCAAATCGCGAACATGACCCATGGATGCTTTTACTTTATATTTTTTTCCTAAATATTTTTCTATGGTTTTCGCTTTTGCAGGCGACTCCACAATCACTAAATAATCCGCCATTATTTTCCTCCTTAAGAGGTTCTCTATTCTCTATTATTATGCATGTATGATTATGCAGGTTTAATTTCGCATCTGTCAATCTTTGTTTCATTTTAATTCTAAACAGTCTGTCATTTCGGACTTATTGATTTAGTTGTCAAAAAAAACCTTGTCTGAAGCACAATGTATAACAGAAACACTTTTTTTGCAACCTTAAATGTTTTATATAACTGTTTTGTTATTTTCATTTCCAATGTTTTTCCTGTCGTCTATTCCCATTCTGAAATAATGTCATAAGCGTCCGTAACAAGCTTTGCCCCTTCTTTAATCCAGGCATTTGTTCCTGAGGAAGATGCGGAAAAGATGTTTCCTGGGATAGCAAAAATGTCCTTTCCTTGTTCAAGGCCCCGCTCAACAGTGATAAATGTCCCGCTTTTCTGCTTACTCTCTACCACTAAGATAGCTCTTGATAAACCACTGATTATTCGATTTCTCATCGGGAAGTGCCAAGGCTTTGGTTTGAATATAGGAGGATATTCAGAAAGAATAAGACCTTTTCGCAAAATCATGTGAGATAAAGGGGTGTTTTCCTGCGGATAAATATGATAGAGCCCTCCGCCTATTACAGCAATACAGTCTCCATCGCTTTGAAGCGTAATTCTATGGGCCATGGCATCTATTCCCTTGGCCAAGCCGCTTACAATACTCATTTCAGCTGCGACAAATTCCGGCACCATCCGTTTCAGCACTTCCTGGCCATAGTGTGTTGGTGCTCGAGTGCCAATAATGGCTAAAATCCGCTGATGTGTCAATAGCTTGACATTTCCTTTAGCATATAAATTCCATGGTTGTTGATAAATATTAGTCAAGGTAATCGGATATTCCTTATCGAGAAAAGATATGCAGCGGATAGCATCCTGCTCATAAATGGAGATCATTTGTTGAAGTTTTGGATCATGAAGATCTTTTAAGAAGAATTGGAGGGTGGGGGATTCAAGCGAGAGGAGCTTCTTCCAGTAATCTGCAGGTCTCGAATATACCTTCAGCAGCTCTGGATCATCCTTTAAAATACGGTACATTCCCTTCCAGGTCATGCCTCGGCAGTGGTCCAAATGAACCAGCCTGTCTTTCCATTCATCCATGATATCTCTCCTTTATTCTAGTTTACTTATCTATTGCCCGCTCAAAATGATGAAGGAAAGGTGCTCTCCTGATGGAGAGCACCTGAATCATTAACCATTAATGTGTTTTACATTGATCATATAAGCCTTTTTCTTTCAAGACCTGAAGCATTGTTTCACCCATAACGGCAGGAGTCTCAGCCACTTTGATTCCGCACTCATTCATAATGCGGATTTTCTCATCAGCTGTTCCTTTTCCGCCAGAGATAATGGCGCCCGCATGGCCCATTCTTTTTCCTGGAGGTGCTGTTCTTCCGCCAATGAAGCCTGTCACAGGTTTTGTCATATTTTCTTTAACCCATTGTGCCGCTTCTTCTTCAGCTGTTCCGCCGATCTCACCAATCATGATAACCGCGTAAGTCTCAGGATCATCATTAAATGCCTTCAAGACATCGATGAAGTCTGTTCCATTAACAGGATCTCCCCCGATACCAACTGCTGAAGATTGACCAAAGCCTGCTTGGCTAAGCTGGTGGACCGCTTCATATGTCAAGGTCCCTGATCTGGATACGACACCGATATGCCCTTTTTTATGAATATAGCCTGGCATAATACCAATCTTGCATTCTTCCGGAGTGATGACGCCCGGGCAGTTAGGGCCAATTAATCTTGTTTTCTTGCCTTCCATATACCGCTTTACTTTGACCATATCCAATACAGGAATATGCTCTGTTATACAGATGACTAAATCAAGCTCAGCATCAACCGCCTCAAGAATGGAATCAGCCGCAAACGGAGCCGGAACGTAGACGACAGACGCATTGGCGCCTGTTGCTTCTTTTGCCTCAATGACCGTATTAAAGACAGGCACCCCTTCCGCTTCCGTGCCGCCTTTACCAGGAGTTACGCCGCCAACAATTTGGGTTCCATACTCAAGCATTTGTTTTGTATGAAAACGTGCAGTTGAGCCAGTGATACCTTGAACTATAACCTTTGTATCTTTATTAACAAATACGCTCATTTCCTTATCCTCCAGTCTTAACCTATTAACGAAACGATTTTTTGTGCACCATCAGCCATAGATTCCGCAGCCGTAATATTGATACCGGATTCCTCAAGGATTTTCTTGCCGAGATCAACATTCGTTCCTTCCAATCGGACAACCAACGGAACATCGAGGCTTACCTGCTTCGCTGCTTCTACAACGCCTTCAGCGATAACATCACATTTCATGATGCCGCCAAAGATGTTTACAAAAATTCCTTTGACGTTTTTGTCAGAAAGGATAATCTTAAATGCTTCCGTTACCTTTTCTGCAGTCGCGCCGCCCCCAACATCAAGGAAGTTTGCGGGGCTTCCGCCGTAATGGTTAATGATGTCCATTGTAGACATAGCAAGACCGGCTCCATTTACCATGCAGCCAATGTTTCCATCGAGAGAAATATAGCTTAAGTCATACTTGGAAGCTTCGATTTCTTTTGGATCCTCTTCATCAAGGTCACGATATTCAAGAATATCTTTGTGTCGATATAAGGCATTTTCGTCAAAATTCAGTTTTGCATCTAGCGCCATGACTTCTCCGTCGCCAGTCACTACTAATGGATTGATTTCTGCGATAGAGCAATCCTTTTCAACGAAGGCACTATATAAGCCAGTCATAAATTTAACTGTTTTATTGACTAATTCTTTTGGTATATTAATATTGAACGCAATTCTTCTAGCTTGGAAGGCTGTTAATCCAATAACCGGATCAATCACTTCTTTAAAGATCTTCTCAGGTGTTTCAGCAGCTACTTCTTCGATTTCTGTACCGCCTTCTTCTGATGCCATCAGGACAATCCTGGAGGTAGCGCGGTCTAAGACAAGCCCGACATAGTATTCTTTCTTGATGTCACAGCCCTCTTCGATAAGTAAGCGTTTTACTTCTTTCCCATCAGGTCCTGTTTGATGCGTGACAAGAACTTTACCGAGAATCTCATCCGCATATGTACGAACCTCATCAAGTGATTTAGCAATCTTTACCCCACCTGCTTTTCCTCTTCCGCCAGCATGGATTTGGGCTTTTACTACGGTTACAGCTGTGCCTAGCTCACTCGCCGCTTGAACAGCTTCATCTACAGAAAAGGCAACCTTGCCGTTAGGGACTTTAACCCCATATTGTCTGAGGATTTCTTTACCTTGATACTCATGGATATTCATTGTTTATCCCCCTATCAAACTTTCAAACTATAAAGAATATACTGCCTTCTCATTGTATTAAATCTGGTATTTAATGTCCAATATTTAGGACAAATATAGTCATATTTCAGTAATTCTTAACAATTGTTTCCTTATAATCCATTCAATCTCCTTTATTCATCGTTTTCAGTGTAAATTCGATTACCAACCCTATTGGCATCCAGCGGCAGCATTGCCGTATATCCTTTGCTGCGAAAGGGCGGATAATTATATAAGAATAATTAATAGACATTTTCTTGCCAACTATTATTGTGATTTTCTTTTTATACAAGCAGCAGGGTGGATAAAGTGTACTGGCTTCCATGTTCACAGTATCTTCCCCTGAATAGTCTCGGAGATGAGCCAGCATGTTGAGTGTTATTCATTATCATAGTCACCACCAATGAAATTCCACAGGCAGACGGTTAAACAATAAGGTTCCAAATGGCTAGGCTTTATTTACTTCTTTCATCTAGGCGGCATCTAATTTAATGATAGAAATTACTATCTTAGTAAGACAAATAAAAAGACAGATAGGTAAATTCCTATCTGTCTTTTTCGCAGACTTTGGTCGGTCGCATTAAAAAAGGTATGTTCACTGCTTGGCCTTCAGCGGAGCAAATGTCATGCGATGCCAATCTGTCGGTCCAAATCTTTCGATTGCCTCAAGATGGCTTTTGGTACCGTAACCCATATGCTTCTCAAACCCATATTCAGGATGTTGTTTGGCATACTCCATCATCATTCTATCCCTTGTTTCCTTGGCAATGACGGATGCAGCGGCAATGGATGCTGATTTCGCATCTCCCTTGATTAAGGATAGCTGTTCAATAGGAAGCGGAACCTCCATCGCGTCGATTAAGCAATAATCAGGAGATATCTCCAATTGGCTGATGGCCTTAAGCATTGCCTTTTTGGCCGCTTCATATATATTAATCTCATCGATTTCCTTACTATGAATGATGCCTGTAGAAACTGAAATCGCTTGTTCATGAATGGATTGAAAATATTCCTCCCTGCGCTGAGCTGATAGCTGCTTTGAATCATTCAGGCCCGGTAAATAGAAATCCTCAGGCAAGATAACGGCAGCTGCCACAACTGGCCCTGCCAACGGGCCACGCCCGGCTTCATCTACTCCGGCGATGAATTGGTATCCCTTGCGCCTCAAATCCCTCTCATAGACACAGATTGACTCAAAATGCCCTCTTTGTATCCTTTCCTTCTCAATCGCCCTCTCTAGGCTTTGAAGGGCCAATTGAATACCCTTGCGGCTGTCGCTGCGGCATTCAGTCACGAATGGATCCTCAAGGCTCTTAATGCGGCTCAGCTTCCCCTTTATTTCTGCAATCGTCATCTTCGTTAGCATGTCTCTAATCCTTTCAGCTTATCTATCCGCAAAATAAAGACCCCATTAAAAAGGGGTCTTTCGTTTTTCCTTATCTATTATACATCATCCGATTCATTTGGTCGTTCAAAAGTGAGTCTTCCAAATTTCTCTGTACGAATATCCCGGATGATCAATTCTGCCGTCTTATCATAATCCACGAGTCCGCGGCCAGCCAAGCAGCCTCTTTTAGCGCCAATCCGATCGAAGGCCTCCACAATTTCTTCCGGAATCTCCTCTAGGTCATAGCGTTCCTTTAGACGGGACGGATATGCCTCCTCAAGGAAATGGAGCCCGTATATCGCAATATCATGCAAGTTTAAGATCGTATCCTTAATAGCCCCGGTAACGGCCAGCTTATACCCTACCTCTTGATCTTCAAATTTCGGCCAAAGGATTCCTGGAGTATCAAGAAGCTCCAGCTCCTTGCCTACCTTAATCCATTGCTGGGCCTTCGTTACGCCCGGCATATTGCCCGTCTTAGCGATATTCTTTCCTGCTAGACGGTTAATGAGTGTGGATTTCCCAACATTCGGGATACCAACAATCATGGCACGGATAGCGCGCGGTTTGATGCCGCGTGCTTTCATTTTATCGATTTTGTCCTTGAGCACCTCTTGCGCCCCTGACATAATGCTCTTTAGGCCTGTCCCCTGATGAGCATTGACAGCGACAGCCTTAATACCCTTATCAGCGAAATAGGCGAGCCATTCATTCGTTCTATACTGATCAGCCATATCCGCCTTATTCAAAATCACAAGGCGCGGCTTATGCTGAATGATTTCGTCAATCATCGGATTTCTTGAGGATTGCGGCAGTCTTGCATCAACCAGCTCAAAGATTATATCTACTAATTTTAATTTTTCGGTCACTTCACGGCGGGCTTTCGCCATATGCCCGGGAAACCATTGTATTGTCATACTTTCACCTTCAACTCTTATTCGACTAATCCAAAGTCCTCAAACGGCCAATATACCAAGCTTGTCTTGCCAAGTATTTCACTCATTTTTACCGTACCGATATGACGGCTGTCTTTGGAGTAACGTCTATTATCGCCCATTACAAACACTTCGCCTTCTGGAACCGTTGCCTCGCCCGTGATTTCTTCAAGCGTGAACGGCTCTGTGAGCGGCCCGTCAATCACCTGTTGCTTATACTCAGCTAAATATGGTTCATCATAGGCTGTGCCGTTTATATAAAGCGTATCATCCTTATATTCTATTGTGTCACCCGGCAGACCGATTACTCGTTTAATATAATCCTTTTCTTCCGTCGCATGGAAGACGACAATATCAAAGCGTTCGGGCTCCCCGATTTTGTAGGAAATCTTATTTACAACCATGCGGTCCTGATCTTTCAATGTAGGCATCATCGATAATCCATCAACCAAGATAGGAGCAAAAAAGAAGTAGCGAATGATTGCCGCAAGTAAAATGGCAATCACCAATGCCTTAATCCACTCAAAGATTTCATTTTTTTCCTTGGCTTTTGCCATGTTAACACCCCGTATCATCTCTATCTGTTTATACGTTTAAATATAGCGATTTTCAGTCAAAAAGCAATCAAAATCTCTATGATGTGAAAAAGGAGCTTGTGTTAGCACAAGCTCCTTGTATCCACTCACGTTAGTCACGTAATTATCGGATTTCTTTGATACGCGCTGCTTTACCGCGTAGGTTACGCAAGTAGTAAAGTTTAGCACGACGTACTTTACCGCGACGGATAACTTCCAATTTAGCGATACGTGGTGTGTGCAATGGGAATGCACGCTCAACGCCAACACCGTAGGAAATTTTGCGGACTGTGAAAGTTTCACTGATTCCGCCTCCGCGACGCTTGATTACTACGCCTTCGTATACCTGAATACGCTCACGAGTACCCTCAACTACCTTCACGTGTACACGTACTGTATCACCAGGACGGAAAGAAGGAAGGTCAGTTCTAAGTTGTTCCTTCGTGATTTCTTCGATTAATTTATGCATCGTATTCAACTCCTTCCAAGCAATGCTCTTGCCAACCCTAATTGATGAATGACAGCGGAACATTGTTATAAAGAGAAAAGGCTTTACACCTTAACTCACAGGCTCTATCTTACCATATAAATTGGAGTATTTGCAACTACCTATTCTCACTTTTTATTTCATCCAGCCATTTTTTCTCGGCCGGAGATAATTCATAGCTATCGAGCAAATCAGGACGGCGCTCGAATGTTCTTCTTAAAGACTCTTTCTGCCGCCACTCCTCTATATGCTTGTGATTACCTGACAGTAGCACATCTGGTACCTTCATCCCTCTAAAATCAGCTGGCCTTGTATAATGAGGATGCTCAAGAAGACCTGAACTGTATGAATCAAGCACAGGTGAATCCTCATTCCCGAGCACACCCGGCAATAGCCGCACAACACTGTCGATGATGACCATCGCACCCAGCTCCCCGCCAGTCAGCACAAAGTCGCCAATCGAGATTTCATCTGTAACGGCAAATTCCCTGATTCTTTCGTCATAGCCTTCATAATGGCCACACACAAAGACAAGCTGTTCTTCACGCGCAAGTTCCTCTGCCTTCTTTTGGGTGAATCGTTCCCCTTGTGGACAAAGGAGGATTACTCTTGGTTTCTTCCCCTCTAATGTTGGAGCAGCGATCTGTTCAAGTGCATCAAAGATTGGCTGCGGCTTCAAGACCATTCCAGCTCCCCCGCCATACGGGTAATCATCAACAGATTGATGCTTGTTATCGGAGAATTCCCTGAAATTATGGGTATGGTATTCCGCTGCCTTCTTCTCAGCCGCTTTCTTAAGGATTGAAGAGCCTAAAACACCTTCAAACATCTCAGGGAATAATGTCAACACATCTATTCTCATTAATCCAGCAACCCTTCCATTGGCTCAATGATGATGGACTTTGCCCGAACATCGATTTTCTTGACGACATCATCGATATAAGGAATGAGCACCTCTTTGCCAGACTTCCCTTTCACGACCCATACATCGTTCGCGCCAGGAGAGAGAATTTCCTTAATAACGCCAATTTCCTCCCCTTCTGCAGTGGAAATTGTGCAGCCTATGATTTCATGATAATAATATTCTCCTTCATCCAATGCACCGAGCTGCTCTTCAGATACTTTTAGAACACCTTCTTTATATCCCTCGACCTTCTCGATGCTTTCATGGCCCTCAAAGGTCAGCAAATAAAAATTCTTATGCTGACGGGAAGAAGCGACAACGACTTCAACAGGGTCTTTTTCATTATTCTTAAAGATATAAAGAGTGCTGCCCTTTTGATAACGTTCCTCAGGAAAATCGGTGGAAGAAACGACACGCACCTCTCCTCTAATACCATGAGTATTAACAATCTTTCCGACCTTGTACCATTTTTGCATATTCTTTATGTTCACCTCTATTTAAATTCATCGACGACTCCATCTTTTACGATGATGGTCTTAGTTTGCACAATTTCTTCCCAATTCTGCCCGATTTCCACATCCACGATGGCTTGTACCTCACGTTCCTTCAATTCGCTTCCGTAGGGAAGAATATCGAGCTGTTGAATTTGAAAGTCAAGCAGCTTAATTTTCTCTTTCCTGACGTCAATTTCCTTTTCGAAATGTGTCTTCAGGCTGACAGGCTGAAATTTTTTGGTCTTCTCCAGCTTCTTCAGCTCAAAGCGGAGCTGATCACATTCCTTCTTCAGGACAGCTTTTTTGGAGTTGAATTGGTCTAAGAGCTCAAGCTTACTCTTCTCAGTCAATATTTGCTTCACGATCACATTTTGCAAAATTTTCACTATTAGCCACCTCTTTCGTATTGCCATATCAACTGTTAAAATTCAGTCTATGTCTGACAATGCTGCTAGTCACCCGAGATGTTACTTGTATTTGATGAAAGCATATCTGTGTTCCTGTATGGCCGACAGAATGTCCCACCAAAAAATTATGTGGATCTTCCTATTAAACATGATACTATGTACTCTTTTCCTCTTTACCATTCATTATGAAGCAAAATCCCTTTGAACGGAAACTTTTTTGTCCAATTAAAGCATGTTTTTTACTCGAAGGCTGCCTATTATTCAATTGCGGAAAAAGCATTAAATGGCATTTCCCACTGCCTTCCTAGGCAAGCATAATCTGTTTCAATCGTTTTTTCTTCATATGAAATAGAAAAAGGAGGGAATGATTCCCTCCTTTTCATCGCTTCAATCGCTTATTTCCAAATAGACTTTTTTGTCACTCTTGGATGCAGCAGTATATACTACCGTCCGAATAGCTTTCGCTACCCGCCCCTGCTTGCCAATGACCTTCCCCATATCTTGCTGATTAACAGAAAGTTTATAGATAATTTTCTTGGCATGCTCATCCATTGATACGGTCACGTCATCCGGATGATCGACGAGAGGCTTTACGATTGTTTTAATAAGCTCTATCATAACGGACCTTTATATTACTTACCTTGTTTAGCGTTGTGGAATTTTTCCATGATGCCTTCTTTAGACAACAAGTTACGAACTGTGTCAGAAGGTTTAGCACCATTTTGAAGCCATTTCAAAGTTAGTTCCTCATCGATTTTCACTTCAGCTGGGTTAGCAACTGGGTTGTAAGTTCCAACTGTTTCGATGAAACGACCGTCACGAGGGGAACGAGAATCTGCTACTACAATACGATAGAAAGGAGACTTTTTAGCTCCCATACGTTTTAAACGAATTTTTACTGCCATTGTTTTATTGCACCTCCGAATAGTATCACACAAGTAAGTATATTACCAAATCCATATACCCTTGTAAAGTCTTTTTTCTTAACACACAACTTTTTTACATAAATGGCAACTTAAAGCCGCCTTTTTTCTTGCCTTTTTGTTGCATTCCAGCCATCTGCTTCATCATCTTTTTCATTTCCTCGAATTGCTTGAGCAGTCGGTTGACTTCCTGAATCGGTCTTCCGCTTCCCTTTGCAATCCGTTTGCGCCTGCTGGCGTTGATGATCTCAGGCTGCTCTTTCTCTTTTCGTGTCATTGATTGAATGATTGCCTCTACATGGGCAATTTGCTTATCATCAATGGACAGGTTATTCATGCCCTTAATTTTATTTGCGCCTGGGAGCATTTTCAGAATATCGTCTAATGGTCCCATTTTCTTCACCTGGCTAAGCTGTTCAAGAAAATCATCAAACGTAAATGTGGCTGTGCGCATTTTCTTCTCAAGTTCACGCGCTTTCGCCTCATCGACATCTGTTTGCGCTTTTTCGATAAGGGTAAGAACATCCCCCATGCCGAGAATTCTCGAAGCCATGCGTTCCGGATGGAATGGCTCAAGCGCATCCATCTTCTCGCCCATACCAACGAATTTAATCGGCTTCTCCGCTACAGAGCGAATAGAGAGGGCTGCACCGCCTCGGGTATCCCCATCAAGCTTCGTTAAAATAACTCCGGTTATATCGAGCTGGTCATTAAAACTCTTTGCCACATTGACGGCATCCTGACCTGTCATCGCATCGACAACAAGGAAAATTTCATCCGGCTTCACGGCTTCTTTAATTTCCGCTAGTTCCCCCATCAAATTCTCATCAATGTGCAAGCGTCCTGCCGTATCGACCAAGACGTAGTCGCAATGCTCTTCTTTCGCTTTAGCGACTCCCTGCTTGGCAATCTCAACTGGGCTGACCTGATCTCCTAACGAAAAGACAGGGAAATTCAGCTGCTTCCCAAGTGTTTCTAATTGCTTAATGGCTGCCGGACGATAAATATCCGCAGCAACAAGCATCGGTTTGCGGTTATATTTTTTCCGAAGCAGATTAGCAAGCTTACCGGTTGTTGTTGTCTTACCAGCACCTTGCAAACCAACCATTAAAATCACGGTTGGCGGTCGGTTGGATACAGCAATCTTGCTTTGCTCTCCTCCCATTAATTCCGTCAATTCTTCCTTGACGACCTTGATAACCTGCTGACCTGGAGTCAAGCTTTTCAACACTTCTTGACCGATGGCCCTTTCATTGACACGCTTGATAAAATCCTTTACAACCTTAAAGTTAACGTCAGCTTCAAGAAGAGCGAGTCTAACCTCGCGCATCATTTCTTTGACATCAGCCTCCGTAACCTTTCCTTTGCCGCGGATTTTTTGAAGTGTGCCTTGCAGTCGGTCGGCTAAACCTTCAAATGCCATTCTGCCGCCTCCTAATCTAACTTTTCAAGAGATGCTATTGTCTCAATGAGTTGTTGCTGAACATGTTTATCAGATACTTCATCCGCTAAATTGCCTAACTTATTGAGTAAAAGGCTTCTTTGCTGCGCTTTTTCAAAAAGCAGCAGCTTCGCCTCATATTCTTCAAGCATCGCTTCTGTTCGTTTAATATTATCATAAACGGCCTGGCGGCTCACCTCATATTCATCAGCGATCTCACCTAGGGAATAATCGTCCAGATAATAAAGAGACATGTAACTTTTCTGCTTTGGTGTCAGCAATGATTGATAAAAGTCATATAGGTAATTCATACGCATTGTTTTCTCGAGCATTACTGACCCTCCAACTGTGTTAAGTGAAATACCTTTACAAAAATTTATTCTAAAGGGAAAATCAAAGAATGTCAAGAACCCTTCCTTAACAAAATGCTTGATTTATCAGCGTTTCATCCATCCTCATATCCCTCTAGATACTAAAAAGCCAGGATATTACCCCTAAGGCAATTCCTGGCTTGTCATTATAGACTTATTCCTCTGTTTTATCAACCATATCGGCGAATAAGCCATAAACAAATTGCTCTGAATCAAACTCTTGCAGATCATCCATCTGCTCGCCAAGACCGACGAATTTTACCGGTATCCCAAGCTCGTTGCGAATGGCAATGACAATTCCGCCTTTTGCCGTACCATCGAGCTTCGTTAAGACGATGCCGCTTACATCAGTCGCTTCCTTGAAGGTCTTCGTCTGCATGAGAGCGTTTTGGCCAGTCGTTGCATCAAGAACAAGCAAGACTTCATGCGGAGCTCCTGGAATCTCGCGTTCAATTACTTTCTTTACCTTCTCAAGCTCTTTCATCAGATTGACCTTGTTTTGAAGGCGGCCAGCCGTATCACAAAGCAGAATATCCGCTTTTCTTGATTTAGCGGCCTGCACGGCATCATACATAACGGCAGCTGGGTCAGAGCCGGCCCCTTGCTTGATGACTTCCACACCAACACGCTCTCCCCAAACCTCAAGCTGCTCAATCGCACCAGCACGGAAGGTATCTCCTGCTGCGAGCAGCACCTTCTTGCCCTCAGCCTTATATTTATGAGCGAGCTTGCCGATAGTGGTCGTTTTACCGACTCCATTTACACCGACAAAGAGCACGACTGTCAATGCATCCTCCTGGATGTTCATCTCAGCAGAGCTTTCCTCGCCAGATTCATAAATTTCAACGAGCTTTTCGGAGATTACGCTCTGTACCTCAGATGTGTCTTTGATATTGCGGCGCTTCACTTCGAATTTCAGTTTGTCGATTAGCTCCATAACTGTTTCTACGCCAATATCCGCTTGAATCATCACATCTTCGAGCTCTTCAAAGAAGTCCTCATCCACTTCTCTGTATCTGGCAACCAAATCATTCACTTTCTCCGAAAAAGAGTTACGTGTCTTGGTCAATCCTTGTTTAAACTTCTCGGTTGTTGTTGTCGTTTGCTCGCTGAACTTTTCTTTTAGCTTCTTAAAAAAACTCATAGTCTACCACCTTTATTTTGATTCAACCAATTCTTTCGTTTCTTCCAGCTTCACAGATACTAGCCTTGATACACCGGATTCCTGCATGGTCACGCCATAAAGAACATCCGCTTCCTCCATCGTTCCCTTACGATGAGTGATGACGATGAATTGAGTTTCTTTACTGAATTTCTTCAAATATTGGCTGAAGCGATACACATTAGCTTCATCCAGCGCTGCTTCCACTTCATCAAGGATGCAGAATGGCACCGGGCGCACGCGCAAGATAGCAAACAGCAAGGCTATTGCAGTCAACGCACGTTCTCCCCCTGAAAGCAGGCTTAAGTTTTGAAGCTTCTTGCCTGGCGGCTGGGCGATAATATCGACACCAGTATTCAAGATATCCGCCGGGTCTGTCAATTTCAGTTCTGCTCTTCCTCCGCCGAATAGTGACGGGAATACGAAGTTGAATTCCTTCTTAATTGCATTGAAGGTGATCTCAAAGCGGCGCTTCATTTCCTCATCCATCTCATCAATCACGTCAAAGAGGGTATCCTTCGCTTCCTTAAGGTCATCCCTTTGTGTGACAAGGAATTCATAACGCTCTGATACACGCTCATACTCATCAATTGCGCCAATGTTTACCGTGCCAAGCTCTTCGATGGCAAGACGGATTAATCTCACCTTCCGCTTAGCTTCCTCGGCTTCAATGGTCAGCGGATACTTTTCTTTCGCTGCCTCAAAGGTTAGCATATATTCTTCCCTCAGCATATCCAGGCGCGTGTCCATCTCTACATCAAGGCGATTTAGCTTGATTTCCTCATCGCGCAAGGTTTCTGACAATCCTTTATACTGACGGTTCCATTCCTTCAATATATGGTCGGCTTCGTCTATTTTAGCAGACAGCTCTTGTCTGCTAGCTTGCAATGCGGCTATCTTATGCACTGTCTCATCTTTTAGCTTCTGTTTCTCAGCAGCCATTTCAACGAGATTATTCTCACCTGTAGAGCTCGATGTCATTTCTCCATTTAGGAGAGCTAGGTCTTCCTCTGCATCTTTTACAGTTAATTCTAACGCTGCAATCTCAGCTGCTAAGCGCTCGACCTCATTTTGCTGGTGCTGGAGCTGCTCTGACTTGGATGCTAGGTGAATCTTTAGCTCATTGACCTCTTCATTCAGCTCTTCCTTATTTGATTGGTCTGTCTTTTTCTGCTCTGTGTACAGATTAATCTCACGGTCTATCTCTATAATAGAATGCTCAAGGCGGCTTAATTCCTGATTAAGCTCCTGAATTCGGGACTCACGATAGGTTTGTTCCTCATCCAGTGTAGACTTCTCCATATCATAGATGGTTAAGCGCTCATTGACATTGCGCTGTTCGTTTTGCCATTCACGTATTTGTCCCTTGATGGCTTCCTCGTTGACTCGGAGGGTTTCCCCTGCCTCCCGAAGGCGTACCAGCTGTTTTTCTGAGCTTGCCACATCGGTTTTTAAGGCTTTCACATGCGCCTCTAGCTTACTCGTTTGCTCTTCCATTTGTCCAAGCTTCTCTGTCAGCTCCTCTATTTCCCCTTTTCTTGAGAGGATTGAGGAACCTGACTGTCTGCTTGCTCCGCCTGTCATCGCTCCGCCCGGACTGACGACATCCCCTTCAAGCGTTACGAGTCTATAGCGGTACCCTGCCATTTTAGCTATCTCATTGGCACCGACGAGATCCCTGACAATGATGACATTCCCAAGTAAGCTCATCATGATCTCTTTATAACGAGAGTCATATTGAATCAGTTCAGCACCAACCCCGATAAAGGCTGGGTGGGAAGAAATCGATTGAATGGTTTGTTCAGGAATATACTTGCCCTTAATGGTCGATAAAGGCAGGAAGGTGGCTCTTCCAAGCCTATTTTTCTTAAGGAAGGTAATTGCGGTACGGGCATCGCTCTCCTGATCCATCACGATATTTTGCAGAGCACCTCCAAGGGCGGTCTCAATTGCCAGAGCATAATCCTTCGGCACTTGAATCAGTTCTGCCACAGCACCATGGACGCCTGGGAGCTCCTTATCCTTTGCCTTCAGGATTTCCTTTACGCCTTGGAAAAAACCAGAGTATTCATCCTCCATCTCTTCAAGCATTTCTTTTCTTGATTTTGCTTTTTGCAAATATTGATAGGCTTGGTAGAGAGTCTTCTCCTGCTTTTCATATTGATTCTTCAGGTTTTCGTGAGTACGCTCCGTTTCCCGGTAACGATGAACCTGATTCGTTAAATCCTGCTGGACAGCCTTTAATCTTGCTTCTGCCTCACTCAAACGGGCTGTTACACTTTCCCTAGCCTTGAGAAGCTTTTCATTATCATGATCTAGCTTCTCGTGCTTATTGGTTTGCTGCTCAAGCTGCTGTTTCAAGTAAATCAGCTCATGCTTAACGGTCGCTTGGCGATTTAAATACTCAATATAATCACTCTTAAGGGCTTCTATTTTCGCTTCCAGATCACCGGCGAAATTTTTCAAAATGCCTTGTTTCTGACTTAGTTCCCTCTTCAAAGCTTCCGTATCCTGCTTTAAGTGAGATAAAGCTTCTGATTTTTCATCTTTACTCGCTTTGAGGATGGATATCTTCTCTCTGGAAGCAGCCAGCGTTTTCTCCAGCTGGTTCTTATTCTGGCTCGCATTCTTCATCCGCTCTTTAAGAACCTGCTTACGGCCCTCTACCTTCTCAAGCTCCTCACTGACACTTAATAGGGCTGCCTGCAATTCTTGCAGCTTGGAATCGAGAACAACGAGCTTTTCACGATTCTTCTCTACTTCAGTTTCTTTGGCTGAAATGCGTGCATTGAAATCCGCCTCATTCGCTTGATGGCCTTCTAATTGCTTCTTCAGGGACGTCCATTTTCTATGAAGGTCTTCAACTTCATATACAAGAAGAGCTGCCTCGAATTCCTCAAGCTCCTCTTTCTTATGAAGGTAGTCTCGCGCAATTGAAGCCTGTATCTTTAATGGTTCTACCTGTCCTTCGAGCTCATGCAGAATATCCTGAACTCGATTGAGATTGGCTCTTGTCTCCTCAAGCTTGGCTTCTGCCTTCTTCTTCCGTGTCTTGTATTTCAAGACACCCGCTGCCTCTTCGAAGATTGTTCTTCTCTCTTCTGGCTTTGAGCTTAATATTTCTTCCACTTTACCTTGGCTTATAATCGAGAAAGCCTCTTTGCCAAGACCGGAATCCATGAAAAGATCAATAATATCCTTAAGCCTGCACGGCTGATTATTAATATAAAAGTCACTGTCACCGGAACGGGTCACCCTTCTTGTGACACTAACTTCATGAAAATCGATCGGAAGAAATTTGCTTTCGTTGTTTAAGGTTAATGTGACCTCTGCGAAGTTTAGCGGCTTCCTGGAATCACTCCCGGCAAAAATGATATCCTCCATCTTCGCTCCTCTTAGCGATTTGGCTGATTGCTCGCCAAGAACCCAGCGAATCGAATCAGTGATATTACTTTTTCCGCTTCCATTCGGACCCACTACAGCTGTCACGCCAGAAACAAACTCTACTGAAATACGTTCTGCAAACGATTTGAATCCTATTACATCCAATCGTTTCAGGAACAATTGATTATCTACTGTCATGGTCATCCAACTGCCTTTTTTTCTCAGGATTTGCTGCTCTTACGCAAATGAATTAACGCTTGCTGGGCAGCATGCTGTTCTGCTTCTTTTTTTGATTTGCCTTTCCCCGTGCCGAGATCTGTTCCGTTGAGCGAAACCTTCGCCACGAATTCCCGGTTATGAGCAGGACCCTTTTCTTGGAGGATTCTGTATTCTAGAATACCTACTCCATCCTTTTGAACCAATTCCTGCAATTGGCTCTTATAATCCATCACATGGGAAAAAGCACCATCATGAATTTTCGGATATACCCATTGCTGCAGGAACTTAATAACTGCGTCTAATCCTTGGTCAAGGTAAAGCGCACCGATAAATGCCTCGAATACATCAGCTAGCAGCGCAGGACGTTCCCTTCCGCCTGTCATCTCCTCGCCTTTTCCAAGTAAGATTAAGGGACCAAAGGAGAGCTCAGTCGCGAATTTTACCAATGAAGGCTCGCAAACGATGGCTGCTCGCAATTTCGTCAATTCCCCTTCACTCATGGTTTTGAAGTTTTTATAAAGGAATTGAGAGACAGTTAATTCTAGAACGGCATCACCTAAAAATTCTAGGCGCTCATTGTCTTCATATGGTTTTCGACGATGCTCATTCACATAAGATGAATGGGTGAATGCTTGTTTCAGCAGGGAAATATCGGAAAACGTGAAACCGATTCTTTCCTGAAACATTTTAAAATGACTATCTGAATATGTTTTTTTTCTATTTTTATGCATATTGTCCCCCCGATTAAATCTTCCCAAAAAAGATTCTCACATTAAGTATATATAAATCGATACATTTGGAAAAGGTACAAATTAGAATTTACTATTCTTAAAAAGGATATACAAAGTTATCCAATTCATCTTTGCCGATATTCATACGAAAAGCCCCGTCACATTACGGGGCTTAAAAATCGCTGATTAGCTTTGGCTCTTTATGTAGTTCACCGCGTCGCCAACTGTTGAAATCTTTTCAGCATCATCATCAGAGATTTCCATGCCGAATTCATCTTCAAGTTCCATCACCAATTCTACTACATCAAGTGAATCAGCGCCTAGATCATCTTTGAATGAAGATTCTAGTGTCACTTCAGCTTCTTCAACACCAAGGCGGTCTACGATTATTTTCGTTACTCTTTCTAATACTTCAGCCATAACTTCACCTCCCTTCAAGTTGTCCAATCTATTGTACATTTGTTGGCTTGCAGTTTCAATCCTTCCTTTATTGCATAACCATTCCGCCGTCCACATTAAGCGTCTGTCCGGTAATATATGAAGCATCATCAGAGGCAAGGAAACAAACAAGGCGGGCCACATCCTCAGGGGCACCAAACCTTCCAAGCGGGATTTGACCAAGCATTTCCCCAGCGACTCCTTCCGGCAGGGCTCCAGTCATATCCGTTTCAATGAAGCCCGGGGCAACGGCATTAACCGTGATTCCTCTTGGCGCAAGCTCGCGGGCGGTTGTTTTGGTCAGACCAATAACTCCTGCCTTTGCTGCTACATAATTGGCTTGACCGGCATTGCCTGCAAGTCCGACAACAGAGGCAATGTTGATAATGCGCCCGCTTCGCTGCTTCATCATCTGCCTTGTGACAGCCTTCGTGCCTAGAAAGACACCTTTTAAATTGGTATTGATGACAGCGTCCCAATCACTTTCCTTCATGCGCATCAATAATGTATCTCTAGTGATGCCTGCATTGTTAACCAGAATATCCAGCCGGCCGAATTCCTGAATAGTCTCTTGAACCATCTCAGCCACCCTTTTCGCATCTGCGACATCCCCTTGAATGGCAACAGCTTTGCCTCCAAGACCTTGGATTTCCTTGACAACCTCCGCAGCCCGATCGGCACTGCCGGCATAATTAACCGCTACATTTGCCCCTTCGCGTGCGAGTTCAAGTGCAATGGCCTTGCCAATCCCTCTTGAAGCTCCCGTAACGAGCGCCGTTTTCCCAGATAGCTTATCCATTTGCCACCTCTCCCTTCAATTGAGCGATAACTTCATCACAGGTCTCTAAATCTCTGATTGAGTATGTACGAACTTTACGGTTAATCTTCTTGATGAGACCGGATAAGACTGTTCCTGGTCCAAATTCTACAAATATGTCTGTGCCTTCACCGATCATGAATTCAATGGATTGCTGCCATCTGACCGGAGAATAGAGTTGATGAACAAGACTTGCTTTTATTTCGTTTAGTGCAACAGGCATTGCTGTATAATTAGCCACTACCGGTGAATGGGGCTCGGAAATTTGAATGCCATTAAGGGTTTCCTCAAGCTGACTGGCCGCAGGCTTCATGAGAGATGAATGGAAAGGGCCGCTGACAACAAGGGGCAGGCATCTCTTCGCTCCCCTTTCCTTGGCAAGTACTGAGGCAAGCCTTACTCCTTCTGACGTCCCGGATATAACAATCTGTCCTGGACTGTTGATATTGGCAAGCTGAACCGGGTGACCACTCTCGGTTATCGTACTGACAACATCGAGAAGCGCTGCCTCTTCTATTCCAAGGATGGCGCTCATCGCACCTTCCCCTGCTGGTACGGCTGCTTCCATGAAGAGCCCCCGTTGGCGGACAAGCTTTACGGCATCCTCAAACGAAAGGGCTCCCATAGCCGTATATGCGGTATATTCACCTAAGCTATGACCAGCAGCAAAATCCGGTGCCATGCCTCCTCTTTCGAGAAAGGTTTTATAGAGCGCCATGCTAGTTGTTAACAAAGCCGGCTGAGCATTTTGCGTAAGAGTCAGTGTCTCCTGTTCTCCCTTGAAGATTAGATTTGTGAAGCCATGCTCTAAACATTCATTTGCTTTCTCAAATAAGGACCGTGCTGAACCCACTTGTTCATAGACATCCTGTCCCATTCCAATGACCTGTGAACCTTGACCCGGAAAAACAAAAGCAAGTTTTGTCATCATATCCCCCTTATGCTTGGTTGATTGCCTCGTGAATCGTGTCAGTCACGCGATGCTCCACCATGATTCTAGCCTGGCGAATGGCATTATAAAATGCATTCGCATCAGATGAACCATGCGCCTTGATGACCGGCGCTTTCAAGCCGAACAGACCAGCTCCGCCGTATTCGGAATAATCCAATTGGCTTTTTAGTTCCTTCAAGGCCGGTTTAAGCACGGCCGCTGCCAGCTTGCTCTTCAAATCTGCCGTCATGGCCTCCTTCATCATTTTGAAAAGAGCCCCTGCTGTTCCCTCTGTCGTTTTCAAGACCATATTGCCTGTAAACCCATCGGTTACGACAACATCTGCTACTCCGTTTAGCAATTCACGCGCTTCCACATTGCCAATGAAATTAAAGTCAGCCTCTTTTAGCAGGTCAAAGGCTGCCTTTGCCAATTCATTGCCCTTCTTTTCCTCTGTCCCGATGTTCAATAACCCAACTCGCGGCTTTTCAATATTGCGTACCTTTTCTGCATAGACAGAACCCATCAGACCATATTGATATAGGTGCTCCGGCTTGGCATCCGCATTGGCGCCAACATCGAGAAGGACAAAGCCTTTTCCGTCAACAGTAGGCAAAGTCGGACTTAAAGCAGGACGGTCAATCCCTTTTATTCTTCCGACAACAAACAATCCCGCTGCCATCAGAGCACCTGTATTGCCGGCAGAGATGCAAGCGTCCGCTTTATTGTCTTTAACACTTTGCGCCGCAAGTACCATCGACGCATTTTTCTTTCTTCTCACTGCTCTTACCGGCTCATCTTCACCGGTAATTACTTCATCTGTATGTATAATTGTCATTCGTTCAGTCACGGTTTGATATTTCTTGATTTCAGCTTCATTGCCGATTAGCAAGATTTCTAAATCCGGGAACGCCTGTAAGGCTTTTTCCGCTCCCTTTACCGATTCCTTCGGTCCGTGATCTCCACCCATAGCGTCCAATGCAATAATCATGTCCATTCATCCTTTTTCATCGTAGTTGCTCTATACATATTAAACTCGCCCTTAAAGACGAGGCTTGTACCAACATAGCTGCGGACGGCTACCTGCGACCGCCCCTTTTCTTTATCTACATCCATCACTCGTGCTTTCGCAATGACACGGTCACCTTCATGCACCGGCTGCGTAAATTGAATATTTGCCTTGGCGGTCAATGCTAATTCATCATTGGTCACTGCCACGGCTAGAGAATTGGCCTGTGCAAATAAATGATGACCCCGTGCGATGCCATTTCGTTTGAACACATGCTCCCTGCGGATATCAAGCAAGGAAATGGCGCTTCGATCCATTTCAATATCGATGATCTCACCGATAATTTCATCAACCGGCAACGATTTAATGTCATCAGTCATCTTCTTTTCCGCCATCGTCTTTATTCTCTCCCTCAGTTCGGGAATTGATAATTCGAGGCGGTCCAATCGAATGGTCTGGATGCTGACCTCAAGCTTATCAGCCAATTCCTCATCCGTAATAAAAGGATTTGTCTCTATCATGTCAGTTAGCAAGACTTGCCTGTCTTTTTTATTACGTTTCAAGATGGTTCACCTTCCGATTAGTTTATGACTAGGTACTAATAGTAGTATATAATCTAAAAAAACAGATTGCAAGAGTAACCTAATACTCCAGCGCAATCTGTTCCATTAGTCTAACTTTTCTCCTTCAAGAATGCCAGATGCATTCAAGTAATCTCGCAAATGAGCAAATTCCTCTGATTCCCAGAACTCACGAGAATTCACCAATTCATCTGCGTCCTTGCGCGCTGTTTCAAGCGCCCTGTAATCATGGACCATATCGGCCATCTTAAACTCAGGGAGACCGCTTTGCTTGCTGCCGAAAAAGTCTCCGGGACCACGAAGCTCAAGGTCCTTCTCGCTCAAAACGAAGCCGTCTGAGGTCTCGCACATCGCGGTTAAACGCTCTATCCCTACTTCTGTTTTCGGATCTGCGATTAAGATGCAATAGGATTGTTCAGCACCGCGCCCGACCCGGCCCCGAAGCTGGTGCAGCTGTGATAACCCGAACCTTTCCGCGTCATAGATGACCATGACACTTGCATTCGGCACATTTACACCAACTTCAACGACCGTAGTGGAAACAAGGATTTGAATGTCATTTTTCCCAAATCCTCGCATCACCTCATCCTTCTCATCGGCAGAAAGCTTGCCATGCATGAGGCCGACCGTATATTTCGGCGTGAAATATTGGGTCATCGCCGTATGAACATCAAGCACATTTTGAAGATCAAGCTTCTCGGATTCCTCAATCAACGGACAGATGACATAGGCTTGCCGTCCTTTCGCCAATTCCTTCTCCATGAATTGAAGAATGCGGTTTAGCATTGAATGCTTTGCCCAGTATGTCTCGATTGCTTTCCTGCCCGATGGGAGCTGGTCGATGATGGATACGTCCATCTCTCCAAAAGCGGTAATCGCTAGCGTACGGGGAATTGGCGTCGCTGTCATGAACAATACATCCGGGCTTTCGCCTTTATCACGAAGAATGCGGCGCTGGCTTACCCCAAATCTGTGCTGCTCATCCGTGATGACAAGACCCAAATCTTTAAAGTTAACATCCTTTTGGATTAAAGCATGTGTCCCTATCAGAACATCAATTTCACCGACGGCCAATAATTCCATCATTTCCTTCCGCCTTTTCCCTTTCACGCTTGATGTGAGCAGGGCGACCTTCACGCCGAACGGTGTCAGCAAATCATAAAGCGAGTTGGCATGCTGCTCTGCTAATATCTCTGTTGGTACCATTAAGGCTCCCTGACTCCCAGCCGTGACGGCTGCATATAAAAGAATGGCCGCAACGACCGTTTTCCCGGAGCCGACATCTCCTTGCAGAAGGCGGTTCATTCGATATGGTGACCTCATATCGGCGAGAATTTCATTCACGACTTTCTTCTGGGCATCTGTCAGTTCAAACGGCAAAGAGGAGATGAAATCCTTTACCTTCCCGTTATCAAAGGCATGTGCCTTGCCGTTCGAGCTTTCCCTGTTAATCTTTCTAAGGGCTTGCATTTTCAGCTGGAATAATAAAAACTCCTCGTATACAAAGCGGCGATGGGCTTGTTTCACTTCCAGGCTGTCTTTTGGGAAATGCAAATATCTCATAGCAATGTTTCTAGGAGGAAGCTTATATTGGGTCAAATAGCGCTCCGGCAGAATTTCAAGTATATCCGTATAGTAATCCGTATATGCCTGCTTAATCCATTTGCGGAGCATTTTAACCGACAAATCCCCTCTTGTATGGTAGACAGGCTCAAATTCATGGGTGCGCGCAACCGCGTTCAGTTTGTATTCCGAAGCAGTCAGCGTGAGCCTGTTCTTATCCCATTTACCAGTGACCGTGATAACTTCATTCAATGCCAATTTATTCTTAATATACGGCTGATTGAAGAACAGGACGGTAATCAGGTGACGGCCTGTCAAAAGCTTAAACGTAAGTCTTGATTTCTTTCGCCCGAAGTAGGATAGATTAGGCGCAGATTGAATGGTTCCTTCGATGGTGATTCTCTCATCATGGGCTGCTTCAACGATGTCCTTGACGCGATAGTCTTCATACCGGTACGGAAAATAATTCAGCAGATCGTCGATCGTATGAATTCCGACAGATTCCAAAAGAATCCTTGATTCGGCACCCACACCCTTTAATTCATCAACTGAAAGTTGAGCTAGCGGATTCATTTCTTTTCCAAAGAGATCCCGAATATTTTCGCTTCAAGCTCTCTTGCGGTCGGTGTTGCAGCCAATCCGCCTTGAGCCGTTTCCCTGAGGGCAACCGGCATTGTTTGACCAATTTTATACATCGCATCAATCACTTCATCGCAAGGAATGCGGCTTTTAATGCCAGCCAGAGCCATATCAGCTGCCACCATCGCATTGGCAGCTCCCATCGCATTTCGCTTCACGCAAGGAACCTCTACTAGCCCCGCTACCGGGTCACATACAAGACCAAGCATATTTTTGAGAGTGATGGCCATCGCTTCCGCACATTGAGACGGAGTGCCTCCTGCCATTTCCACTATCGCTGCCGCAGCCATTCCAGAAGCAGAACCCACTTCAGCTTGGCATCCTCCGGCAGCTCCTGAGATGGAAGCGTTATTGGCAACGACAAAGCCGAATGCCCCTGATGTGAACAGGAATTCAATCATTTCCTGTCTGGAGGGATTTAATTTTTCCTTAACGGCAAATAGTGTGCCTGGGACCACACCTGCAGACCCCGCTGTCGGTGTTGCACATATCGTTCCCATGGCAGCATTCACTTCATTCGTTGCCACCGCTTTGCTTACGCCATCCAGCAGGACTTCACCAGACAGGCTCTTGCCTTTCTTAATGTACTCCTGAAGCAGTACAGCATCCCCGCCAGTTAATCCTGAGTGGGACTTCACGCCTTTCAGTCCTCTTTCAATTGCTTCTTCCATGACAGTTAGGTTACGGTCCATGAATTGGATCACTTCCTCGCGCGTTCTTCCTGTCACTTCCATTTCCTGCTGTATCATTACTTCAGCTATTTTCACTTGTCTCGTTTCAGCCAATTCCACAAGTTCGGCAACATTGCGAAACATGATACTACCTCCTCTTACCTATTCATTAATCAGCAATTTTCGTTACTCTTGTAACATGAGCAAGCTGAGAGATTTCATCCAATATATCCTGACCAATATTTTGATCTACTTCAATCGTCATGAGGGCTGTGCTTCCAACCTCTTTTCTTGACACTTCCATATGACCAATATTAATCTGATGGGATGCCAAGACATTAGACACACTGGCAATGGCGCCAAATTTATCATCATGGACAACTAGTATGGCTGGATGATGGCCGGAAAGACGCAGCTCAAATCCGTTTAACTCGAGAATTTCTATCTTTCCACCACCAATAGAGATCCCAACAAGCTCCATTTCCCCTTCACTGTCACCCATTCGGATTCTTGCTGTATTAGGATGGTCCACAACAGCGTCTTCTTCAATGAATGTCACTTTCAGATTCTCTTTTTTGGCAATATCAAGCGCTTCGGGCAAGCGGGTGTCAGAGGTGTCAAAATCAAGTAATCCGGCAATAATGGCGACATCTGTTCCATGACCTTTATAGGTTTTAGCAAATGATCCATATAGAGAAACAATCGCCCAGTCAGGCTTGCGATTAAACAAACTGCGGGCGACTCTTCCAATCCGGGCTGCTCCAGCAGTATGGGAGCTGGATGGACCGATCATAACGGGACCAATGATATCAAAGACACTTTTATATTTCATTTGTGTATCCTCTCCTTCAGAAATATCCGTACATACTGAAATAGAAGGGGAATCCCCCTTCTATTCTGTTTTCCACCGTATGCTTTTTTATTCAGCAGCAAAAATATAGGAATATAGCGGTTGTTTACCGTTATGGACCTCAACCTCAAGATCTGGATATTCCTCACTGCAATATTCAACTAGGGCATCAACTTCCTGCTCTGAAGTTTCTTCCCCATATAGGATAGTCAAGATTTCAGCATCATCGAGCATAGAGCTTAGGACTTCCTTCGCTGCCTCGACTCTATCTTTGTTTTTCACTTTGATTTTGCCATCAATTAGACCCATGTAATCGTCTTTTTCGATTTCCAGGCCTTCGATGCTTGTGTCACGGACGGCAAATGTAATCTGTCCAGTCACAACATTTTGAAGCGCTTCGCTCATTAATTCCTCATTCTCTTCCGCAGTTGCAGATGGATTGAAGGAAAGGAGAGCCGTCAATCCTTGAGGGATTGTTTTGCTCGGAATCACTGTGACAGCTTTTTCGCTCACATCAGAGGCTTGGTTAGCTGCCATGATGATATTCTTGTTATTTGGAAGGATGTATACATGGTCTGCGTTAATGGATTCAACCGCTTTTACGATATCCTCAGTAGACGGGTTCATTGTTTGACCGCCTTCAATCACAACGTCAGTACCAATGCTTCGGAACAGGTCCGCGATTCCTTCGCCCATTGCAATCGCAACGACACCGAATGGTTTCTTTTCCGTTGAAACCGGCGCAGCATGTTCACGCAATTGGTTATCTGTTTCATTTAAGATTGTCGAATGCTGCTCGCGCATATTTTCGATTTTAATCTTGATTAAGCTGCCATATCTTTGTCCGTAATTTAAGCAATTACCCGGATTTTCAGCATGTATATGCACCTTTACGATGTCATCGTCAGAAATGACTAACAAAGAGTCGCCATATTCACTAAGATCTTGGCGGAATTGCTCTTCATTAAATGGATTCTCAGCAACTTTTTCAGGCTCAAAGCGAACCATGAACTCTGTGCAGTAGCCAAACTCGATATCTTCTGTTTTCATATGACCTTGTACACTCATATGGTGTTCAGCATTCACAAGCTCGTCCATTTTCGGCTTGCTTTCCGGCGTTTCAGGCAATTTCTCACCCTTTAATTCTGCCAGGAATCCTTCATATACGAATACAAGCCCTTGACCGCCGCTATCAACCACTCCGACTTCCTTAAGAACCGGCAATAGGTCAGGCGTACGTTTCAAGGATGCTTTCGCTTCAGCAAGCACAGCTTCCATGACTGCTGTAATGCTTTCTTCCGTCTCAGCAGCTGCCACACCAGCCTTAGCAGCATCCTTTGCTACTGTAAGGATTGTTCCCTCAACCGGCTTCATAACAGCCTTATAGGCTGTTTCTACGCCTGCTTCGAAGGCTTGCGCAAACTCTTTGCTGCTGATGGCAGATTTCGCTTCAATGTTCTTCGCGAATCCGCGGAATAATTGGGATAGGATAACACCTGAGTTCCCGCGTGCACCCATAAGAAGGCCCTTCGCAAGGGAAGATCCTACTTTTCCGATATGGCCTTGCACATTATTTCTAACTTCATTCGCGCCAGAGGTCATTGACAAATTCATATTCGTCCCTGTATCTCCATCCGGTACTGGGAATACATTCAACGCATCTACATATTTTGCGTTGGCAGAAAGCCTGTTTGCCCCCTGTATGACCATTTCGGCGAATCTTTTGCCGTCAATAGATGTTATAACCACTAAAATTTCCTCCTTAAATTACGGATTCGTCACACGAACCCCTTGAACAAAAATATTAACAGATTCAACCGAAAGGCCTACAGTTTGATTCAACGTATATTTCACTTTAGATTGTACGTTGTGAGCAATCTCTGAGATTTTTGTTCCATAGCTGACGATGATATACATATCGATATGTATTTCATCCTCTTCTTGTCTGACCACTACTCCTTTAGAGAAGTTTTCTTTACGAAGAATTTCGCTTAGTCCGTCTTTTATTTGGTTCTTTGATGCCATTCCTACTATACCGTAGCAATCAACCGCTGCGCCGCCGGCAATAATGGCAACTACATCATTCGAAATATCTATTTGTCCGAATTTGGTGCTCATTTCAATGGACATACTAATTCCCCCTTTTAGGTTAACCATAGCTAAAGCCATTTTACTATAATCACTTTTGAATGGAAAGTCTTTATCTCCAATACCAATTCTTCACCTATACCAATTAATCAAAGTTGAAATCTTATGTCAAGGTTTTTTTCTTGAAAGACAGTTCCAATTGTATTGCAATCTATCAAGAGGTGTGTTAAATTATTAAGGTATCTTTTGAAGAGACCGACTAAAAGAACTCATTAACATACGCACGTAAGGAGGGAATTTGGCTATGGCACGCAAATGTGTTATCACTGGTAGAAAAACATCTTCCGGAAACCACCGTTCTCACGCTATGAACGCTAACAAACGTACATGGAAAGCGAACGTTCAAAAAGTACGTATTCTTGTAAACGGAAAACCGAAAAAAGTATACGTTTCTGCAAGAGCGCTTAAATCTGGCAAAGTTGAACGCGTTTAATCAAGCGAAACTAAAGCATCCTGTCTAGGCAGGATGCTTTTTCATTTTTCCCATATTCACCAGATTAACCCGACGGTTGGCTAATTTTTTTGAAATTAGCCGTCCTCCGCCCAAAACAAAAGACACTCTGGGAGCGAGCAGAGTGCCTGGTAGCATGTATGAAGATACAAGTATGGCAGGCGAAGAAGACCTGCCAATTCTTTATCCCTTTTTGAATGCTCCTAACATTGCCTTGACAATCCCGCCTAAAAAGCGGGGCAATTTTATCGTGTAAAATTTCATACTGTCCCTCCTCAATGCTAGCCTGAAACTGACTCTCTCCTGATTCCCAACCTGCATTAATGGCTTATCTATAAATGCTATTAGCCTATCTAGAGTATATTAATCTCTGCTTCTTATCATCATTAATATGCCGGAGGAAAACGAAAAAGTACCGGTATCAGAATTTAATTCATTGCTGATTGACAGCGTCCTTCCTCTCTTTAAGATGTCATTTTCCAAGGGATAAAGAAAGCCGGTGAGCGTAACGCCAGTGATTTCTTCACTGATTGGTATGAAGGATATATAACGTTTTTCCTGTTCATGAACCGTATAGCTGCCGGGATAGAAAAAGGAAATCTCATTTTGTCTATCCTCGAGCTTTGCCTTCACAGGCTGCCGCAAATGGTCATCGCTTGCAAGGAGCATGATATTGCCAAGAGCATGATCCATTCTTCCCCCCGTTGCTCCATAAATGGTTATCCGATCAGGCTTTTGATCATAAGCCCAACCAAGAGAATGCTCAAGGTCCGTTTCATTCTTTTCAGGCGGATACATATATACTTCCTTTGCTGAATGCCTGATAAAGCGAAGCTCCTCATCAGTAACTGAATCAAAATCACCAAAGGCCGCCTCCATTTTAATCCCTTTTTCAGCGAGCACTAAGGCACCCCTGTCCGCTCCGCACCAGAGTACATCATCATGCTCAGCCGAGATTTTCTTTAAATCCGGAAGGTACTCCTCGGGTCCTCCGGCAACAATCCTAATATCCACACTCATTCCACCCTTCTAAAGAAAAAGGATTATCCGCCTTAAGCCGGAAGGCTCAGGCTGGATAACCCTTTCATTGCCGGCTTTATGATTAGCTGTCACAAAGCCCTGCTACCCTATCTCTCATCCGCGAATATCGGCTATCGCCTGCTTCCGGTCTTCCTTATTATAGATGGCTGAACCTGCAACCAACACAGTTGCTCCCCGTTCAACGCAAAGCCTAGCCGTTTCTGGATTAACACCCCCATCAATCTCAATATCGATGGATAAACCTTTCTCATCAATCATATTCCGCACTTTTTCAATCTTATCGAGCACAGACGGAATAAAGGCTTGACCGCCGAAACCAGGATTCACTGTCATCAAGAGAACTAAATCAAGATCTTCGAGCACATAATCAAGCACGGATGGCGGTGTTGCTGGATTAAGCACCACACCAGCCTTAACACCAAATGACTTAATTAACTGAATCGTTCTGTGCAAATGCGTGCATGCCTCTGCATGGACGGTGATGTAATCAGCACCAGCTTTCGCAAATGCTTCAATATATTGGTCAGGATTTTCAATCATCAAATGGACATCAAGAGTCAGCTTAGTAATCGGCCGGACCGCTTCGACAATTAACGGCCCAATCGTGATATTGGGAACAAAATGGCCATCCATTACATCGATATGGATCCAATCCGCTCCTCCGCGTTCAACATCCTTAATCTCACTGCCCAATTTTGAAAAGTCAGCTGATAAAATCGATGGTGCAATCTTTACCATACATCAATACCTCGGCTTTCTGTCTTTGATTTCTTCGAGGAACTGCAAATAATGATCATATCGATATGATTCAATAGCTCCCGAGCTAACAGCTTCCTTTACCGCACATTTTGGTTCCTTCACATGCATGCATCCCCTAAACTTGCATTCTGAGCTGTTCTCGCGCATCTCAGGGAAGCAATCACTGAGCTCAACAGCTTCTAGCTCAGTAAATTCGAGTGAACTGAAACCAGGCGTATCAGCAATCAGACCATCTCCGATACTGATCAGCTCGACATGTCGTGTCGTATGTTTTCCCCTGCCAAGATGGGAGGAAATCTCACTTGTTTTTAAATTCAATTCAGGGTCAAGCGCATTCAATAATGAAGATTTTCCAACACCAGACTGACCGGCAAAAACAGATGTCTTTCCGCTGATGAACGGCATCAGGTCCGTTATGCCTGTCTCTTCAATGGAGGAAGTGAGGACTACCTCATAACCAATTTTCCGGTAATGCTCTGCATATTCTTCTATCCGGGATAATCCGGATGTATCCAAGAGGTCTACTTTACTGATGCAAATAACCGGTGCAATCTCCTTTGATTCAACAAGCACGAGAAAACGGTCAAGCAACCCAGTACTAAAATCCGGCTCAACGGCAGAAAAAACGAGGATAGCTTGGTCCACATTTGCAATTGGAGGACGGACTAGTTCATTTTTTCGTTCCTTGATTTCCATGATATACCCATCAGTCGGGTTTTCAGCCTGGAAGTCGACCATATCCCCCACCAGAGGGGATACCTTCTGCTTCCGGAATACGCCGCGCCCCCTGCATTGGATGACTTGGTCTCCATCCATCACATAATAAAATCCGCTTAACGCTTTAATGATTTTGCCTACAGGCATATATTCACTCCTTCATTCAATCATTTTCCGAATAGTTAATGACACCTTCGTCAAACACACTATTATCTTTGATGATTTTATACCCTGCCCGTCCATTATGAGGAACCCTGAAACGCAAGGTTTTCTTGACAGTTTCCGTTATTTCAAAGGTTTCAACTGGCTCTGTCATCGTATTGTCGAGATCTTCAATCAAAATCGTTACTGTCTGCGGTGCCCCTTCAAGTTCTTCGTCATATGTGATCGTCACTTCCTTCGTTTCCTCTTTCGGCGGTATTTCCTCCGCTCCTTTTGAGAGAACGACATTCACTTCAGATCCTACCTCAAGGGCCGTCCCTGCAGCAGGCGATTGAGAGATAACCTGTCCGGCAGGAACGCTATCACTATACTGTTCCTCTCCAAACGTGATTTTCAAACCTGTATCAGCGGCATAATCATCCAGAGCCTTTTTCGTATAGTCGGTTAAATCCTTTAAGTTCACCTTAGCTGGCCCATTAGACACTGTCAGCGTCAGAACGGTTTCAGATGGAATAACGCTCTCCCCGTCTCTTGGCTCCTGATCAAGAACAGTCCCAATGTCTGAATTATCATTGACTTTATTGATGACTATATCCTTATATCCAAAGTTTTCGAGCAGGTTTGCAATATCCTCATAATCACGGCCAACATAGTTCAGTACTTCAACCTTCTTTTTCCCAATGCTGTAGTACACATCGATAGCAGAACCTTCTTTAACAGTTCTTCCTGCTTCAGGCTTTGTTTTGATGACATTGCCTTCTTCAATCTCGTCATCCTCTTTTTCAATGACCTCGCCTATCTCAAGTCCAGCAGCACTGATGCTTGCAAGAGCCATGTCCAATTGGTTATCCGAAACATCCGGTACTTCCACATCCTTAGCCGCTAGGATTCCCGGCAGAATCAATAATGCTGCTACAGCCAAGACGATTAAAACGCCGAAGATAATAGCGGTAAGCTTCACCCAGCTTCGTTTCTTCTTTGGTGTCTTTGCTTTATCTGCTTTCTTATTCTTTTTCTGCTTTTTAGCCTTCTTGTTCTTCCCGCTATGGTTTTTCTTAGAGGAGGCCGTGGTCGGGACGGTATCCTCCTGTTCAGCAATAACCTTAGTGTCATCATGATTCTGAAATAATTCATCATTCGTGATAATCGGAATTGCCTTTGTGACATCATCATCCTCTGGTATCACGAATTTACTTTCATTCAGCCGATCCGGCTCAAGCGCAGTACTTATATCCAGCGCCATTTCTTCCACGCTTGCATAGCGGTGAAAAGGATCCTTAGCGGTCGCTTTCAAAACGATATTCTCAACGCTTTGGGGAATGGCCGGATTCCAGCGTTTCGGTGAAGGCGTATCTGACTGTAAATGCTTCAGAGCAATGGAAACCGCCGATTCTCCCGAAAACGGAAGCCTTCCTGTCAGCAGCTCAAACATCACGATGCCGAGAGAATAAATGTCAGACTTTTTGTTTGCCATCCCTCCCCTTGCTTGTTCAGGGGATAAATAATGAACAGACCCAAGCACTGAGTTTGTTTGGGTGATGGATGTCGCACTTAATGCCGTCGCTATACCAAAGTCCGTTATTTTCACATTATCCTCATGATCGATTAAGACATTATGAGGCTTGATATCCCTATGTACAATATGATTTTGGTGGGCAAGAGCTAGAGCAGAGGTGATTTGAGTCATGATATCGAGAACTTTTTCAACAGGTATCGGAGAAAAAGCTTGGATATATTGCTTAAGCGTCATGCCGTCCACATATTCCATCACGATATAATAGATGCCATCCTCTTCCCCTACATCATATATGCTGACAATGTTCTGATGGGTCAGACTTGTTGCCGATTGTGCTTCCCGGTGGAACCGTTTAATGAATTCATCATCATTGGAAAAATCCATCCGGAGAATCTTCACTGCCACATCACGGTCAAGAATCATGTCTCTCGCCAGATATACATTTGCCATGCCGCCTCCGCCAATCATGCGGATGATCTTATAGCGGCCGCTGATTCTTTTCCCTATCAACATTCAGCTCACCCTCTTTCACTTTCAAAGTTGTGAAGAAGGATTGCTAGAGTGATATTATCTTCTCCCCCATTATCATTTGCCCTTTGGATAAAGGTGTCAGCCATCTCATCAAGCGATGCGCCGCTCTTAAGAATCTCCATTATTTCCGTCTCCGATAATTTATCAGAGAGCCCGTCTGAACATAACAGGATCATGTCCCCTTCCTCGAACACGATGGTGCGGACATCCACCTCTACATTCGCTTCTGTGCCAAGTGCCCTTAGGATCACATTCTTTCTTGGATGATGCTCGGCATCTTCTTTAGATATTTGACCGGAACGGACCAGTTCATTCACTAAGGAATGATCCTCCGTAACTTGCTTGAACCCATCTTCATTGAACAAATAACATCTCGAGTCCCCTACGTTTACAATCGTAGCGGTTCGCTCGGTGCAAAGAGCCGCGACAATCGTCGTTCCCATTCCTTCACATTCCGTATGAGAAAGAGAGTGCTGATACAGCTCTGAGTTCGCAAATTGAATCTGCTCATGTAAAAATGATTCGATGGAAGCGGGCGTATCCTTGAGATTGGTATCTTCCCATGCTCTTTTCAATATAGAGACAGTCATCTCGCTAGCGACATCCCCTGCCTTATGACCGCCCATTCCGTCTGCTATGACGGCAAAAGCCATGTTGGAAGGATCTTCTCGAAAGAAGATGCCTCCCTGGTCCTCATTATGCATTCTAACCCTTCCCCGGTCAGTCCTAAATGTGGCCTTCATCCCTTCACCTCGTCTCTTCTTTCCTTTCCTTCGCACGCAGCTGGCCGCATGCGGCATCAATGTCATGTCCCTGTTCTCTTCTTGTCGTGACATTCACACCACGCTTTTTAAGCGTGTCCTCGAATAGCTGGATTTGCTCTTTCGGGGTGCGCACATAATCTCTTTCCGGTACATAGTTGACCGGAATTAAGTTTACATGGCATTTCAGTCCCTTGATCAGGTTAGCCAATTCCTCGGCATGCTCAACCTGATCATTTTCTCCGCCAAACAAGCCATACTCGAATGTTATCCTCCGGCCTGTTTTATCCACATAATACTTAACAGCTTCCATAAGCTGCGGGAGCTTATAAGCACGATTGATTGGCATCAACTTGCTGCGCAGCTCCGTATTCGGGGCATGAAGGGAAATGGCGAAATTAATCTGCAGCTTCTCATCTGCGAATTTATAGATTTTTGGCACAATCCCGCTCGTTGATACCGTAATATGACGTGCGCCGATATTCAATCCTTTATCATGGTTGATGATACGCAGGAAGGACATCATGTTATCGTAGTTATCGAAAGGCTCTCCGATTCCCATGATAACGACAGAGCTTACGCGTTCGCCTAATTCATCCAGGGCCTGCTGTACCTTTACGACTTGAGCGACAATTTCTCCCGCTTCAAGATTTCGCTTTAGCCCGCCCAATGTGGATGCACAGAATGTACACCCAATGCGGCAGCCCACCTGGGTTGTAACACAGACTGAATTGCCGTAATCATGTCTCATTAGGACCGTTTCAATGGAGTATCCGTCATGGAGTTCAAACAAGAACTTGATGGTTCCATCCTTGGATGTTTGCTGTACAAGCGTGTTCAAAGTCGTTAACGTAAATGCACCCTCTAATTTGGAACGGAGTCCCTTAGAGAGATTGGTCATATCTTCGAAGGAGGATACTCGCTTCTCATATAACCATTCATATATTTGTGTTGCCCGAAACGCTTTCTCACCATTTTGCTCGAGCCATTCCTTTAATTCATCTAGCTGCAAGGAGTAAATCGACGGTTTGTGGTCCTGTTTCATTACTGCCTTCTTCACTTTTGATTGTTCCATTATTAAGCCTTCCTTCGAATGGAAGCAATGAAGAATCCATCACTTCCGAAATATTGTGGTAGTATTTGTACACTGTTGCCATTGACATAGGGCTTGACGGCTTCAGGCAGTCGGTCCACAAGACTTAGGTCTCGTTCGAAATCCTTGTTTTGCTCCAAAAATGCGTCGATAATCGCTTCATTTTCTTCCTTGCCAACCGTACATGTGCTGTACGTAATCGTTCCGCCCGTTTTCACGAGACTGGATACTTTTTCGAGAATATTCAATTGGATGACCGATAATGAGTGAAGGTCCGCCTCGGTTTTTGTATATTTCGCATCAGGTTTTCTCTTCAGTACACCAAGGCCTGAGCATGGTGCATCTACCAATATTTTATCAAATGTTTGCGGCTCGAAACACTCTCTAATTTTCCGCGCATCCATCTGTCTTGTCTCTATATTCGACAATCCAAGCCTCATTGCCTGTTCCTCAATCAATTTTGTTTTATGAGCATGCAAATCAAGGGCAATGATTCGGCCATGATTAGCCATTCTCTCACCCATATGGGTTGTTTTTCCGCCCGGAGCGGCACAGCTGTCTAGGACCATGTCTTCATCACTCGGGGATACGGCATGCGCAACAAGCATGGAGCTCTCGTCCTGAATGCTGATTAATCCATTTTTATAGGCGTTCGATAAGGCAATATTCCCTCGCAGGCAACGGATTCCGTCCTCATTGAGCGTACTTGGTTCGACCATATATCCTTCGTCAGAAAGCAGCTCGAGCACTTCTTCCCTGCTAGTCTTCAGCAGGTTGACCCTTGAGGTCTGTACAGGCGCGTTTAAGTTTTCCATACACATTTGCTCGGTTTTCTCAATCCCGAATTGGCTTGCCCAAAGTTTCACGAGCCATAGCGGATGGCTTGTCGAGATAGAAATTCTCTCAAGAGGATCTTTAATCTCAGAAGTTTGCGGCACTCCCTCACGCCCAATGGTGCGCAGCACACCGTTAACGAGTGATGCTACACCGCGATGTCCCCTTTTCTTCGCAATCTCAACCGCTTCATGAACAGCGGCTCTCTCTGGCACCCTGTCTAAGAATTGCATTTGAAAAACCGTCATCTTCAATAAGCTAAGAACCCACGGCTGGATTTTCTTAGGATTCTTAATGAACGGAGACACATAATAATCCAATGTCATATCACGCTGTATGGTCCCGTATACGAGCTCGGTCAGCAGGCCGATATCCTTTGCGGACAGCTCCGATTCTTTAATCGCATGGTTCAGCGATAGATTGCTATAGGCTTTATTCTTTTGAACAGCGGTTAGTATATCCAGGGCAATTTCCCTGACATTCTTTTTTTGAGGCATTCTCTATTCTCCCAATTTCATTCCTGGCGCAAAGTCATGTGCGCCCCTAAGCATTTGCTCGGCACTCATCCGTTTCTTGCCGGCAGGCTGTAATTCCGTTATTTTGATAGCTGTATCATTTCCAGACTTGACAAGGATGCCATCCTTAAGAAGCGCAAGCACTTCTCCAGGCTCTCCAGGCTGTGATGAGGCAACCCTCTCTGTCCACCATACCTTGATTACTTTCCCGTTAAATAAAGTATAGGCGACTGGCCAAGGATGCAAACCACGTACATGGTTATAAATCTCCTCGCCTGTTTTCGTCCAATCAATTAGTTCCTGCTCACGTTTAATATTGGACGCGAAAGTTGCTTCTTCCTCGTTTTGCTTAATTGGTGTAATCTCACCCTTCAAAAGAGCAGGGATTGTCTTTGACGTCAGTTCTGCCCCAGCAGCGCTCAGTTTGTCATGAAGGCTGCCTGTATGGTCGGTTTCCTCAATTGGCACCTCCACTTTACTGAGCATATCTCCTGCATCAAGCTTTTCGACCATATACATAATCGTAACACCGGTCTTTTCTTTCCCTTGCATGATTGCATAGTGAATTGGCGCTCCCCCGCGCAGTTCTGGGAGCAAGGAAGCATGTACATTGATGCAGCCATATTTAGGCGCCTCAAGCAAGCGTTTAGGCAGGATTTGCCCAAAGGCAGCCGTCACAATCAAATCAGGCTCCAGCGCTAATACCTTATCAACCTCTTCATCCAGCCTTATTTTCTCAGGCTGCAAAACTTGGATGCCATGCTTTTGTGCCGTCACTTTAACCGGCGGCGGTGTCAGCACGCGCTTGCGCCCTACTGGCCGGTCCGGCTGCGTCACTACACCAACGATCGAATATCCATCTTCAATCAGGCGCTCTAAGACTCCGACGGAAAAGTCTGGTGTCCCCATAAATACGATTCTTGTCATTCTGCTTCATACCCTTCTAACTCTTCTTCACTTACATATCGGCTTACCTTTGATGTGAAAAGGACACCCTCTAGGTGATCCATTTCATGGAGAATGGCCCGTGCCATATAATCCTCCGCTTCAATGACACACCATCTGCCTAAGCGGTCCTGTGCCTGCACCTTCACGAATGTAGGCCTCTCGACTTCACCATAAACGCCAGGGAAACTTAAGCACCCTTCAATATCGATATCCTTGCCATTGCTTTCAATGAGCTCAGGATTTATGAGCTCAATCGTTCCAGACTCATCATCCACATCTACAATGGCAACTTGAATGTTTTTGCCTATTTGAGGAGCAGCAAGTCCTACACCATCCGCCTCGATCATCGTGTCGTACATATCATCAAGCAGCTTCGCTAATTTCTTATCAAATACTTCTACCTTTTTACATTTAGACTCCAGCCTCTTGTCTGGATGTTTTACGATTGGTAATACAGCCAATTTCATTCTTCCTTCTTTCTACATCATAATAAACGGATTTACATCAATCGACAGTTGCAAGCCGGATTGTGCAGCATTTCGTCCATATGTTTCATTTAATTTCTTTAATATTACCGCTAAATTCGGTTCCCGCTTGTATTTTAACAGACATTGGTATCTATATCTATTATTGATTCTGGACATCGGCGAAGCGGAAGGGCCAAATACAACCGTGCTTGGGCTAACATGCCTCTTAATATAGGTCGTAATCTTATCAGCCGTATCCATAGCCTTTAGAACATCCTCATGTGAAACCGTTAAGAGGGCTATATAATAGTATGGGGGATAATCATTCTGCTTACGAAGAAACATCTCCCGCATGAAAAAACCTTCATAATCCTGTTCTGAAGCCAGCTGTATGCTGTAGTGTTCAGGTGTATAGGTTTGGATGACGACTTCACCCGGAAGCTCATGCCTTCCCGCACGTCCGCTGACCTGCGTCAGCAGCTGGAACGTCCGCTCAGATGACCGGAAATCCGGAAGGTGAAGCATCGTATCGGCAGATAATACACCGACAAGTGTCACTTTGGGAAAATCCAAGCCCTTTGCAATCATTTGCGTACCGAGCAGAATATCAGCCTGCCCATCCTCAAACCTCTTCAATAAGGCTTCATGGGCACCCTTCCGACTTGTCGTATCAACGTCCATCCGGATGACACGCGCATGCGGCATGAGCTTGCCAAGTTCCTCTTCCACCTTTTGCGTTCCGGTTCCAAAATAACGGATATGGTCACTTCCGCAATCCGGACATACATTAGGGACTCCTTCTTCAAGCCCGCAATAATGGCATTTCATCTGTGATTGGACACGATGGAACGTCATCGAAACGTCACAGTTAGGACATGTCACAACCAATCCGCAATTACGGCACATTACAAACGATGAATGCCCGCGCCGATTGAGCATCAAAACGGATTGTTCCCCTTTTTCCACACGCTCCTTAAGCTTTTCGAAAAGAAGCTCAGAAAACATCGAACGATTGCCACCTCTCATCTCCTCCCTCATATCCACGATGGATACTTCCGGAAGGGCACGCTGGTTTACACGGCTTTTAAGGGTCAACAGTGTATAGACATCCCGCTTGGCCCGGGCAAAGGTTTCAAGAGAGGGGGTAGCGCTTCCTAAGATGACGGGGCAATGATGATAGCTTGCCCTCTTTAGGGCGACATCGCGAGCATGATAGCGCGGCATCTCTTCCTGCTTATAACTGCCTTCATGCTCCTCATCAATGATGATTAGCCCGATATTCTTAAATGGTGCAAAAACGGCCGATCTTGCCCCGACAACCACCTTCACCTCACCCCGCTGAATCTTTCTCCACTCATCATATTTTTCACCAGTAGATAACCCGCTATGTAACACGGCAACCAAATTGCCGAAACGCCGCTTAAACCGGGTTACCATCATTGGCGTCAAGGAAATCTCAGGGACGAGGACAATAGCTTCCTTCCCCTCATCCACAATCCGCTTAATCGATTGGAGATAAATTTCTGTCTTGCCGCTTCCAGTCACCCCGTAAAGCAGGAAGGTCTCATTTCTTTTCTCCTCAACGGCCCGCTCAATCGGCCCCATTGCTCCGCGCTGTTCCTCTGTTAAAGGCAGGACGGCATCAGCTTGAAATTCATGCTGTTCATAATGGTCCCGATAAGATTCACGCTCTTGCACATGAAGAATCCCCTTATTGACCAGGGGCTTGATGACTGAATAACCCGACAACCCTGTATCCTTCAGAACCTTTGATAGAGGGGACTCAATCGGATTTTCTAAGAAGTATTCTATTATGCATCTTTGATTCTTGGCAGTCTTGCTTATTTCTCCCAGCTGGGTAATAAGGCCTTCCTTATCCAGCAATGGCTTAATGAATTTTTCTTTTTTCACATTCCCTTTATTGCTAACCTTGATGGAAAGCTCCAAGGCTCCCCTGTCCATTTCCTTTTTTACAAGCGGCAGTAATTCATTGTTTTGGGCATCGTCCCATTTCATCGTGCCTGTCTTTTGAAATAGCGGCTGAAGCTCTGGCAACAAGTCTGAAACAACCATACCCCTTGTGAGCCTGATTTGCTTTTCATACTTGGCCTTCATGGCTGCAGGGAGCATCGCTTGAAAAGCGGAAATCTTAAAGCACATCGTCTCATCGGCCAGCCAATGTCCAAGCTCGAGCAGCTCTTCATTTAGGGCTGGCTCCATGTCCAAAAGACCACTAATATTCTTTAATGACTTAAATTCAGAGCTCTCCTTCAGCTTGACGACAAACCCAAGCAGCTTCCTCGGACCAAACGGGACGGTGACCCGCATACCCTCTTGAATCATCCCGCTCCATTTTTCCGGAACACGATAATCAAAAGGCCGGTCCGTTTGCTGGGCCGGCACATCAACAATAACTTCTGCTATCATTACACATTCGCCCCGATGGCTTCCATCCTGGCAACTTCATGCAGGATTGCCTCTGCCGTCTGCAGCTTGCTCATTAATGGCAATTCCACTGAGGTACCATCTTTCTTGTAAAGTGTAACGATATTCGTGTCTGTGCCAAATCCTGCTCCCTCTTTCATAACATCATTGGCTACAATCATATCCGCATTCTTCTTCACAAGCTTCTTCTTCGCATACTCTTCCACATTATTCGTTTCTGCGGCAAATCCGACCAGGATCTGTCCGCTTTTCCTCTTCCCGGCTTCAGCAAGAATGTCTTTCGTTCTTGTCATCGCGAGACTCATATCATCGTCCTGCTTCTTGATCTTTTGGGTCGCCGCTTCTGCTGGTTTATAATCCGCTACTGCGGCTGTTCCGATAATGATATTCGCTGAACCCATTTCCGCCATGACAGCCTCATACATCTCAGAAGCACTCTCAACAGAAATGAGACGCGCGTTCGGTGGAGCTGTAACGGTCACAGGACCACTCACTAATGTGACCTCTGCCCCCATCTTAAGTGCTGCTTCTGCCAGTGAATATCCCATTTTTCCGGTGGAATAATTAGATACATACCGAACAGGATCGATTCTTTCACGGGTAGGACCGGCTGTAATAAGCACTTTTTTCCCGGACAGCGGTAGCTTGTCAGCATCAAAATGGGCACTTAGCACCTCTACGATAGCCTCCGGCTCCTCGAGCCTGCCTTTCCCAACATATCCGCATGCAAGATAGCCTTCATTAGGTTCAATAAATGTATAACCATCCTCGCGCAAGCGGTTCATATTGCGCTGTACTGCTTTATGCTCATACATATGAACATTCATCGCAGGAGCAATGAATATGGGAGCCGTCACAGCAAGCAAAATCGTGGATATCATATCATCTGCAATGCCATTTGCCACTTTCCCGATGACATTGGCTGTCGCTGGGGCAATGACAGCTGCATCGGCCCAATCAGCTAAATCAATATGTGCAATCTTTCCTGGTATTTTTTCGTCAAATGTATCATGGAAAACGTCATTTCTGGATAAGGACTGAAACGTGAGCGGTGTGACAAACTTCATGGCAGATTCACTCATGACAACCTTAACCTCTGCCCCTGCCTGCACAAGCTTGCTCGTTAGGCTTGCTGCTTTATAAACGGCAATTCCGCCGGTAACAAACAAAAGGATTTTCTTATCTTTCAGCATTTCTTTCCCTCCGCCATCATCTTTTCTTGAGACTGTGCGTTTAATATTAAAGCAAGACTGACACAGCCTTTTAAAAAAAGCGGGAAATATCTTTCCCGCAAAATGTACTATTATTCTTTACTATAAACGGTGCACTGTATAACTGCCAGCAAAAAAAACAACCTTCAAAAGCAGTAAGGTTGTTTTCTTTCTATTATATCAGCGTTCTACAATTTCATCTGAAACAACTTTGTAAGACAGATCACCGGTATTGATTTCTTCCAGTGCTTTGCCGACATATTTGTGAGATACCGGCTTAGCGATTCTGCTAGGCTCGCCTGATTCTTGCATGAAGCGGGCGCGCTTAGCTGCCACAGACACTAGTGAATACTTCGAATCGATTTTTGTTAACAATGAGTCAATAGATGGATATAACATATTATTTTTCTTCCTCCAATAATTTTCTGTATCGTTTTTCCACACGCTCGCGTCTGAGGTGTTCCGCAACAACGATGGCGTTGATTCGCTCACAAGCATGCTCGACACGATCATTCTCGACCACATAATCATATAAGTTCATCATTTCAATTTCTTCCCGAGCCGCTTTCATACGGTTGCGAATTAATTCGTCCGTTTCTGTCCCTCTCGTCACGATACGATTCTCCAATTCCTTCAAGCTTGGAGGAGCCAGGAAAATAAACAATCCATCAGGGAATTTATCTCTGACTTGCTTTGCCCCCTGTACCTCAATCTCAAGGAAGACATCCTTCCCTTCCTCCAAGGTCTTCTTAACATACTCAATCGGAGTCCCATAGTAATTGCCGACATATTCAGCATGCTCAAGCAGCTCATCATTGGCAATCATATCTTCAAATTGCTCACGCGACTTGAAGAAATAATCTACCCCATGGACCTCTCCTTCCCTTGGCTTACGGGAAGTTGCCGAGATTGAATACTCAAAATTGACATCCGGCTGGTCAAAAATAGCTTTCCTGACCGTTCCTTTCCCAACCCCAGAGGGTCCTGATAACACAATTAACAATCCTTTTTCTTCCAACACTTTCACCTATCCTTCTGACACACTTTCATCACGATCATGCAATCTGGCCGCAACCGTTTCGGGCTGCACAGCTGATAAGACAACATGGTCACTGTCTGTAATGATAACTGCGCGCGTTCTTCTTCCATACGTAGCATCTACCAAAGAGCCCTTATCCCTTGCATCCTGGATAATCCTTTTAATAGGCGCTGACTCCGGACTAACAATGGTTACAATACGATTGGCGGAAACGATATTCCCAAAACCGATATTGATTAATTTGATTGACATTGATTAGCCTCCATCCCTATTGTTTGCTTGTATGTATAGTGATAAACTCTGTTTATTCTACATTTTGGACTTGTTCTTTCATTTTTTCGAGAATGGCCTTCATCTCAACCACTTCTTTTGCGATTCCGGAATCACTTGCCTTTGAACCAATCGTATTGGTTTCCCGGTTCATCTCTTGGATGATGAAGTCAAGTTTTCTTCCCGTCGGCCCAGATCCCTCGAGCCCCTCCATAAATTGAGCAATATGGCTTTTAAGCCTGGAGATTTCTTCATGTATATCCGCTTTATCGGTAAATAAGGCAATCTCCGTAAGGAGTCTATTTTTATCATAAGCATCTCCAACCGCTTCTTCAAGCTTTTGCTTCAATCGGGCTTCATATGCCTTTGGCACAGCAGGAGCCAGCTTTTCAACTGCTTCAAGTTCTGCCTTTAGCCTTTCTATATGTCCGATAAGATCCTCCTTCAGAAACTGGCCTTCCTTCTCGCGCATCGAAGAAAGATGAGCGACCGCTTCCTCCACCGTCTTTAGTAGCATCCCCTCAAGAGTGGAGTTGTCCTGCTCTTTCTCCTCTACCTGAATAAAGTGTTCAAGCTGCAGAAGATCGGTCAGCTGAGTTTCCGTAAAGGCGCTGTATCTGCTGTTGAATTCAGTTGATATATTCATGATCTGGTCCATTAGTTCCCAGTTAGGCGTTACAACCCTCTTTACAGCCCCTTCACCTTGAAGACTGATAAAGACCTCAATTCTACCCCTTTGTAACTTTTGCTGAATAATCTTTTTAATTCTGTCTTCATACATCATTAATTGTCGAGGCGATCGGATACTGCATTCAAAAAAACGATGATTCACACTTTTCATTTCCACGGTGATAACCAATGCTTCATCTTCGTTTTTTGCTCTTCCATAACCAGTCATGCTTAAGATCATTTTAGCCACAGCTCCAATCTATATCGTTTCATTCAAGAAATGAAACCATATAAAAATAAAAAGGTAATAGAGTACCCTCTACTACCTTAAAAATTATATCACAATTTATTTGGATTTACTTACATAAAATGTCCCAGCCAGTAAAAAAGTTGGAATCGAAGCCATACCAAGGATTAACAGCCAATCCCTTGGGGCAATCGAGACTGTATGGAACACTTGCTGAAGCGGCGGATAATAGAGGGCGATGACCATCAAAACGATGGACGAGACGACAGCCCACACAAGATACATATTCCCAAACGGATTCCGTGAAAAGATGGACTTTTCGCTCCGGCAATCAAACACATGGATCAGCTGTGCTAGCACCAATGTCGCAAATGCCACCGTCTGGGCATATTGGAGATTATCCGGATTTGACTTATAGACGGTCATGAACGCTAGCAGAGTTGCCGAGCCAATCAAAAATCCCCTCGAAATGACTTTCCAGCCCAGCCCCCTGGCGAAAACCCCTTCCTTCGGATGTCTTGGCGGGCGTTTCATCACATTTTCCTCGGGCTTATCAAGCCCAAGTGCCATGGCAGGCAGCCCATCTGTCACAAGATTGACCCATAGAATTTGGATTGGCAATAGCGGCAGCGGAAGGCCGATAATCATCGCAAACAGCATCACGAGAATCTCTCCTACATTCGAGGCAAGCAAGTACCGAATGAACTTACGGATATTCTCGTAGATGTTCCGCCCTTCCTTAATGGCTGCTTTGATCGTGGCAAAATTATCATCCAGCAGGATCAACGCAGAAGTCTCCTTGGCGACATCGGTCCCGGAGATTCCCATGGCAATTCCAATATCAGCCGCCTTGATTGCCGGTGCATCATTGACTCCATCCCCAGTCATGGCGACAATATGTCCTCTGCCTTGGAAGGCTGATACGATTTTAAGCTTATGTTCCGGGGATACACGCGCAAATACTGACGTTTCATCCACTATATCCGAGAGTTCATCCTCTGACATTTTGTCCAATTCGGCTCCAGATACAACTCTGTCTCCTTGATGATAGATGCCGAGCTTCTCGCCAATAGCCTTTGCGGTCACCATATGGTCTCCCGTGATCATCACAGTCTTAATTCCTGCATCCCGGCATTCTTGAACAGCTTGGGCCACTTCCGCCCTCGGCGGGTCCATCATTCCCTGTAATCCAAGGAATACGAGGTCACATTCCGCATCTCCCTCATCGAGGATGGCCGTATTGGCAGGAACGCTTTTAAAGGCAACGGCAATTGTGCGCAGCGCTTGCTCAGCCATACGCTCTGTTGATGCCATAATTCCATGGACCATCTTTTCATCCATCCGCTGGTTGCGCCCATTCATCTGAACTGAGCTGCAACGGCCAAGCAGCACATCTGGAGCCCCCTTTGTAACGATGAATTGCCTCCCGTTTGCATCCTTCACCATGACACTCATCAGCTTCCGTTCCGATTCAAACGGAAATTCCTTTAAGAGTTGATAATTCTCAAACTGAAGCTGTCTGTCGATTCCCTTTTTCATGGCGGCAACGAGCATAGCTCCCTCTGTCGGATCCCCTTCTATATAATAGTTCTTTTTCTTTAATTTCAATTCAGCATTATTGCATAGAATTCCATAGGTTAATAGCTGCCGCACCTCTGTGTCATCTGAAGGACCCTGCATACATTCAAACTCGCCTGCCGGCTCAAACCCCTTACCGGAGACTGTCCAATCCCTTCCCCCTACCCAGAGTCTTGTGACCATCATTTTATTTTCCGTCATGGTCCCAGTCTTATCTGAGCAAATGACTGATGCACAGCCTAATGTCTCAACGGCAGGCAGCTTGCGGACAATGGCATTTTTCCTAATCATCCTCTGTACGCCGAGCGACAGAGCAACCGTGACAATGGCGGGAAGCCCCTCTGGAATAGCGGCCACAGCGAGCGACACTCCCGCAAGCACCATCGTATATAAATTATTTCCTTGCAACACACCGATTCCGACCACCAATAAAGTCAGGAACAGTGCTGCCACAATCAAAATCTTTCCTAATTGCTCGAGCCTTATCTGCAAAGGTGTTTGCTGACTGTGCGCATTTTGGAGCAAATCAGCAATCTGTCCCATGGCTGTTTTCATTCCGGTTGCAACGACTACTCCTTCCCCGGAGCCTCTCGTCACAAGTGTTCCCATGAAGGCCATATTCACTTGATCACCTATACCTGCGCTTTCCTTCTTCATCACATCCGATGACTTTACAACCGGAAGAGATTCCCCTGTCAAAGCAGACTCCTCGGCCTCTAAGCTATGCGCTTTCGTAATTCTTATATCAGCGCCAATCCGGTCTCCACTTGCGAATTTAACAATATCCCCAGGCACACAGTCCTTTGCCTGAATTTTAGTCCATAACCCATCCCTTTGCACCATCATCTGCGGGGCAGCCATTTCCTTCAATGCTGATAAAGATTTTTCTGCCTTGCGTTCTTGAAAAAATCCCAAAAATCCATTAACCAATACAATCATAATGATGGCTATGGCATCAATATATTCCCCAAGCAAACCGCTGACCAGCGTTGCCGCCAATAGAATCAGTACCATAAAATCCTTGAATTGGTTAAAAAACAGCAGGAGCGCAGACTGCTTTTCACCTTCCGCCAGCTCATTATGTCCATATTGCTTTAACCGTTTCTTTGCTTCCTGATGGCTCAATCCCTTTTTCGCATCAACATTAAAAGCGGATTGTAACTGATCTTTGTCCATTTCTACCAACTTCATGTAACGAGTACAACCTCCTTCATACAATCCGAATGACTTACTTTGGTACATGTTTATTCAGAGTTGTCCCGAAAAATGCTATACTTGTTAGGCTATAGTTATTTAAAGAGACCGGCAGATTCATATCTGCCATAATGAAGAAGGTGTTATACATGTCCTTTGACGGATTTTTCACAAGAGCTATGACGGAGGAACTATCCGCCACGCTCAAAAGCGGACGAATCACGAAGATTCACCAGCCCTATAAAAACGAACTCATTCTCGTTGTCAGAGCTGGCAGAGAGAATCACAAGCTGCTCCTCTCTGCTCACCCAAGCTATGCGCGTGTACAGCTTACCAAGGAAAGTTACGAGAACCCAACAGATGCGCCAATGTTTTGCATGCTGCTCCGCAAACATTTGGAAGGTTATTTTATAGAGAAAATCGAGCAGCCTGGACTCGAGAGGCTCATTACCTTTAAGGTACATGGCCGCAACGAAATCGGAGATCTGGCTCCTAAGCTTCTTATTATTGAAATCATGGGGAAACACAGCAATATCATCCTTGTTGATGAAGAGAAGAACATGATTATCGATTGTATCAAGCATGTTCCCCCAGCCTTAAACAGCTACCGGACCTTGCTCCCCGGACAACCTTATGTGCTCCCGCCGGAACAGGATAAATTCAACCCTTTAGACGATGCTGAGCAGGGATTAACGCATCTGGATTATTTCGCCGGCAGAATTGACAAACAGCTTGTTTCGACCTTCAAGGGTCTATCTCCGCTCCTTGCAAAGGAAATTACGCATAGAGCAGGCCTTGTAAACCGAGAAACGGTCCCTCAAAGCTTCAAGGCTGTCATGGAGCAAATAAGCGTTCATCAATATGAACCCACATTAATCAGCAGCGAATCAAAAGAAGCCTTTTATCTGCTCAATGTGGAGCATATAAAAGGAACAAAGAAGCATTTCGACACCTTAAGCGAGCTCCTTGACCGCTTCTATTTCCAAAAGGCAGACCGAGACCGCGTCAAACAGCAGGCCCATGACCTCGAACGTCTCCTTCAAAATGAAAAAGAGAAAAACGAGAAAAAACTGCTCAAGCTAAAGGAGACTCTTAGTGACTCCGAAAAAGCAGAGATTTTTAAAAAATATGGCGAGCTAATTACCAGCCATATTTATGCCCTAAAAAAAGGCATGAAAACAGCAGAGGTCATCGACTTTTACGATGAGAACCAGCCTTCCCTGACGATTGAGCTGAACGAACGGCTAACACCATCGGAAAACGCCCAAAAATACTTCGCTAAATACCAAAAAGCGAAGAAATCCGTTGCCTATGTCAACGAACAAATCGAGCTCACCAATAAGGAAATCGACTATCTCGATAACCTCATCCATCAAATGAATACCGCTTCTCCTAAGGACCTGCAGGAGATTCGCGAAGAGCTTGAGGAAGGCGGCTATGTCAAGAAACGGGTAAGCAAAAAAGGCGGAAAGAAAAAAGACCTGAAGCCAGCGCTTGATACATACCTATCAAGCGACGGTACAGAGATCCTCGTCGGCAAGAATAATAAGCAAAACGAATACTTAACCAACCGCCTTGCGCCAAAAAACGCCCTTTGGTTCCACACGAAGGACATCCCTGGCTCTCACGTCGTTATCCGGGATGCAGACCCAAGCGACCAAACCATCAAAGAGGCTGCCATCCTTGCCGCCTACTTCAGCAAGGCACGCCAATCAAGCCAAGTACCTGTCGACGCTACATTAATCAGGCATGTCAAAAAACCAGCCGGCGCCAAACCTGGATTTGTCACCTATGACAACCAAACAACCTATTATGTGACACCAGATGAAGAGCTTGTGCTTTCATTGAAGAAATAATGAACGGATAGAGAAAAATGCCCTCCTGCTCCTCGGGAGGGCATTTTTTTGTTGGTTTGCTTGTTGATGCCGGGCATCGGCTTTTCTCATGCTTTGTCCACCCTTATCCCACCTTACCTGCACATAGCCTGGGCGAGGGGTGGGCTTTGCCTGGCTTTCCCCATCCTTCTACCACCCTTTACCCACCTTTCCTACACATAGCCTGGGCGAGGGGGGCATTGCCTGGCTTTCCCCATTTTTCGTCCACCCTTTCCCCACCTTTCCTACACATAGCCTGGGAAAAGGATGGGCGTTGCCTGGCGGCTTTTCCCATCCTTCATCCACCCTTATCCCACCTTACCTGCACATAGACTGGGAAAAGGATGGGCATTGCCTGGCTTTCCCCATCCTTCTACCACCCTTTCCCCACCTTTCCTACACGTAGCCTGGGGAAAGGGGATTAAGTCCATATAATTGTGTAAATAAAAAGAGTCATTTTATTCACTCTTGGAAACAATGTTTTTTATCCCAAAAA